>NZ_JAMYOI010000003.1:0-297326 GCF_040319775.1 Mesorhizobium sp. M0870
TGCCCCCCCTTCTTTTTTTAAAATCACCCTCTTTTTTTTGGCGACCCCCCCCCCCCCCACCCAAAAAACTCTTTAAACCGGGGGGGTCGCCCGTGGGCCCCCCCCGACAGATGTTCCGGATGTGTGGACCAACAGCTGACGTGCGGGTTCCGTCCTGAAGACCGGGCGACGCAGGCCGAGGGCCGGCTTGACGGCCCAGCGCAACCACGCGTCAAAAACTTTTTGCCATCAGCGAACCGCGGAGCTCAGGCACCACGCCGCCGCAATTGGACACTCGAAAACCTTACAACCAAGGTGATGCAGACCAGCCACTCGTACCGGCTCAGGCGAACACCGCGCTCATCCCGCAAGACACGAGTCACATGAACGCTCCGGCAATCGCGAGGGAATCTCGCCTCGCTGATCGCTACCCTTCCAAACATCACGGGTGTCATTCAAACGGACGAGGACAGGCATCTGGTGTCCCCCTAGCGTGCACTCGGGCGGCATGCGCTCAGAGGTGATGAAGCCGGGCCATGGCAGCATGAGAGCCAATCGGCCATGTGCGCTTGGGAGAGGCAGATGAACCCGCACCTGGTCTGCGTGGGAGGCGAGGATCACGCCTTGAGAGTTCCCTTCCTCATCGCGCTGCGAGAGAAAGGCTTTCGCGTTACGGCGGTCTCGAGCGGTTCTCCCGTACCGTTTTTACGGCATGACATTTCGCATCACAGGTTCACCTTCGACCGCTTTGCAAGCGGAGGCGGGGAATGGCGCACTCTCGGAACGATGCGCCGCTTGATGCAGGAGCTTCAGCCTGACCTCATCCAGAGCTTCGACACCAAGCCAAATCTGTTAACGCCCCTTTCGGTACGGGGAACTGTTCCGGTCATTCGCACCATCAACGGACTGGGGTGGACGTTCTCATCGCTGGAGCCTCGAGCCCTGGCGTTGCGTCCGGTCTATTGCGCACTACAATGGCTTGCGTCTTCCTGGACGGCTGCGACCGTATTCCAAAATAGCGACGACCAACTGTTCTTCGAGCGCTTTCGGCTGATCGGTCGCGGAAGTTCGCGACTGATACGCAGTTCCGGAATCGATGTCGACGCGTTCGCAACGGTGCGCCATCTCGGGTCCTCAGCAACGAAGATGCGAAAGGACCTCGGCCTTCAGTCCGCCGAAGTGGTGATCTTCGTCGGCCGTTTGACGCGCCAGAAAGGCGTGGCGACCCTTCTCAATGCGATCCCTCGCATCCTGTCCGCAAGGCCCGCGGCACGGTTTGTGCTCGTCGGCCCACGAGAATCCGAAGGCTCATTCGCAATCGACAAGTCGGAGCTTGATCGGCATGCACCTCATGTGCTGGCCTTGGGTCCACGACGCGATGTCGCCGATCTCCTTGGCATGGCCGATGTATTCGCCTTTCCCACTCAGTATCGCGAGGGGGTTCCGCGTGTATTGCTCGAGGCGGGGCTGGCGGGACTGCCCATCGTGGCCTCAAGGATGCCAGGCTGCAGCGACGTCGTCGAAGACGGATGGAACGGCTACCTGGTTGCGCCGCATGATGCCGAAGCCCTCGCCTCGCGAACAATAGACTTGCTGTCCGACCGCGCGGCGGCCAAGGCGATGGGCGCCCGTTCTGTTGAACTTGTCCGGAGGCGATTTGCCCTGCCACTGGTGGTCGACCAGTACTGCGACCTTTACGACAACACACTCCGCGCGGGGCACATGCGACCGCTCCCTGCCGTTGGGCTTGGAGGCGGCCTCGCAAATCACCGAGGCGGGGCACATCAATGATCCGGGACGCCTTGCTCGCCCTGGGGGTTGCTATGTCCTATGCGACGCAACTAGGCGTTCCGGGATTGCCGCTCGGCTATGGCGAATTGTTCATCGCGATCTGGATCGTGCTGGCGATTGGACGAATACTCGCTGGCGGTCGTCTCCAGCTCACACCCGCTTTTGTCCAACTGGCGAGCTTCTGGCTGCTCCTGTCGCTCGCTTTGGGGATCGGCACGATCGTCGGTTACCTGACCACCGTTCTTTATCTGACCGGGTTTGTACATGACATTATGGCATATGTGTTGCTGGCAAGCTTTACGTGCCTGGCCGCGGCGGAGCCGGACGCCGATCGGCATCTGCGCCGCAGCGCATGGTACGTGGTCGCGTTTGCCAATGGAGCCTTTGTGATACAGCTTGGCTTGGCTTATGGTGCGATCCACCAATCCGGCGTCGATCCATGGTATTGGGACCGGTTCCGCGGCTGGTCAGAGAACCCGAACCAACTCGCGCTCTATTGCGCGCTCTTTGGCCCGCTGGCTTTGCATCTTGCCACGACCACGCGCAACCCATGGGCTCGTTTGCTAGCATTCTCATGCCTGCTCCTGACGTTCTATGTCGGCCGACTGACGAAGAGCGACACCTATCTCTATACCAGCATCCTGAGCTGCCTCATCTTCATCGGATTGCGGCTTCGTGCATGGATAGCAACGAGCGGCCGCGCCAGCATGCCCCGCCTGGCGGCAATTATGCTGTTGGCAGGCTCCTTCCCTCTAGCGCTTGCAATGACGCCGTACGCGCTCACCGAAGAGACCAGCGTCGCCAATTTTGCGAAGAGCCTTACCAAAGACGAAGGCGGGGAAGCGACCGTCGAAACGTTCGAACTCCGGCTTTATCTGTGGCAGGAGGCTGTGGAAAAAGGATTGAAATCCGGGTCCCTGGGACTGGGCCCTGGCCCCCACCTCGAGCGGCCTCCCGTGGCCGACCGTCAATTTCTACAGCGACCTTTCGAGGCGCATAACACCGTTCTCGACCTTTACCTGCAGGGCGGATTGCTTGCCGTGATGGCGTTGGTCTGGATCGTGGGCGCCGCCATGTCCTCCGCCTGGCGAGCGGGATTCGACGCCCTGCTGGTGCTCGGGGGATCGACGATAATCTTCAGCATGCCTCACCTGATCATCCGCCACCCGATCGTGTGGTTTTCGCTGGCTTTCTGCCTCGTTGCCGGAAATCCGACCGCACTTCGGCGGCAGCTTGCTGAACCGAGGGTGGCCTAATGTGTGGGATCGCGGGAATTCTATTGGCTTCGGACGCTCTGGACATAAAGCCGCTTGGAGCGATCGGGCGGATGACTGCATCGCTGCGTCACCGGGGGCCGGATGGCGAGGGGCTCTGGATCGACCGCGAAGCTGGAATCGCACTGGGCCACAGGCGGTTGGCAATTGTCGACCTGTCAGCCGCCGGGCACCAGCCGATGCATTCCGCCAGCGGTCGGTACGTGATCACCTTCAACGGTGAGATATACAATTTTCGCGATTTGCGTAGCGAACTCGAGTGTGCGGGCCAAACCTTTCAAGGTGCTAGCGACACCGAAGTGATGCTCTGCGCAATCGAGCATTGGGGGCTTGAGGCCGCCCTCAATCGCTTTGCCGGTATGTTCGTCTTCGCATTGTGGGATCTCAAGACAAGAACCCTGCATCTGGCCCGCGACAGAATGGGCAAAAAGCCCCTCTATGTCGCATCGACCCGAGATGCGCTGGTTTTCGCGTCTGAGCTGAAGGCGATCAATTGCTTTCCGGGCTTTTCTCCCGACCTTGATCTTGATGCCGCCGCGGCAATGCTTTCGACGGGATGGGTGCCGGACCATCGCTGTATCTGGCGAAGCGTGTTCAAACTGCCGCCTGGTTCTGTCCTTTCCGTCACGGCGGCGAATTTTGCCGAAGACCGCAGCGCGGACCGTCTTTCCCGATGCGTTCACCGCTGGTGGTCGCTGGCTGCCGTCGCTGCCGATGGGCGACGGAATCCCGCCATCGGCACCGACGAAGATCTGGTTGACGAACTGGACAACCGGCTTCGGCTGGCTGTGCGGGAACGTATGATCGCCGACGTGCCTCTGGGCGGCTTCCTGTCGGGCGGGATCGACAGCTCAGCCGTGATCGCCTTGATGCAGGCCCAATCCTGCAAGCCGGTTCGCAGCTTCACGATCTCGTTCGGAGAGGGCGGCTTTGATGAAGCTCCATACGCAGCGGCCGTTGCCCGTCATCTGGGTACCGACCACTCCGAACTTCACCTCTCGCCAAGCGCCGCACGTGACGTCATTCCCGAGTTGCCCCAGGTCTGGGATGAACCCTTCGCCGATGAATCACAAATACCGACCTTGCTCGTTGCCAGGCTCGCTCGTCAGCACGTCACCGTAGCGCTGTCGGGCGACGGTGGTGACGAATGCTTCGCAGGATACGGCCGCCACTTTATGGCGGAGCGGCTGAAACGGCACCTGCGCCTGCCCCGACAACTGCGCCGAACCTTGGCGGCAGGGGCAGGGTTTTTCGCACGCGCCGGACGTGACGATGCCGTTGGCAAACTGCCGCTCTCTGCGAGCGCGAGGCATTTTATCCGGAGCGACCGAATGGAACGCCTCGCCCGGCTGCTCACGGCATCGAACGAAGACGAATTGTTTCAGCGGCTGGCGCGGCCACAAGCTGAAAACCTTGGATATCAGCGGCCGACCGAACCAACCCACGGCTACGGCGGTCCGCCGCTTGACGACCTGCTCTCCCGTCTTCTGTACGATGACATGGCGGGCTACTTGCCTGGCGATATCTTGGTGAAGCTGGACCGTGCCACCATGGCCAACAGCCTTGAGGGTCGGTGTCCTCTGCTTGACCACCGCGTTGTCGAATTCTCCTGGCGGCTGCCATCCAACATGAAAGTTCGTGATGGCGCCGGCAAATGGATCCTTCGCCAATTGCTACGCCGCTATCTCCCGCAGCACCTGATCGAGCGTCCGAAACAAGGCTTCGATGTCCCTATCGCTGCATGGCTGCGGGGTCCGCTGCGCAACTGGGCCACCGATCTTCTCGCCGACATGCGAACCGAAAGCAGTGACGTATTGGACACCGCGAAGATCGACGCCTGCTGGCGCGATCACATTGATGGCCATAACCGCTCGCGCGAATTGTGGTCCGCGTTGATGTTCCAGGCCTGGCGGAGCAAGGCCAATCGGCAAGCACAGCAAACCGGCCCAACTCATGAACGCGACCTGGCAGGAGTGTAAGATGGTAGGTTCCGCAATCAGCCCGATCCAGCTGCCACGGGTCAATCAACTACCAGCACCGGTTCTCGAAGGCAGAGTGCCCGTGCGGTCATTGCGTGAGTATGTCGAGCCGCCCACCGCGTCGCGCCAACTCTTCGTGATTCTGGCAAGGAGAAAATGGTCTATTGTTGCCTTCGCTGTGTTGGGCGGCTTGTTGGCGGGGTTGCTGGGAAGCCTTCGACCAGTTCTCTACGAGTCAACAACCCAGCTTATCGTCGACGCCCCCTCGCGCGGTTCACTGCCCGTCGGCGCCCCGTCTTCGCAGGACCTCGTTGATTCAAGCATAGATGACCACATCACGATGTTATCGTCGCAAGATCACCTGCGCCGCGTCATGGCGGCACTGCGCAAGACAGGTGCGGCGGAAACCGGACAGGACAATTCCGCGAGCAGGAATTCCCGGCTTGAACCGTCTGCCACCCCTCCCCCAAGGACACGCTCACTTGCCGGCGGTCTACTGGACTGGCTGTGGCCAGGGGCGGACCAGGTAGCCAACGGTCCACAAGCCGAGGATGCCTCCGAGTTGAGAGCTTTGCGGCGAGGCATGCGGGTCGGGCAGGAGCTGCGATCGAGAGTAATCTCCGTCGCTTTTGCCGATGACAGCCCCGCGCGGGCGGCGCTCGTGGCCAACACATTCGCTCAGGTTTATGTCGACTCCCTAGCGAAGAAAAGGCAGGCATCCGACCAGCAAGAGCTCGATGCGATCACCGCCAGTTTGCCCGGGCTGCAAAATGATCTGCAGGCAGCGGCAGACCGCCTTGAGAAATATCGGCTGAGCCACGGAGCCATCGACCAAGGCTCGGCGGACAATGCAGCCAGGGAACGGGCCGACCTCAGCCAGCAATTGTCGATGTCAAAGGCGGACCTCGCCGCTGTGGAATCTCGGCTTCGATACGTCCAGGGGCTTCGAGAGCATGGGGCCTCTCTCACCGCCTTGGCCGAAGCTATTGGCGCGCCTGAACTTGCCGACCTTGCGGCTCGACAGGCTCTCGCGCCGGCAGACCAGGAACTCAGAGCCACGACGCAAAGCAAGATCGAACAAGGCGTCGACAAGATTGCTGCCGATGCAAACATTTTCCGTGCACAGATCGCCGCTCTTGAAAGCCGAAAGAACATCCTGGATGCGGTCATGGCCGACACCGCCAGCCGGCTTTCCGGTTTGCGGGCTCTCGAGCCGCAGGTCAGCCTGCTGACCCAGCGATATAACGAACTCCTTGGTCGACAACAGGATTTGACGCGGCGTATCGGAGTTCCCTCAGCTGGAATTTCCATCCTGTCCGCTGCTTGGCCGCCGACTATCCCGCAGACCTTGCCAGCCATCTTCCTTGTTCCCCCTGGGATGATCCTATTCGCCATTCTGGGGGCGATGTACGTCACGATGCGCAATCATTTCGACCGGACTTTCCGTGGCGAGGCCGAGGCAGAAGCGGTGCTCAAGGTTCCCTGTGTGGGGCAGATTCCCGAAGCAGGCGGAATGCATGCCAAACAACTGCGAAACCTCGTGCTGGGGGAGCGCAGGTCCGCATATAGCCGCGCCGTGACGTCGTTGCTGATTGCGGCGGCACCAAATGCGCTAAGGGCTCGTTCGTCGTACACGGCGCTTGTCACCTCCAGCGTGCCGCAGGATGGCGGGACCGAGCTCGCGTGGAGCCTGGCGCTCGCCGGCACGCGACTGGGCGGTCGAGTTCTGTTGGTCGATCTTGAACGCAAGGGCGTTCAGCTCACGCTCGAGTTCCTGCACCAGTTCAGCGAACGCAAGAACCGCCATTCCTTCGCTGACTATGTTTGCAATCGCTGCGACCTGGAAGGTGCCGTTGCCAGGCTGCATGAAATCGGGATCGACGTAATGACCGCCGCTCCGTCGGACGACCTGCTGGCGCTGCTATCATGCGAGGACGGAGGCAAAGTGATGGCGGATCTGCACGCGACCTATCGCATCGTGATCATAAACCTGCCGTCGGCGCTGGGGCAGCCGGAAGCCAAATTTCTGCCAGGATGGGCGGACGTGGTTCTTTTCGCCATCCGGTGGAGGAAAACGCCACGCACCCTCGCTCGCGGGGTGCTGGAACTCCTTCAGGGCAACGGTTCTCTTGCGATACCTGTTGGCAGTGTCCTCACGCGAGTGAATCTGAAAAAACATGCCGGATATCGGCTCGAGGACAGCGCTGACCTCTTGCGCGAGCAAATAGCATGACGGCCACAGGCTCGTCCTTGGGCTACGGACGATCCTGGGGCGGTTCATCCAGGGAGCGGCCAGGACGATTCACGGTGCAGCCTGTCAGCAGAGCGCGTCATTCAGGTGAATGATGGCAAGGTCCGGTGTGCATCGTAGGCTGCGGCAATCCCCGATATTTGCCTCTCTCGGAAGCGCGAACCGATGGCACCAAGCGACCTTCTGAGACCCAAGACGGTTCCTGCGGCAGGCACAGCCATCATCGTTGTTCGGCCGAGCCCGATCGGCTCGATCATTCGTGCAGCAAGCGGAGTGTCGGCAATGGCGATTGTCGGCCAGCTCACCCTTCTTGCCGCAATCCCGGTTTTGGCGCGGCTCTATTCGCCGGCCGATTTCGGCATCTTTACGATTTATCTGTCGATCGTGAACATACTCGCCGGGGTCGCGGCATTGCGCTTCGAGGCTTCGCTCTATGGGGTCAAGGGGAACGCGCAGGCCTATGTGACGGTCAAGCTTATTCTCTTGGCTGTGTTCGTGACGACCGTCCTGGCCTTTTCGGCCGGACAGATGCTGTCGAACCTTGCTCCCAATCGCCTCGGCTCGCTCGCCTGGCTCATTCCGATTGGAATGGGAGGCGCAGGTCTGGTCGAAGCCATGAACTGCTGGAGTCTGCGTGCCGGGCTTTTGCGCGATTTTGCTCTCGGGCGCCTGATCCTGCCGGCGAGCATGGCTGCACTGCAATTGGCTTTCGGCATCGCCGAACTCGGCGGTGAAGCGATGATCCATGCCCATATTCTAAGCCAGTTCGTCTTCATCGGGGTGATCGGCTATCGGGTGATGAGTTGGGAGGATTTGCGTGGCATCGCCTGGGCACCTTGGCGTGCGGTATTGGAAAAGGCTCGGCGGGAATACAAATTTCCTCTGTTCGATATTCCCGCAACGCTCGCGAGCATAGCAATCAACAATCTTCCAGCAGTCCTTGTCGGCGGGCTGTTCGGCACCGCATTTGCCGGATATTTGGGCGTGGCCGCGCGGCTGGTCACCGGTCCGGTGACGCTGATCGCCACACCGCTCAGCAATGTTTTTGTCGCCGAAGCAAACCGGAACAGCAATCGTGGACACCTGCTTGGTGTGGCGCGCGGGCTTCTCCTGCTGGCCGCCGCCTTTACCGCGGTGCCGATCTTGCTCCTCGGCCTCGCCGCGCCCTATGTGGTCGTTCCGCTTCTGGGCGAGCCTTGGATGCCCACTGCGGAAATCATGACCGCACTGGCGCTGATGGGCGCGGCACAGGCGTTGTCGACTCCGCTCAGCGACGTTCCCGCTCTGTTACGGCGGCAAGGAACAAGACTGGTCATCGACCTCGCACGGGCGGTTCTCGTGTTTGGCCCGCTGCTCGCCGGCGCCCAGGCGGGCTGGCAGCCAGTCACCGTCATCTATTTCATGGCCGCCGGCGGCGCGTCGGGTTTCGCTCTGAAAATGGCAGCATCACTGTATCTGTTGACCCACGACCCTCAACCAGCAGGCGCTGCAACGTGCATCCAACATGAATGTCTCGAGGAAAAAACACCATGAATTCGTCGTCGGTTGACAACCTTCAAGCGGCAGTTGCGGTCACCCAGCATGACCGGGCCGATCTCTCGTGGTCACGCCCTTTTATCTCGGTCGGGATACCAACCTTTCGTCGACCGGATACGATCCGCAGGGCGATCGACAGCGTCTTGGGCCAGGATTACTCCGATTGGGAGTTGGTCGTGAGCGACGACGAGGGGCCGGAGGGCGAGACCTGGGCTATCGTGACCGACTACGCACGGAGCGAACCTCGCATCCGCATCATCGAAAACAGTCGAGGTCGCGGTCAGGTGGAGAACACCAACAACGCTATGCTGGCTTGCTCCGGACGATGGATCAAGTTGCTACATGACGATGACTGGCTTGCGCCAGGTGCACTCAGGACATTCGCCGAAATTGCCAAACAGTACCCCTCAGTCGCCTTCATGACGTCAGCCGCAAACATAATCGAGGACAAGCGAGTGCGATTTCGCCAAGTCCCCAAGCAGCAGGAACCGATCTCGCTTTATTCCAGCCAGCAGTGCCTGATGGACCTCTATCTGGTGCGCGCGACACGCTGCCTGGGGATTATTCCATCCACATTGTTGATCAACAGCGACGTCATTCGTGCCGGCTGCTTGATGCGCACGCACAAAGAGATTCCGGCCGGAGTGGATCAACTGTTCTTCGTGGATCTAGCCAGCCATGGGGACATGGTGGCGATAAGCGATCCGCTTACCTTTTACGATGCAACGAACCATCCAAGCATTACAACGTCAAAAAGTTTCCGCGAGGTCGACGAAGTGACCCTCGCCGTCAAACAGCTTAACTGGAATCTCATCAAGGACCGCAACCATCTCCCGCCTCCCGAGACATTGCTGCGGGCATTGCGGGTTGCTCGTATTCCCATGAGGTTCCACCAGCAGTCCTGGTTGACCACGTTCCTGGACGGGATTCAGATCTTCCGGCCTTCCGTCATGAAGGTGGCGGGCTGGCACGTGCTTAACCACGTGTTTGCAATCCGCCCAAGATTGGGCCGGGTGCGCACACGACGGCGGTAGGGTGAGGCTGGCGGACAAGCACGCCGGCAACAGATTGCGCGCGCACAAGCCTGTTGCGCGCGCGCATGGTACGGCCGTTACCTCACGGCAAGACGCATATGCGCCCAAGAAGAGCTACCAGTTCCGCCTGGCGCCGTGTTTCGGTCTTGGCGAAGAGCGACGCCAGCTGTGACCTTATCGTGGTCCGGCTCAAGCGCCGCTTGCGGGCTATCTCCAAAGGGGCATCGCCCTGCGCCAAGCGCAGCGCGAGTTGCGTTTCGGCACTCGTCAGACCAAACATTCTTTGCAGCGTCTGGGGATTTGGCCCGGACCTGTTTTCACGATCCAGCAGCGCCACGATACTCGTCGCGTCAGGCGTTGCTATGCCCTTCTCGTTCAAAATCAAGGGCCTGTCGCCCATACCGCGGATCACCACCCATGAAAGCGTGCCAGGAAGAAAATTCCCCGGCACGTTTGCGATCAGCCGCCTCAGAGCAACCGACACCTTGCCGGCCGTATCAGCTGCCTCGCCCTCGCGCTCCAAGGTGTTTTGAGCGGCTGAATTCCACTCCATGACCTTCCTGTCGCTGTTCAGGATCAGATAGCCACACCCGATGCGATCAAGCATTCTCACAACAGATGCAAGGCTGCTCTGCTTTGGCTCGACAGCCACGCCGTCGAACCTTTGTGGTGCTTGGTGCCAGGCGGAACTATGGCCACCCTGCGTTCTCAAGGCCGAGACGGGCTTTCCCCCGAAACTTCCATATTGGCGACCAAGAATTCCATCATGCTGCCTACCAACCAGTGCCATTTTCTTACCTCCCGCAAAACGGCAACGCCTCCCTGTCAGGAGGTGCCTTAAACATGTCAGTCAGGTCGCTTGGAGAGTTGCGGTCCGATCCGCCCCCGACAACGGACAAAATGCGCGCTACAATCCCGGGGAACAATCCTGCGGTCGGACTAGTCTGTACGCTTTTCGGTCTAATCTCGACGGACTAGTCAGAAGGTTATAGTCTGGCACATGCGTTTGCATTCGCTCAGTTTGCATCCGAACAGCTCAGGCAAGTTGCTAACCCACCTTGCCTCGATGTCGCTCCTGGTCGCGACACTTGCGGTCGAGACAGCGCTGCCCGCCTCCATGGCATACGACATCGGCTTTTTTGAGTTTGTTCCCACCATTATTGCCATCTCATATCTCGAAGATCGCCTGATTGCCCTTGCGGCAACGTTTGTGATGGTGACTGTCGGCTTGTTGGCGCGGGATGTCCTTCACAATCCAACCGACGTCGACGTTTGGATTAGGGCCATCCTGCTGCTGGTTGCAGGGGGGATGATCGCCCTGACTTTCCACCGGCAGAGGCAGGACTACCGCACCCTTTTGCGGGTTGCAGAGGCTAGACTCGTGGCCTTGGAGGCGACCGAAAACAGTTATCGCTGGGCATTTGAACGTGCCGCTATCGGCTTTGCCAATATGAGCGAGAACGGAGAGTTGCAACGATCCAACAAACGTCTTTGTGAGATGACAGGGTATGCCGAGGAGGAGCTTTCTAGTTTGCCAGTCAGGGCACTCGTCCATCCTGACGACAACCACACTTTGGCGGAAGCATTGACTCGCCTCAAAGACACGACTTCGTTCGGCTCGGAGATCCGTCTCCTGAGAAAGGACGGCACGGTTTTGTGGACAAGATTGGCGCTGTCTTTGGCCGTGCCAGCTGATGCTCTCCCTCAAAGCATCTTTGTAATGGTGGACGACATATCGGGAGAGCGAACCGCCCGCGAGGCACTCCGGGCTCAGAAGGAATGGTTGGACCTGGCGCTGTCGTCCAGCCGGTTGGGAACATGGCGCATAGACTTCGAGAGCGGATCCGTGAACGGCTCGGCCGCGTTCTGGGAAATGATGGGACTGGCACCCGCGCCGAGCCGTCCGCTGCAGGAACTGGCTGCGGTCGTTCATCCAGCCGACTTGCCTAATTTGACGGCCCCGGGAGAGCTTGCATCCGGCGCCAACTATGACGCGGAGATCCGCATCAGGCGAGCTGGCGGACATATCCGCTGGATTGCTCTTCGCGGACGGGACGAATTGCGCGATGGTCGTGCACAGCGAATAGGAGTCGCCGCGGATGTCACCGATCGGCGCATAACCATTCTGCTGCGGGCTGCGGCGAAGAAGCGAGAGCGGGCCATGCTTGAACAGCGCCACAGGCTCAACAATCTGTTTCCGGTGATCACGGCGCTTGTGAATATGGTTAGTGCCCCCGACAACGATATCGCCCGCTATAAGCAGACACTGATCCAAAAAATCGGCGCACTCCAGGCGACGCATCTGCTTCTTTCACGCGATGGCAACCTGTCGGCGTCCTTGCGCGACCTCATCGTTCAGGAATTGCAGCCCTACATGGGGACGCACAACATCTCGATCAGTGGGCCCGAAGTAAAAATCGCAGAGGGTTCGGCTGAGAGCTTCGCAATGATCGTTCACGAGCTTACGACCAATTCCGTGAAGCATGGGGCTCTCGGCACTCCGGCAGGCCGGATCGAGGTCATGTGGCAATTCACAGCCCAGGAGCCCGGCGCCGACATCGTGTTTGAATGGTCGGAATCGGGAGAGCGCCGGGTCTCCACCTCGGCTCGGCGCGGTTTTGGGTCGTTGATCATTGGAGCCGACGGTGAGCCTATCGTGGGTCACTCTTCCAAGCTTGAGATGCTGGCTCACGGACTGAAATATTCGGTCCGGCTGCCGCCAAAAGCAATCGGCGCTAGTTGACGTCTCTGGCGGCCCATGTCTTCAGCAGAACCGCGGCCTCTGTCCGATTTCGTGCCCCAAGTTCGCGCAGGACGGCGGCGGCATGAATCTTCGTCGTCGCTTCTGCAATTTCAAGAGAGCGGGCAATCTCTTTGTTCGAGTAACCTTCGGCCATCAACCTGAGGACTTCCTTCTGTCTGGACGTAAGCCTGCCCAGATTGTTGACGCTGGTGGTCCTGTGGGGCATTCGCGTGGGAGCCTCGGATGGAAGGCGTACCGGCTCCTTGGACCTTTGTGAAAGAAGTGCCGGAACGTAAATACGGCCGGCCAGGATTTCCTTCACCGCCAGGACCACCTCCTCGTCCGTTTGGGACTTTACGATATAGCCATGAAGTCCAATCGAGAGGGCAGTTAGAATCTCGGCGCGTGAATCGGTCCCTGAAACAATTGCAAACCGTGTGTCGGGATGAGCCGGTAAGACGTCGCGAAGATCGTCCTGGCCGGACAGTCCTGGCATGTTCAGGTCGATGACGGCGAGATCAACGGGCGCCTGATCTTCAAGCAGGCTTATGACGGTATCAAAACACGCCGCTTCGAATATTTCCAAGTCTGGAATGCCGGCCATCAATGCCAGTCGCAGCCCACGACGATACAAGCCGTGATCATCGGCGATGATAATACGATACATGAACCACCCACCTTTTGGCAGCCCGCATGTGTCCCTAGCTGCCGAACCCTCCCTTTGGATGGACTGTACGGTGACCCAACACAGATCAGCCGCCCGCTGATCCCCCGTATGTCGACGCTCGTCGCCGCCCATCCGCACATTTCAACCTGCTAATATAGCTTACAATCGCACACATTTCAGGGCCAGATGGCAAAGTGTTTTTTTCGTACGAACGGTAGCGATGCCCTTCCGAGAAGGTCGTTACCGGCGCCGGACATGCGCACAGCAGTTGCCAATCGAGCGGCTACAGCTCCCAGCTCTGATTGACCGCCCTGCCGCGCCCATGCCCTGCCGGCTGGAATATTGAAATCAAAACGCCGGGAAAGTGCCATTCAAATGCACGACGACGCCTTCTCGGGCGCCACTTACCATCGCTGCACCCGGAGAGGCGAAACCAACACTGGCGTACCTTCCGGCCGGTGGGCTGGACCCATCACACCGCGACAGTCGTATCAATAGGAGGACGAGATGAAAGCGGTCATTCAGTGCGGTGGAATGGGAACACGCCTTCGGCCTTTCACATCCATCTTGCCCAAGCCTCTCATGCCGATCGGTGCTCGACCGGTTCTTGAATTGCTTTTGAAGTGGCTGCGACGGAACGGCATTCAGGAAGTCTACGTCACGACCGGCTATCTGGGGCACTTGATCCGCACCGTATGCGGAGACGGATCACAGTGGAATCTAAGGATACGCTATACCCAGGAGCTGGAACCTCTCGGCACTATCGGCCCGCTCTCCCTGATCAGGGAGGAACTGGACGAGCCGTTCATTGTTCTCAATGGGGACGTACTTACCGATCTCAGTCTCAGCCGGTTTGTGGCATCACACCGGACTCACACGGATCCAGTCACCATAGCCACCGCTTCCCGCGTTATCAAGATGGACTTCGGCGTCATCGACGAGATCGACAATACTGTTAAAGTATTTCGTGAAAAACCGACTCTATCTCATCTGGTAAGCATGGGTATATATTGCATGAACCCAGATGTTTTCCGTTTTATACCTGACGGTATCGCCTTCGGATTCGACGACCTCATGCTGCAGATGATGCAAAACGGCACGAATGTGCACGTCTACAAACATGATGGGCTTTGGCTGGATATCGGACGCGTTGAAGATTTTCAAAACGCACAAACCATTGCCTGGGAAGAGCAGTCCGCATCGATCGAGGTCTCGGCAGCGGCCGCTTGAGGGCCGAACGCTCGGCCGCGCCAACATGAGGAGGTCGTAATGCTCTTGGTCAGCGCTCCTATTCTTGGCTTTCCGGAAAAGGCGGCCCTGGCCAAAGTTGTCGACAGTGGGTGGCTGACGATGGGGGACCAGGTACGAGCCTTTGAAGAGGCCTTCGCGGCCGTGCATGATGCGGTCGATTGCGTCGCCGTCAGCTCTTGCACCGCCGCCCTGCATCTCATTCTCCATGCACTTGGGATCGGCCCTGGAGACGAAGTGCTGGTTCCCTCGCTGACCTTCGTGGCGACCGCGAATGCAGTGCTCTACGTAGGAGCAACACCGGTATTCGTCGACATAGAGTCGGCCGAAGTGCCACTGATGTCTCTAAGCGACGCGGAAGCCAAGTGCACCGGACGCACCAAGGCAGTCATTCTCGTCCATTTTGCCGGCTACCTCGCCGACCGGGAAGAATGGCAGAGATTTGCCCGTGTGCGAGGACTGCATATCGTCGAGGATGCCGCGCATGCTCCCGGCCTTAAGGAGGTGGGGACTTACGGTGCGGCCGCGGCCTTTAGCTTCTACGGCAACAAGAACATGACCACCGCGGAAGGCGGGGCCGTTATCGCCCGGGATGCACAGCTCCGTGAAGCGATCCGCCAGGCTCGCGGACATGGGATGACCAGTGGCACACATCAGCGGCTGAACAGCCGCACGCCGCAATACGACGTGACGATGCTCGGTTTCAATTATCGCATGGACGAATTGCGCGCCGCTATCGGCTTGGTCCAACTTCAGAACCTGCAGGAATGGAATGAAATCCGGCGCATATTGGTCGTCCTCTATCGGCGTCTGATCGCAGATTATTGCTCGGCTGTGACAGTCCCGTTCGGCAAACCGCGGACCTCGGCCTACCACATCATGCCTGTCCTCCTGCCGCATGACGTCGACCGGCAAACGGTAATCGACCATCTGCGAACGAAGGGTATACAGACCACAATCCACTATACGCCCGTGCACCAGATGACGTTTTATCGCCAGATGTTCACTGAAATCCATCTGCCGAAGACCGAGGACTTCGCGCAGCGGGAATTGACGATTCCACTACACCCGCAAATTACGGCAAGTGCGATCGAGTCGGTGGTTGTTGCGTTGGCCACGGCGATTGAAGGCAGCGGGCGGGCGGGAGCCGCGGCATGAACGCACTCGACGTGACGATGCATCGGCCCGCCGTAGCTGGCACCAGCCACGGAATTGCCAGACGCGCTATGGACATCATCCTCGCCGCAGTAGCGGGAATGGTACTCGCTCCACTGATGCTCCTGATTGCCGTTGCACTCTTTGTCGAGGGCGGTTGGCCCGTGCTTTTCGCACAGACGCGCCTGGGTGCCGGCGCAAAACCGTTTCGCATGTACAAGTTCCGCAAATTCAAGACGACAGCCGATCCTTTCGGCCTTGCGCTGACCATGAACGATGACAGCCGCATGACGCGGGTAGGCCGTTTTCTCGCGGCAACGAAACTTGATGAGCTGCCCCAACTGTGGAACGTTTTCACGGGGGACATGGCAATTGTCGGGCCGCGGCCGGAAAGCCTTGCCTTCGCCGATTGTTTCCGCGGCGGCAATGAAGCTGTCCTACAGTGGAAGCCTGGCCTGCTCGGCCCAACCCAGGTTCTCTTCCGTCACGAAGCCTGTTTTTACCCGCCCTCCCTTGATCCGCTCCTGTTTTATCGAGAGGTCCTGTTCCCGGCCAAGGCAACGATCGACCTCGCCTACTATCCGCGGCGCACCATTGCATCGGACCTCGTCTGGATAATGCGGGGCTTCAGGGCGGTTTTCGGCGTGTCCCTGCCTCCCGCGGCAAGTGGGTAGAGTTGGCAAGTGAGGAGAGTTTGGCATGAATGGATTGTTGTTCGTTCGCCAGTTTGACGGCTCACATGATCGAAGGAGTGCACGGTCGTGAACTATCACGGCAGGAAGGTCCTGGTCACGGGTGCGGATGGATTTATCGGATCCCACCTCACGGAAGCGCTGGTGCGCGAAGGTGCCGATGTCACGGCACTGGCCCTCTACAACTCGTTCGACAGCCATGGCTGGCTGGATGATTTGCCCGACCACGTTCGAAGCCAGTTGCAGTGCATTCGGGGGGACGTTCGTGACAGCGCCTTCATCAACCGGATCGTGCGCGGCCAGGCGGTGGTGTTTCATCTGGCTGCGCTGATTGCGATTCCCTATTCCTATGCGGCTGCCCAATCCTATGTGGAAACCAATGTGCTGGGTACCGTGAATGTCCTCGAAGCGGCACGCCACTGGGAAACCGAGCGCATTGTGCATACGTCCACAAGCGAGGTTTATGGCACCGCTCTGACCATGCCGATCCACGAATCCCACCCGTTGCAGGGACAATCCCCCTACTCCGCATCCAAGATCGGCGCGGACATGATGGCGGCGTCCTATGCCAGGTCCTTCGATGTGCCGGTGGTGATCCTGCGACCGTTCAATACATACGGGCCGCGCCAGAGCGAGCGGGCCATCGTGCCGACCATCATAAGGCAGGCTCTGGACGAGAACTGTTCGGCGATCATGGTCGGCGACACCAGCCCTATCCGCGACCTTACCTTTGTGGAAGACACTGCGGCGGCATTTGTGGCGGCAGGGGCGGCCAAGCTTGAATTTGGCCATGCCTACAATGCCGGCAGCCAGCGCGCCGCCAGTGTCTCGGACGTTTTGGAGTTGGTGCTCGAGTTGAGTGGCACCAGGAAACCGGTCCGCCGCGATGAAAGCCGGGTGCGGCCGCAGAACTCCGAGGTTCGTGCGTTGCTCGCCGATTCCTCAAACCTTGAAAGTAAAGTCGGATGGCGGGCACATACGAGCCTGCGTGATGGTCTGGAAAGGACCATCGAGTGGTGGCGCTCGCGCCTCAGCGAAGGCCGCGTCCGTCGTGAAATGAGCTATATGACATGACCTTTCCGCGGCTCATACCGGCTGTGCTGCTGATGGCCGCTCTGCTGGCGCTGCACACAGCCGGAAACCGGCCGAGCGGTGCGGCAGGCACGGAGCCGTCAATGGATCTGCCCGCTTACCTGAAACCTGTCACTGATCCGGCGACAGGGATCAGCTTTACTCGGATTACCCAGCCCGGAGCTCTTGGCAGCGGAATTGTCTGCGGCAAGATATATTGCAGTCACCGATACTCGAGCGCGCAAGCGTGGAATGCGGATCAGAGCCTCCTCGTCCT
Organism: Mesorhizobium sp. M0870; assembly: GCF_040319775.1. Lineage (NCBI taxonomy): Bacteria > Pseudomonadati > Pseudomonadota > Alphaproteobacteria > Hyphomicrobiales > Phyllobacteriaceae > Mesorhizobium > Mesorhizobium sp. M0870. Next base: position 17,698 of record NZ_JAMYOI010000003.1, read on the forward strand.
CATGAACGGCTGCAACGGCATGTGTTTCCTCGACGGGAAAACCTACCTCCCTTTGTTTCACCGCAACAAGTCGGGTGAGTGCGAATGGCGCCCTCGAAAGGCGGAGATGATGATCTGTGTCGACGGTCAAAAGATCTCGACTTGGGCTCCCCGCACCAATCGTGAGGACATAGTGTATGCCGCAACGAAATATCGGGATCTCGAATTCGGCCCGTCCAAGGGAAATCCTAGTCGTGACGGCAACCGCATTGCCGTACGCGCGACCCGCGATGATGGAGCTGCCGTCGTCTTCGCATACGACATCGACCGGCGTCTGAAATACCCGGACATCGATCTCGCCCAGGTTGCCGGAACGACCAGTTCCTGCACCATTTCTCCGCTTGGAGAAAACATCCTGTGTTTCCAAAACCTGGTCGACGGCACCGAGCAGCGAGCCATTTTCGCAGTCGACGGCACCCTGCGCCAGAGGTGGAAGGACCATCATCGGCCCGGCCATGGCGATTTGACTCTCGATGCGGATGGTAGCGAGATTTACGTCGGAACCAGCAAATCCGCTCCGGACGAATATCAGGTGATCAAGCGTCGGCTGTCCGATGGAAAGGTCACGTCGCTCACGAAGTACGGTGAGGCCGAGCATACGTCGCTGCGTGCTTTGGACAGGCCCGAATGGGCATTTATAAGTTACGGGGGCAATCCCGATGAGGTTCGGAGCCATCCAAACTGGGCGCCATACACGCGCGAAGTGATCGCGCTGCGTGTTGACGGTCGTCAGGAGGTCCGACGCATCGTGCAGACGCGAAACGCTCCATTTGACTATTGGAGCGAGACACATGCCTCACCGTCCCCTGATGGGTCGCAAGTGATCTGGTCGAGCAATTGGGGGGTGCCTGGTGGGCCGGTCTACGAATTCGTCGCCCGTCTCGATTGGCCGCAGCAGCCGAGCTTGAATTAAAGGGAGATTGCCATCAATGGCCTTCGTTAGCCGAATTTTCTTTGCAGCGCTTGCCGGCTGCCTGGCCCTGGATATCGCAGCCGCGGCTGAAGCGCCGGTGGCCTACAAGCTTTCCCCCGGCGACACGGTAGAGATAGGAATTGCCTCCATAGCGGAACGAACGCAACGCGCGATTGTCCAGATGGATGGCTCGATCGCGCTGCCCGAGTTCGGGATGATCCCAGTTGGCGGGTTGACGCCGGCTGAATTGCAGACGCGCATGGAAGCGGTGCTGCCAACCAAGATCGTCCACCAGCGTCTGCCTGATGGACGGGAGCAAATGATCGTCATCAAGCCGAGCGACGTCACGGCCGTGATCGCGGAGTACCGGCCGATCTACGTGACTGGCGATGTGCTGACGCCAGGGCAGCAGGCTTACCGGCCACTCATGACAGTCCGGCAGGCGATTGCGGTCGCCGGCGGTTTCAGCCTTCTGCGGTCGCGGGCAAGCCAAAGCGGACCTGATCCCGTTGATCTGCGACGCGACTACGAGTCGATCTGGGGGGATTATATCAGGGACTACTTTCATGGCGCCCGTATCCGCGCCGAACTTCAGAACCAGGCAGAATTTGACATGCAGCCGCCGCAAGGTTCACCCCTGTCGAATGCATTGATATCGGCGGTCGCGCAGGCGGAAGCGGAGGGTCTCAGAATTTCGCTGAACAATTTTCAACAGGAGCAAAGCTATCTCGACAAGACCGCCAAGGATGCCGAGGCTGAGGTCGAGGTTCTGCTCAAGCGCGAGCAGACGGAAGCGGCCGCGGTGAAACAGGATGAGGACGATCTGGCGCGGGTCACCAAATCGTTCGAATCGGGCAACCTGACCAACAGCAGGCTCGCCGACGTCAGACGTGCCGTGCTGATGTCGTCGAGCCGGGCGCTCGAGACGTCGGTCGAACTCATGAGAACGCGACGCCAGCAGGAAGACTTCGTCAGGCAGCAGGAACGCAATGAAAATCAACGAAGGATCGGCCTTCTGAACGAGTTGAGGGACACCGACCTTCGCCTCGCCGAGACCACTGCAAGGCTCCACGCAGCCAGCCAGAAGCTTCAGCCATCAGGGGCGTCCGCTCTTCCACTGCCGGTCGCCGGCGAAACCTTCCAGGCGCGGATCACAATAACCGGCGGGGCCGGCGACGCGTCGAGAAGTCGACCGGTCGACCAGGACACTGAGGTCGCGCCTGGAGACACGATCGAGGTGAGGTTCAGCAGCGACCTGCAGAGTGCGGCGATCCAGTAGCTACGCGGACGTGAACCTAGCCGGGAACGATGAGGCTGATGCCTCGCCTCACAGCATGAAGACATGGGCGACCTGAGAAATCGAGCATGGGAAAATCAAGAAAGCGGGTTTGTCGTGATTGGTGAAATAGATGTCGCCAGCGCCTACAGCACCGGCCGCACCGACTTCATGGGACTGAAGTTGGTTGTCGCGCCCGGCGTGCTCGTCCCTCGCCCGGAGACGGAATTGCTCGGCTGCACCGCCCTCAATGTGCTGCGTGAACTTAATCGGCCGGTCCCGCGTGTCGTCGACATGTGCTGCGGGGCAGGCAATCTCGCCTGCGCCATTGGATACAAGGTCCCCACCGCGCGCGTCTGGGCGAGCGATCTCACTGACAGCTGTGTAGAAACCACGTGCCGGAACGTCGCCCATCTTGGCCTGGCCGGACGCATTTCGGTGCTGCAGGGCGACCTGTTCAATTCCTTCTCGGGTCTGGAGCTCGAAGGCACGATCGATCTGGTCGTTTGCAACCCGCCTTACATCTCCGAGAAGCGGCTCGAAAACGACCGCGCGCATTTGATGGAACTTGAACCACGTGAGGCGTTCGCTGCCGGGCCCTACGGCCTGAGCATTCACATGCGGGTGATCAAGGAGGCGCGGCGCTATCTGCGGCAAGGTGGTATGCTGCTTTTCGAGGTCGGGCTTGGCCAGGACCGGCAGGTCATGAGTTTGGTTGAACGTTCCAAAGGCTACGAGAGCATTCGCACGGTTGCGAACAATGCTGGTGAAGCCAGGGTGGTTTGTGCACGAGCCAGAACGCCAGCGTGAGCCGCGCCATGGGTTTGCGCGCTCGGTTGGGAAGACGCCCTTATTACCATCGCCCGGCGATCAGTTTTCCTTGCTCACCACGTAACGTGCAATTCCCTGGATGGAATCGAAATTCTCAGGCAGAAGTTCACTGTCCTCGACAGTGATGCCGAATGTCTCCTCGACGAAGCCGATAACTTCAAGCACTCCAGTCGAGTCTATGATGCCCTGGTCGAGCAACGACGTTTCAACCTCCAGGGCACGCGGGTCGGCCACGTAGAAATTTGACGCCAGAAAGGCGCGTATCTGATCGCTGTAGGTGTCAATTCTGTTGTTCGTGCTCAGCATTGAATTGGCCTCCGATCCAAATGATTTCCAGGTATCGCTTTATGACAGCGCTATTTTCTTGAGCTTGCCCGTGTCCGTCATCGGTAGACTGGACACAATTTGGATGGACTTCGGAATCATGAAGTTTTCCAACCGCTTCTGACATTCCATCCGCAGCTGCTTTTCGCCTATGATCGTTCCTTGCTCCATGACGACAAACGCTTTCACTGCTTGCCCCAGCAGGTCGTCGGGAACTCCGACAACCGCGGCTTCCCGTACTCCCGGGATTTCCATCAGCACGTTTTCGACTTCCCTAGGCGCCACCTTTTCTCCCCGCGATTTTATGATCTCATCGCTGCGGCCGACAAAATAGAGGTACCCTTCCTCGTCCATTCGGCAGTAGTCGCCGGTGTACAGAACCTGCTCGCCGGGCAAAGGGCCAGGCTTGAGCTTCCTCGCGGTAGCCTCCGGCTTACCCCAGTAGCCCTTCATGACCGTTGCTCCGCGGATGACCAACTGGCCGACGACATTGGGACCGACCTTTCGGTCATCCTCATCGACAATCCACATTTCGGTGTTCGGGATGGCGATCCCCACGCTCAACGGTTTTCGCGCAAGATCTTCCGGCGGAAGATAGGTGCAGCGTTTGCATTCGGTCAGGCCGTACATCGAATAGATCCGGGCATCGGCAAACAGTTCCTGGAGCAGGCGAATGTGCTTGAGCGGCAGTGCCGCAGCAGTGTTCGTGACATACCTTATGCTTGCAAAATCATTTGCCTTCAGCGTCTTGAGATCCGACAGCGCGGCAAAGATGGTCGGCACGCCGGGAAAGCCTGTAACTCTCTCCCTTTCGATGATCGCAAGTATCTGTGCGGGGAAGGCAAACGAGCGCTCGAGGACCAACCGCGCCCCGGTACGGAATGCCATTATCATCTGATAGAGGCCGTAATCGAAGGCCAGGGGCAAGACATTGAGGATCACGTCGTCTTCGCCAAGCTCGAGGTACGAGGCGATAGACGCGCAGGCTGCCATCATGTTCCTGTGTGTCAGCATCACGCCTTTGGGTTCGCCGGTCGAGCCCGACGTGTAGATGATGGCTGCGAGATCGATATCGATGCGGCGGCGGGCCGGCGCTTTGCCGTGGCCGGCAGCCGCCTCATCCCAGCGCACGGCATGCGGCAATCCCCGGAGCTCGGCGTCGTCCACCTGACCGGAGACGATGAGCCGCCGCAGCGACGGACAGTTACGCGCCGGCTCAGTAAAGATCGGCTGCAAATGTTTGTCGGTGATCAATGCCGCCGGCAGGCAATCGTTGAGCAAATACCCCAGCTTGTCGCTCTTGGTGAGCGGATTGACGACGCACACAACGGCGCTCGCCTTGAGAACCGCCCAGAAGCTGACCACGGTCTCGACGGTGTTGTCGGCGAAGATCATGACGCGGTCACCGGGGGCGACCCCGGACGTGACGAGATGATGGGCGACCGCGTTGGAACGTGTCTCAAGCTCATCATAGGCGAGCCGGTGCCCGCCGCACACCAGCGCCACCTTGTCGCCGAGCCGGCCGGCCGAATGGCTGAGGTAGTCGTGCAGCAGAGGGACGGCGCCATGCATCATACCAGCACCTCTTGCCTGTGCAGGTGATCGACATCTATCCTGAGGTCGACCGCACACCCGCTCGAAGGGCGGCTTGCGACAAACTGCTGATGGAGGAGCTGCGTCGACAGCACGCCGACCAACGCCATGTTGTCCGAGTTGGACAGATCCCCATCGCCGGTCTTGGCAGCGCATTTGTCCAGCAGGCGCGCGACCGAGTTCGGATCAAAGACATTCGCTGCGCGCAGGGCAGTCTCCGAGAGTGCTTCGCGGACATAGGCGGGTGCGCTATCGCCGATGAAGCAAAGTGCGTTGGGCGCCCGGTAGGGTTGCTTCTTGCGGGCCACGACTTCCGCGGGCACGATCGATTTCGCCACACGCTTCAGCACGTGTTTCTCATCCAGAATGCGCAGCTTGTAGTCGGCCGGTAGCGAATTCGCCAAGGCCACCAGCCTGTCGTCCAGGAACGGGAACCGCCCTTCGACGGAATGGGCCATCAGCATCCTGTCTCCCTGCGAGGAGAGCAGGTAGCCCGACATCAGCGTCCTGATCTCAAGATACTGGTCCTGCGCGAGAGGACCCCATCGTTGAAACTCTTCGGGCAGGCGGCAGAGCAGGTCCGCCACCACGTCGTGACGCGCCGTTTCGGCGTGCATGTCGGCCGAGAACAGCCGTTTGATGGCGCTGGTGGTGCGCCAGCGGGTATCATGCGCGAAGCCGGGCGCGCCAAATGCATGGATACCATGTCCAAAGAACTGGCGCGCCATCGCCTGCTGCTTGACCGGCGAGCGGCTCAGATAAGGGTAGAGGCGTTCCAGCAGTCGCGCGCGTCGGGCAGAGGCGGGCTGCCGCCCCCAGAAGCGGCGGACCTTGCCTTCCCGGAACAGGTCGTAGCCGGCGAACATCTCGTCGGCCCCTTCGCCGGTCAGCACGACCTTGATGCCATGTTCGCGCACCAGCCTCGAGAGAAGGAACAACGGCGCCGGCGCCGTCCTGAGAATCGGACGCTCGGCGTGACGGATCACATCTGGGAAGATGTCGGCGATGTCACTGCGCGAAACCATCACCTCGTGGTGCTCGCCGCCGCTCGCACTTGCAACCAGCCGCTGGTAACGGGTTTCATCATATTCGGCGTCAGCAAAACGCAACGAGAAAGTCTGGAACGGCGCGCCGGCGAAGCGCCTCCCGAGCATGGCGACAAGTGAGCTGTCGAGCCCGCCGGAAAGGTAGCAGCCGACCGGCACATCCGCCTTCACCATCCTAAGCGCCGTCGCGGCCTGCAAGGCGCCGCGCACTTCGTCCACCGCATCCTCCAGCGAGCCCCTGAAGGTGCCATGGGACAGGTCCTCGCTCTCGGGATAGCAAGGTTTCCAGAAAGCCTGCTCACGAACGCTGCCATTGTCGTAGATGCGGACATGGCCGGGGGTAAGTTCCTGTACTCCCTGAAATACGCCTTGCGGCGGTACGACGGTCCACAGCGTGAAAGTCTGGTCGACCCCCGCCGGATCGAAGGCCCGCGGTATCGCCGGGTCGGCTGCGAAGATGGCCTTAACTTCGCTGGCGAAATGCAGGCGGCCAGCGTGTTCGCACAAATGCAGCGGGCAGATGCCGAACCGGTCGCGCGACAGGACGAGGCGGCCTGTCAGCGAGTCCCAGATGGCGAGTGCCCACTGCCCGTTCAGCCGCTCGAACGCGCCCACGCCCCAGGCGCGGTAGGCATGCACGACGACCTCCGTATCGCTGCGGGTGCGGAAACGATGTCCCAGGGCTATGAGTTGGTCACGCAACTCGACGTAGTTGAAGATCTCGCCGTTGAACACGATCCAGGTGGTATTGCCTGTGTCGGCGAGAGGCTGCTGTCCGGTCGAGAGATCGATGACCGACAGGCGGGTATGCGCCAGCCCCGCTCGCTTGTCGCGGTAAAGGCCGCTTTCGTCCGGACCTCGATGGGAGAGCGCGGCTGCCATTCTCAGAAGCGCGGCTCGTGACGGAGGCTCCGCAGCCGCTTTCAGCGCCACAATTCCGGCGATGCCGCACATGGGTCAATCCCTGTCCATCGCAGCGGACAGCTGCGGCCGTGCGTGAAGGTAGCGTGCGGCGCGGCGTTTGCTGACGATATCCTTATAGACCTTCTCGACCTGCTCGGCCGTGAGGCCGGCGGCGGCGGCGACCGCGCCGGCCGAAATTCCGTGATTCATGCCGTAGAGGCACAAATCCATTAACTGATAGGGCAAGGCGAAGTAGAACTCCTCCTGGGTTTGCGCCATGGAAAACGTGTCCGTGGTCGGCGGCCTTGTTCGGACCTCCGTGTCAATCCCGAGATATTCCGCCAGCTGGTAAACCTGGGTCTTGTAGAGATGGACGATAGGCATCACATCGGCGACGCCGTCGCCCTGCTTGACGAAGAAGCCCTGGTCGTATTCGAGCCGGTTTGGCGTGCCTGCCACTGCATAGTTGAGGCGGTCCGCATGATAATATTCGGTCATCTTGCGAACCCGCTGCTTGTAGTTGGTAGCAGCGACGATCTGCAGGTAAGCCGCCGGCGACAGACGCACGGTGTCGATCTTTCCGTCCGGATCCTCGACCGTAAGGCGCGTGATATTGAGGCCGCTGCTCTCCAGCACCGATGCCATGACCAGCTTGCATTTCCAGCCTTCGCCATATCCAGGGACGGCAGTTCGGATGGCCTCGATCTGTCGGGCGTAGGCGCCAATGCCTTCGAGCGCCGGCTCGATATCTTCAAGGATGGTGTCGATGCCAAGCTGCCCAGCGACGCTGCGGCCAAGCCTCAACGAGTCGCCTGACGAATCGCGCTCCGGCATGAACAGGCCCAGTACCTTGTACTTTCCGAACGCCCGTGCGCACACCGTTGCGACGACCGAACTGTCGATGCCTCCGGAGAGCCCGACGACCACTCCGCGACGCCGTTGTGTGCCGAGAACCTGTTCGCGCAAAGTCTCGACGATGCGATCGATCTCCAGCCGGGCATCGAGCGCCAGCACATCGCTGCTGAATTCGCCGATCAGGTCGATGACACTGCCTCCTGTTTGCGTGACTCGATTGAAGAGTAGGTCTCGGTCACAGCGTTTTCGATGAGTGGGCGATTGACGGTCAGATGAGGCTCCACGACCATGTCGATGTGGGTGCCGGCGATCGGAATGACGTCCAGATGGACGAATGCCCGATCCCACCCGAGTGCAAGGGGCATTCCGGGCCGCGCGCAACGGAACAAGGTGCCGGTGATCGGCAGTATCGGCCTAGGTTCTGTCAGCCATTGGAAGAAGGCCCGCGCCCGCAGAACCTCCTGCAGTTCAAGTTTGGTTCTGAAGCTCGTCGGATTGAACTGACCCTCGGCATAGCGGTCGAGGAAGCCGGCAAGCCGGGATTCGCAGTGCATTTTGACCGCGACCTTGGCAAGCGCGCGACACGCCACCCGACTAGCCGATATACGATTGGTTCGGATCCGGTGAAATGTCCGGGTAATGGTCTCCCAACGCTTGCTGCGCTCGCCAACCAGGCTGGTATCCAGAATGCCCGTGAACGCTACCGCTCGCCCTTGATCAAGCAGACGAGCGGCAACCTCAAAAGCGACCGCTCCTCCGAGCGAGTGGCCAAGCAGGCGAACACAGCCGGTCGGCTGCACGCGGTTGATATGATCAATTGCAGCTTCGACCATTGCGGCGACAGTGTTCTGACCTTGCAGGATCATGCCCAGGGCCGGATATCTGATGGGAGACACCCTGGCGACCTTGCTTATTGCTGATGCGAACGAAGCAAGGCTCGGACCATAGCCGACCGACCCGGGGAAAAGGAAAAGCAGCGGAGGCTCGTGTTTCCAGGCGGGCGCGTGCTCTCCGCCTCCTTGAGCGGAAATGACCGCTGCAACCATCTCATCGAAGCTCATTCCAACCGTGAAGGCTTCCAATCCGAGCTCTTGCCCGATCGCGCTTTCGATTTCCATCACGCAATGCAGCAGCTTCAGCGAATCTCCCCCCGCTTCATCCCAGCACCCCAGTGCGACCCGCGTTTTAAGGACCTTGGTCCAGGCACGCCGTACGATCTGATGAGCAGGAACTTCATTTCCCGCATGGGCGATTTGCGGTGGGGGCGTTGTTTCCCGCACCGAAAGGTCGATTGCAGCCAGCATTGCCATATCGATCTTTCCGCTGGCCAGCCGCGGTATCTCGGCGCTTGCATGGAGCCGCAGCGGGCAAAGCGCCGGCGGCAATTTTGTCCTGGCAAATTGGCGCAGCTCGTCGCAAAAACTGACTCCCGCCCTGCCGTGCGGTACGGCGAACGCAACCAGTTCATTCGCCGGGGTGACGATAACCACGGCATCCTTCACCGACGGCGCGCCACGCAGAACCCGTTCGAGTTCGGCCGGCTCAACGCGCCGCCCATTGACCTTTATCTGGCGCCCTTTGCGACCGATGATCCGCAACAGGCCATCACTCCCAATTTGCACAAGATCGCCCGTTGCAAAGATACGAAGCGTCTGGTCGGCGGGATCTATTTCAAACGGAACAACTGCCCCGTTTTCCCAATATCCGAGTGCGACATACGGGCTTCTGATCAACAGTTCTCCGATCTTGCCGGGCTGAACCGGGTAACCCTCTTCATCGACAATTGCGAAGCTGATTCCCGGAAGCAGCCAACCGACGGGAGCTGAGGAATCGAATTCCGGCCAATCGTGCGGCAAGAACCACTGCGATCCAGTCGTTTCCGTCGATGAATAGCCGATCTGCACCAGGCAAGTTGGCGGGACAGCCTTGCGCACCAGGCGGATGTCGGCCGAGGACACCTTCTCGCCTCCAATTCGGGCAACCCTGAGTGAACCAAAGGCGTCCGCGGGCTCATCCGCCAGGAGAGCGCGAAGCAATGCCGGCACCAGATACGTGATCGTCACGCCTTCCGATTGCATGCGGCCGCGAACCGAGCGCAGGCCGACGGCTTCGACCTCCACAAGCTGCAACGTAGCACCCGTAAGAAGAGCAGCAAGGATTTCCCGGCAACCGGCGATGGTTGCCGGGCCGGTCAGGGGCAGGAAAACATCCTGCGCATTGATGTGGCAGGCGTCGACATATTGCTGCACTCGGCACAGCAAGCTCCGCTGGCTGTTGACAATCCCCTTGGGGCGGCCCGTGCTGCCGGAGGTATAAAGCACCATTGCCGGTGCATCGACAGAAACGGTACGGTGTTCAGCTGGACGAAGCGTTGCCTGCAACGATTGCGCTATCTCGATCCGGGCAACGTGCTGGGGCAGATCAAGGCCATGGATGCCTTTGTCGCCAATTATGGCGGAGAGCCTCGCGTCGGCGACGATTTCGTTGATGCGCGAGTCCGGATCTCGCACGTTAAGCGGTACTGACGGTCGACCGGATGCCATGCTGGCCAGCATCGCAACTGTGTACCAGACCGAGTTGGCCTGAAGTATTCCAACCGCATTTCCGTCGGGAACGACGGCTTCAATCCGGCTGGCCAAGGCCTCGACCGCCCGAAAAAGCTCGGAATAGGTCAGTCGGTTGGTGCCGTCGCTGGCGGCTAATTTTTCGGAATAATGCCCGGCGATTTCCCTCAGGTGATCAAAGACCGGAATGTCGACGAAGCCAGTTCCCATCCGTTGATGCAGACGTAGAACGGGCCCGCCCTCGTCAAGAGCATGATCGGGAACTTTTGACCATCGACAAGAGACCACCGGTTGGTAGTCAGTCTGCACCGTTCGAATCGCCCTCGAAGATTCTAAATGCGCCAGAGACATAAGGGCCCCACGCTAGGATTGTTGCCGCTTATCGCCCCGCGGCATGATCTTTTCATCAATCATTCGGATGATGCGCCAGGCGGTCTTGATCGCTTGAATCGTTCGAAGTTGAGCATGCAAGCCTGCGCCCGCCCGGGCTGTGGGACTACCTTACCGAGGTGTCGGGCTGTGCGCTGCTGTCCGCTTCGCCGGCGCCTGAAACGAAGCAGTATGCGAATACTTCCCCTCCAAGCTCATCCGTGACACGAACCCAATTGTTTTCCCATGTCCGCAGGGTAACTTGGCGTCCTGTTGATATAGTCGCCGCCGTGAACGGGCTGGACGCATTGACATTACTCGCCGCAACTACGTCGTCCCCTTCCATTTGCTCTACCAGGTATGTTTGCATCACTGCTCCTGACTGCAGGGCATGGCCGGCTCAATTGCGTGTAGCTGGAGGCATGAACTCCAACCGCAAGGAACGGATTTCGTTCCATGCAACAGGCAACACTACCGCCGGCAGTCAGCGTTCAGACTGCCCCTGGCAGGACCATGGCCTAGCCGCTGAATGACTTGGTCAGGACTGAGCTATGCTTTGGCGGAGATGGACCCTCGCGTTGCGAAGCCCCATACTTCTGGAATAGTGCAATCTTGTCGGGATAAGTAATCCGGATTTCGCTGTGACACCCCTCGCAGCGATATTTGGATGCAACCTGAAACCAGCGCCCGGGTTTCAGCAAAGCCAATCCGCAACGTGGACATTTGAATGTCATTTCAAGAGGGCATAGATTCTGACACAGCGGCATTTCGCAACTTCCATAAGAGATATCTAATGTTAGGCAACGGCAGCCGGCCGGAATCGTTCCTAGACGCCGTTCTTTTCGTCAGGCCGATGACCAACCCGGACGTCAGGGACTATTCGTTATCCGCGATGCCATATTCACTGACGCAGGTCTGAACTGAGGCGCATCACGCTTTCATGGTGACGTCGCGCCTGAGCGCCGATCGAACGGCTGTCAGAAGGTTTTATGAGAACTTGTTCACCGGGCCTCGGCACCGAGCGTGATGGCCTCGGGGCGACGACGGGCCGCACGGTCGACGACACGACCTCTAATCCGGACGCTGAAACAACGCCGCGCGCCAGCATGTCGAACAGCACTGCCGCGATCAGTGAAACAAGAAGGACGAAAAGCGGCGTAACCAGGCGGCGATCCTTGAGCATCTCGCCTATATCGTTGTGCTCGGGAGCCGCGATCCCGACCGAATTTATGGATATGGAGGCGCTGTTGAAAGCAACCGACGCATCCCTTGGCGAAATGCGTCGGTTCCAGAAGCTTATGCGTGGCGGATTTCCGTTCCCAGCACCTTCAAACATTCGCGGATGAACGCGGCAAGCGCCGTCCAGCCTTTGGCAGAAACCATTGTCCCGTCCACATAGGCCTCGGTCGGCGACAGGTCGATATAGGTGCCACCCGCCAGTGTCACCTCAGGCTCGCAGGCGCCGAGTGCTGCGACCTTCTTGCCACGCACCACGCCGTCAACAGCGATCAGGATCTGCACACCGTGGCAGATGGTGAAGATCGGCTTCTTGGCCTCGTGGAAATGGCGCACGATCGCCTGCACGCGCTTGTCGGTGCGGATGTATTCCGGGCCGCGGCCGCCCGCGCAGTAAACGGCATGATATTGATCGAGCTGCCTCTCGGCTTCCGAGAAAGTCTTGTTGATCAGAGCATAGTGGCCGAGCTTTTCGGTGTAGGTCTGGTCGCCCTCGAAGTCGTGCAGCGAGGTCTTGATCAGATCTCCGGCGTTCTTGTCTGGGCATACCACGTGGATGGTGTGACCGACGGCTTCCATGGCTTGCTGATAGACAAAGATTTCGTATTCTTCGGTGAACTCACCGGTCAGCATCAGTATCTTCTTGCCTGGCATGGCTCTTCCTCTCAGTGTTTGAGCTAGGCAAGGCGCAGACCGCGCCCTGCCTTTCGGTGAAATCGGATAGGGTTAGAATGGCGAGTCGGGGAAATAGTATTCCTTGGCGTTGGCTTGGGTGATCAACGGCGCGTCGAGCTTGACGGTGCCACGGACGGGTGCCTGGCCGATCAGGTTGGCGACGGTCATGTAGATCGCGGTCTTGATCATCGACGGCGGATATGGCGTCTCGACCGGCGTCATGGCGTCACCGTCGATCACCTTCTTGACGATGTCCTTCATGCCGTTGCCACCGAGCGCCAGCTTGATATCGGTCCGGCCCGATTGCTTGACCGCTTCGAGCACGCCAAGCAGCATGTCGTCGTCATTGGCCCAGACCGCATCGATATGCGGGTACTTGGCCAAATAGTCCTGCATCAGCTTGAAGGCCTCGTCGCTGTTCCAATGCGCGTACTGGATGTCGAGAACTTTCAGGTTCGTACCCTTGATCGTGTCCTGGAAGCCCTTGATGCGCTCGTCGTCGATGACGGTCGGAATGCCGCGCAGCACAACGACGTCGCCCTTGCCGCCGAGCTTATCGATCATGAACTTGGCTGTGTTGGTGCCAACCGCGATATTGTCGCCGGCGAGGTAAAGATCCTGGACGGAGGCGTCAGTCAGACCGCGATCGACGACGGTGATGAACGTGCCCATGTCCTTGATAGCCTTGACCGGCTGGGTCAGCTCTTCCGAGCTGTAAGGCAGGATCACCAAAGCATCCAGCTTGCGGCTGGCCGACAGGTCCTCAAGCGCGCTGACCTGCTCCGCCGCGGACGGCGACGTCTTCACGACCACTTCGACGTTCGGGAACGCGGCGTTGATTTCCTTGGCCGCTGCTTGTGCGTGATAGACGATGCCCGCCGTCCAACCGTGGTCGGCTGCCGGTATCGACACCGCGATGACCTTCTTGTCTTGCGCCATGGCCTGGCCGGCCAGCAGCAGCGCGCCAAGTGTCGCCGCCGCAATCCATTTTCTACTGAACATTGTCTTCTCCCTTGGACCTATAAGAACGTTGATCCGCGTGGTCCGGACGCGGCGCTATTTCGAATTCGAAAACCGCTGGATGAGCATGGCGATGATGATGATGACGCCCTGAACAGCGGCAACGAGGTATTCGGAGACGAAGTCCGACAGCACCATGAGGTTGGCGATGAGCTCCAGGATGACGGCTCCGGCGACCGTCCCCCACACATGGCCCTTGCCGCCGCGCAGCGCGGTGCCGCCAATCACCACGGCTGTGATGACCTGCAGTTCCCAAAGCTGTCCGGTCGTCGGCGTCGCGGCGCCCAGGCGCGGCACGTAGCAGATCGCGGCAATGGCCACGCAGACACCCTGGACGATATAGGCGACGGTCCGTGTCCTGATCACCGAGATGCCGGAATAGCGGGCGACATCCTCATTGGCGCCGACCGCCGCGCATTTACGGCCGTATTTCATCTTGTACAGGATGAAGGATGCGACCGCGGCGACGGCGACGGATATGAGGATTGGAACCGGGATGCCGGCAACCGTGCCGAAATAGACAGGCCGGTAGGCCTCGCGCAGCGACCGGTCGATCGGTATCGTGCCGCCGTCGGTCAGATAGGTTATCAGCGCCCGGAAAATCCCCATCGTGCCCAGCGTGGCGATAAATGGTTCGATCCTGCCGACCGTGACGATGAGGCCGTTGGCAAGCCCGCACAGCAGGCCGACCAGGATCGCCACCGCCATGCCGGCGGGAATAGCCCAGATACCGGCATGCGGCGCCACCGTGTTCATGAACATGATGGTGATGCCGGTGATGAAGGCGGCCATCGAGCCGACGGAAAGATCGAGCCCGCCGGACGAGATCACAAATGTCGCGCCGACCGCGATAATGGCGATGAAGGCGCTGCGGGTGATGACGTTGGCGAGATTGGTGGCGGACAGGAAATCGGGGTTGATGAGGTAACCCACGATCAGGAGGGCCGCCAGCGCAAGGAAGGGTCCGATGTCGGTCCAACTGACATTGAGATCCAGGGGGCGACGCTTGGGTGCGGATTCGGTCATGACAGCCATTCTGTGCCTCCCTTGGCTTTTGGCCCTGGCTTGGGGCCACTGGTCGCCAGTACCGCCACGTTGCTTTCGGTCATTTCGGCGCCGCTGACCTCGCCGGTGATGCGGCCTTCGCGCATCACCAGGATGCGGTCGCAGATGCCGATCAGTTCCTGCATCTCCGAAGAGATGACGATGCAGGCCTTGCCCTTGGCCACAAGCTCCTGGATGAAGGCATAGATCTGCGCCTTGTTGGCGATGTCGATGCCACGCGTGGGCTCGTCGATAATGACCACCGAAGGATCGGTCAGCAGCACCTTCGCCAGCAGCAGCTTCTGCTGATTGCCCCCGGAAAGCTGGCCCGCTTTGGCACCGAGGCTCTTCAGCCTGATGTCATATGTCTCCACGGCCTGTTCCAAGGCCTCCGCTTCGCGGCGCCGACCCATCGAGAGGCCGGGATGGAACACACCGAGCGCCGACAGCGTCAGGTTAGGCGCCAGGTGCTCTTGCAGCAGCAATCCCTTGCCCTTGCGATCCTCGGTCAGGTAGCCGACGCCGGCGTCGATCGCCGCGCGCGGCGATTGGAAATGGATCGACTTGCCCTCAAGTTCGACTTTGGCGGCCGCCGGGCGCAGGCCGATAATGCCTTCGAAGAGTTCGGTTCGGCCTGCGCCGACCATGCCGGCGAACCCGAGGATCTCGCCTTTGTGGACCGTGAACGACACGTCCTCCGCATAGCCGGGAACGGAGGCGTTCCTCACGCTCAGCATCGGTACATCCGAAGGCGCTGCGGTCCTTTCAGGATAGAGTGCGGCCAGTTCGCGACCGACCATCAACCGCGCCATATCCATCTGGCTCAGCGTCTTGCCGGGATAGGTGCCGACCATCTTGCCGTCGCGCAGAACGGTCACCTTGTCGGCGACCCGTTGCACCTCGTCCAACCGGTGGCTGATATACAGCACGGCGGTGCCGTGAGCCTTCAGTCGCAGGACGATCTCCAGAAGGCGCTCGACCTCGCCACCGGTCAGAACGGCGGTCGGCTCGTCGAAGATAACCAATTTATAGTCGTCAAGCAGAGCACGAGCGATCTGCACCATCTGCCGGTCTGCCAGCGAGACGTCTCGCACCAGTGCCCTTGGCGAGACCGCGCAGCCGATCTGCGCCAGTTTGTCGGCCGCCAGCCGGCGCATGGCGCGGTCATCCACGACGAGGCCACGCGAAAGCTCTCGCCCGAGAAACAGATTGTCGGTGACCGTGAGCCCCTCTGCGAGCAGGATCTCCTGATGGACCAAGGCGATACCGGCATCCTGTGCCTGGCTGGGCTTGGCAAATTTCACCGCGTGTCCGTTCATCGACAATGTGCCATGGCTTGGCTCGACATAGCCGGACAGCAGCCGCATCAACGTCGACTTGCCGGCACCGTTCTCGCCAATGATGGCGTGGACCTCACCGGGCAGGATGTCCAAAGTGACGTCCGACAACACCGTCACCGGGCCGTATTGCTTGGACAATTGCTGGGCGCGCAGCACCGGTTCGAGCGAACCATGCGCATTGCTGGACAACGTGCTCCCGCCCTCCCCGGCGATATTAGCGGCAATGGACATCCGTTCCGACCTCAATCGAATGCCGGGAGCAGGCGATCGCGCGAGTGCTCTATATGGATGCGCATCGCCTTTGCGGCGGCATCGGGATCGGCAGAGCCGAACGCGGCAAGAATCGCCTCATGTTCGTCAAGTGCCTCCTCGGTCACACGTGCATGAAACATCAGGCGGAAGATGTGGAAGTGCGTGTGCTGGTGGCCCAACGTCTCTCGGATGAGTTCGTTTTGAGAAAACTCCAAGATCTTGTCGTGGAAGATCGCATCCTGCCTGGCGAAGTTCGAATAGCGTACGCGATCATCCTTGCCTTCGCGGCGTGACATCACGCCGGCGGCTTCGAGCAACACATTGAACTTGGCCTCGTCCATCATTACGGCGGCCTTTGCGGCGCCATGCGGTTCGAGCAGCAGACGCATTTCGTACAATTCGTCGAAACGGCGCCGGGTGATCTGGGGTGCAGCACGATAACCGATCAAATGCGTCTTGAGGACGAGGCCTTCGCCTTCGAGCCGGCCAAGGGCTTCGCGGATCGGCGTGTGCGAGACGTTGAATTCCTTGACCAGGCTATCGACTGTAATACGTGAGCCTGGCGGGATTTTCAGCGCCATCAACTGCGCGAAGATGGCTTCATAGACATCTTCGACGAGACTGTTGGCGCGCTGGATGCGACCAACTCCAATGGTGGCGTCGCTTGGGTCGGGTAAGTTTGCGGTCTGCATATTTTGCCTCTTGACAGTCAGGACTGCTAACACGATGGTTCCGTCGATGCAATCCTATATCCTATACGATTTTAAAGCGGATATGTTTTAGGGGCGAGAGACACGCGCTTAGACCGTCCGATCCCAAGCCCAGTTCAATGCCTCCGTTTCCAGTCAGCCGCCGTCAAAGGACCGATCATGACCCTCTTCGCCGCCCTGCGGTTGCCGCGTGAAATCCTGTTCGGGAAAGGGCAGCGCCATGTGCTGCCGACGGTCGCCGCCCGGTTCGGCCAACGTGCGCTGGTCTGCACCGATGAGCGTTTCGCGGGCACAACGGTATTCGTCGACATCATCAAGTCCCTTCAATCAGCCTCGATCGAAGTCCTTGTGCATGACCGCGTTCTGCCCGACGTGCCACGCGACACGGTCGGCATCTGTGTCGAGGAAGCCAAGGGGTTCAGGCCGGACATGGTGATCGGCATCGGCGGCGGCAGCTGTCTCGATTTCGCCAAATGCGCCACGCTGCTTCTCAGCCATGGCGGCAAGCTCCAGGACTATTACGGGGAGTTCAAGGTGCCGGGTCCGACACTGCCGCTGATCGCCGTACCCACCACGGCCGGCACCGGCTCCGAGGTGACGCCGGTCGCGGTGATTTCCGACCCGGACCGGACGCTCAAGGTCGGCATATCGAGCCCTCACCTTATCGCTGCAGTCGCCCTGTGCGACCCCGAACTGACAATGACCTGCCCCCCTGGCCTGACCGCGATCGCTGGCGCTGACGCTTTGACCCATGCGATCGAGGCCTTCACCGCCATGCGGCGCGGTGAAGACCCCAATCTGCCGCAACAGCATGTCTTCATCGGCAAGACTGCCCTGACCGACCATTTCGCGTTGCTCGCGATAAAACTGCTTGGCCGGAGTCTGGAGAAAGCCTGCAGCGACGGCACCGATGTCGACGCGCGTGCCGATGTCATGATGGGCGCTCTGGCAGCGGGCTGCGCATTCGGCACCGCCGGAACGGCGGCGGCGCATGCCGTGCAATATCCGGCAGGCGCCCTCACCCACACCGCCCATGGTTTGGGCGTGGCGACAATGATGCCTTACGTAATGACCTATAACAGCCGCGTCGCCGCTGACGAGATGGCAGAGATCGGCGCGGCACTTGGCTTGGAAACGAAGGCGAGAACCACCGCCCAGATGGCAGCCGCCACAATCGAGGAGATCAGGCGATTGTTCGCGGCGATCGGCATTACGCCAACACTGGCGGATCTAGGCCTCCCCGCCGACAAGCTTGACTGGACCGCTGAGCAAGCGCTCGGCATCGACCGCCTGATCAAGAACAATCCGCGTGCCTTCGATCTCGGCACGATGCGACGCCTCGTCCAGGCTGCCCATGACGGCGACATCGCCGCCTGCGTTATGTGAAGAACGGAACAAAGCGATGAATTTGAACGCTCAGCAGCTCGACCAGGATGGCTATGACGTGCGCGGTTTTTCGCACGGACTCTACATCGACGGCACTTGGCGACCGTCCTCCGACGGTCGGCTCATCGATGTCGTCGATCCCTCCTCCGGGGCGGTGATCGCGGCGGTTCCCGATGCGACAGTCGAGGACGCCACCGCCGCCGTCGAGGCCGCGGCCAAAGCAGCTAAGGGATGGCGGGAGACGGCGCCGCGCAAACGCTCGGAAATCCTTCGGCGCTGTTTTGAGCTCATGGTCGAACGCTCCGAAACGCTCGCCATGTTGATCTCGCTGGAGAATGGCAAGGCGTTGCGCGACGCGCGCGGCGAAGTGGCGTACGCCGCCGAGTTCTTCCGCTGGAATGCCGAAGAGGCGGTCCGGATTACCGGTGAATTCGGCACTGCGCCATCCGGCACCAACCGGATCGTGGTCGATTATGAGCCGATCGGAATCTGCGTGCTGATCACACCGTGGAATTTTCCGGCCGCGATGGCGACCCGCAAGATCGCGCCGGCGCTGGCGGCAGGCTGCACTGTCGTCCTGAAGCCGGCCAGTGAAACACCGCTGACGGCCTATGCGCTGGCGGCACTCTACAGCGAAGCCGGCGTGCCTGCCGGCGTCGTCAACGTGCTGACCACGACCAGTCCCGGGCCGCTGACTTCCGCCATGCTCGCCGATCCACGCGTCAGGAAACTGTCCTTCACGGGGTCGACGGGTGTCGGCCGAACCTTGCTCGGCGAGGCTTCAAAGCATGTCATTTCCTGTTCGATGGAACTCGGCGGCAATGCCCCGTTTGTCGTCTTCGACGATGCCGATCTCGACGCCGCCCTCGACGGCGCGATGATCGCCAAGATGCGCAACGCCGGCGAGGCCTGCACCGCCGCCAATCGCCTCTATGTGCAATCGGGAATCTATGATGCTTTTGCCGACGGGCTCCGCAAGCGCATGGCGGCACTTAAGGTGGGAGCAGGCCCGAATGCAGACACAGAATGCGGGCCGATGATCACCAGAAAGGCTGTCGACAAGATCGACCGCTTGGTCAAGGACGCCGTGGGCCGGGGAGCCAAGGTGCTTTGCGGCGGGGCGATTTCGGAGGAAGAAGGATTCTTCTATCCGCCCACAGTGCTGTCCGATGTGCCGCCCGATGCGGAGATGGCGCACGAGGAGATTTTCGGCCCGGTGGCACCCATCACACGCTTCGACACCGAGGCCGAGGCGATCGCACATGCTAACAACACGGAATATGGTCTGGCCGCTTATATATACACACGCGATATTGGACGCGGCATGCGGGTGGCGTCGGGGATCGAGGCCGGCATGATCGGTCTCAACCGGGGACTGATGTCGGATCCGGCCGCACCATTCGGAGGCGTCAAGCAGAGTGGCCTTGGCCGCGAAGGCGGCCAGCACCACGGCATCGCCGAGTTCATGGAGGCTAAATATATTGCCGTCACCTTCTGAACCGGCAGTCATGTCAAAAGACCCTTTCCGCACCCGCGACCATGTGGCCGATTTTGACTATATCGTGGCCGACATAGTGACTCGCAGCGCGGAAACCCGGGCGAACCTGCCGATGTCGGCTGATATCGCCTATGGCGAGGGCGAGGCCGAAAGGTTGGACCTGTTCTTTCCGCCCGGCGAGCGCAGGGATCTTCCCGTGCACATCTTCATCCATGGTGGCTACTGGCGCATGTTCTCCAGAAGCGACTATTCTTATGTAGCGAACACAGTCACCAAAGCTGGGGCGATCGCGGTCATCGTCGACTATGCGCTGATGCCTGAAGTCAGGATGGCGGCAATCGTCGACCAGATCCGGCGTGCCAAACAATGGGTGCTGGACAATATAGCCGCCCATGGCGGTGACCCTGCCCGGCTAAGCGTAAGTGGTCATTCGGCGGGCGCGCACCTGGCCACATTCCTGTTCGAAAAGACGCCAATGCCATCGCGCATACGTGCGGCGCTGCTGCTAGGCGGCCTTTACGACCTCAAGCCCCTTCAGACGTCCTTCCTCCAGCCGCTAATCGGAATCACCGATGAGGAGGCAACTGCCTTCACCCCGATGACGCGGTGGCATGACCCGGAGACGGCAGCGACCATTCTCGTCGGAGATCAGGAAACGTCACCTTTTCACCAGCAGGCCGCCGACTTCGGAAAGCGCTTGCGCGCGCAGGGGCACCTTGTCTGCGACCTCCGCCTGAATGACCGAAACCACATGAACAGCGTGCGTGATCTGGGCATCAGCGGCACACAATCTGGCGATTGCCTGATGGCAATGATCGAGGGAAACGGCCTATAGGACGGAAGCTGGGGAAAGTAGAGCCGCTTGACTGCCGGGCCAGACACTCCCGTCACTCAAGAAAGTACCGTCACGGGATCGCGGCACGCTACCGGCATCGGGCTGAGCTTTGCGGCAGGTGAAATCCGGCAGAGGACACAACCGACGATTCCTCATCCTCTTTCTCCACACTGCATGCGGGCGGAGCCGATCGACCATGCTCAGTCGGCATCATCACCGCGCGGGGCTATGTGCACCACTCTTTCTCCGAACAGCTGATGGGCCTCATCCGCACAAATTTGCGCGAACTGGCAAACTGAACATCGCGCCTTCGGACAGGCACCTTGCACGAGCGCCGAGAATGGTGCGTTGCGAACGCCGCCATTGGCAGTCCGGCCTCACCTGAATATCATCGCACGCTCAGTCGGTCTGGATCCAGATCGACTTTGTCTCCAGATATTCATGCAGATGTTCGATGCCGCCCTCGCGGCCGTAGCCGGACATCTTCATGCCGCCGAACGGCACCGCCGGGTCGATGGCGTGGTACATGTTGACCCACACCGAGCCGGCCTTGATGCGGCGGGCGAGCTTGTGGGCGGTGCCCAGATGACTGGTGAAAATGCCGGCCGCCAGGCCATAGGGCGTCGCATTGGCCCGCGCCACGGCTTCGTCGAGCGTGTCGAACGGCATCGCCGAAATCACCGGACCGAAGATTTCTTCACGCGCGATGGTCATCTTGTCCGACACCGCGCCGAAGACGGTCGGCGCGATGAAATTGCCGCCGTCGTAGGGCTCGCCGGTCAGTCGCGACCCGCCCGCTATCAGTTCCGCGCCTTCGTCGCGGCCGGCCTTGATATAGCCCACCACCTTGCCGGCCTGCCTGGCATTGATGAGCGGGCCGATTTCGGTTTCCGCCTCAATGCCATGGCCGATGCGAAGCCTGCCGGCAAACTCGGCGACCCGGCGCACGAATTCGTCATGGATTTCGCGCGCCACGAACAGCCGCGATCCGGCGATGCAGATCTGGCCCGAATGAACGAACACCGCCATCGCGGCGACAGGAACCGCCTTGTCGATGTCGGCATCCCGGCAGACGATGATCGCCGATTTGCCGCCGAGTTCCAGGGAAACGCGCTTGAGGTTGGTCACGCTCGCCCGCGCGATGGCCTGGCCGGTCAGCGTCGAGCCGGTGAAGACGATCTTGTTGACGTCGGGATGTTCAGCGAGCCGCGCACCGGCCTCCGCCCCGGTGCCGGTGACGACGTTGACGACGCCGTCGGGAACGCCGGCTTCCTGCATCAGCCTGGCGATCAGCAGCGGCGTCAACGAGGCATCCTCCGAGGGCTTCAGCACGATCGTGCAGCCGGTGGCGAGCGCCGGCGCGATCTTCCAGATCGAAGCGGCGGTCGGAGCATTCCAGGGGATGATCGCGCCGACAACGCCCACCGGCTCGCGCCTTGTGAAGCTGACGATCTCGCCGGGGATCGAATTGTCTATGGATTCGCCATGCAGCGCGGTCGCCATGCCCGCATAGAAGCGCAGCATGCCGATGACGCGCCGCCGGTTGGCGAGCGTGCGCGTGATCGGCAGCCCCATGTCGAGAGTGTCCGAAACGCTGAGCTCTTCCCAATGGGTCTCGAAGAGATCGGCGATGCGCAGAAGCACGCACTGCCGCTCATAGGGCGAGAATTTTGACCATGGCCCTTCGAAAGCCGTGCGCGCAGCGGCCACCGCCGCATCGACGTCGGCCGCCGAGCCACGCGGCACGGTGGCCAGCACTTCGCCAGTCGCTGGGTTGAACGCCTGCATCTCCTGGCCGGACTGTGCCGGAATCCACTTGCCGCCGACGAACATCGGCCGGAATTCGCCATGGTAGAGCGCCGTGGCCTTCGCCCGCGGGTCGAAATTCAGCGTCATCCCTTCCTCCTCACAATCCGTGGTGACTATGCCTCCCACGCCGGTCGACCTCAAACAAGGAAAGCTAAAAGGGCGTTCAGATAATCGGACTGTGCAATGTACCCGACTTCCCCGATGGTGGCGTCAATGGAGGAACAGATATGAGACTTGCTGGCAAGGTCGCCATCGTCGCTGGCGGCGGTTCGGGATTTGGCGAAGGCATCGTCAGGAAATTCGTCACCGAAGGTGCGCGGGCCGTGTTGATGGACCGGGATGAGGCCGCCGCGGCCCGCGTTGCTGCCGAAATCGGCGAAATGAGCGGCCAATCACTGGCGACCTCTCGACACTCGCAAGCTCGAAGCGGCGGCAGACCTGGCCCGCTCGGCCTTTGGCGGTCTCGACATACTGGTCAACAATGCCGGCGTGGCCCAGCCGCCCTGGCGCTCGAGACGATGGACGAAGAGATGTTCGACCGGATCGCCAACGGCGGCGTCTCGCCTCGCCCGAATTTGACTTGGTGCAATGCTTCAAGGGCTGGGCGATTGCCGCCACCCGGGCCATGGCCGTGGAACTCGCACCGTTCGGCATCCGCGTCGTCGCCACCATTCCAAGCCTGTGCCATAGCGCCTGCCTGACGGCAGGCGGTTAGCCGCCGCCGCCCATGGTCACGGACATGAAGGCCCGGAAGGCCGCCGCTGCCGGTTCGATTGATCTGTCACGCGACCAGGCCAGGCCGACATCCATAGTGGGGATGGGCTCGACAAGCCCGCGCACTTCGATGCGCTGCCCCTCCAAGGACCAGGGGCGGTAAACCATGTCGGACAGGACAGTGACCCCCATGCCGGCAGCCACGAGCGACCGCACGGCCTCGACCGAACTGGTGGTAAGGACGGCGCGGAGCGAAAGCCCCGCGGCATCCCAGTAACGGGCGGCCGTCGTACGTGCCTCGTCAACCGTCAGCATGACATAATCTTCCGCCGCCACATCGGTGAGGCTGATTTCCTGTCGCGCGAGCAGGTGATGATCAGCCGAAAGCCAGAGCCGGCGGTTCGACCGCATCAAGACCTCCTGCGCCAACTCCTTGGTGTGCTCCAGGTTCGACACCAGCATCACGGCCATGTCGATGTCCCCGCACATCAACCCGCTTTCGAGAGCGTCTCGGGGCAGTTCCAGCACCTCGACCTCGATCTCGGGATAGGTCTTTCGAAACCGGGCGTAGTGGCGCGACATGTAGTAGCCGACGACCGTGTAGGTCATGCCCAGCCGCAGCTTGCCCGCCAGGCCTTTCCTATCGCGCAACGGGCTTCGGACGGCGGCAGCGACGGCCCCGGTGATAACCCGCGCATGTTCAAGAAACCGCGCGCCCTCCATCGTCAATCTTACGCCAGCGTGGTTACGCTCCAAAAGCCGTACGCCCAGGTCAGCCTCAAGCGTCTTTATCGCCGCAGTGACCGCCGATTGCGAGATGTTGAGTTCCACCGCAGCATGACTGACCTGTCCGCTCTCGGCGGTCGCGATAAAATAATCAAGCTGTTTCAAGGTGATGGTCATGGTGCGCTCCGGCCCAGAACCATTATCTGTTTTTTTGATATGACAATCAATAAACTACTATTTCACAAACGCCTTCGCATGCGCAAAAAATGCTGCAACGCCGCAAAGACGGCAGCTTCGAGGGGTAACAATGCGATGGCGGTGACGCTAAACTGCGACATGGGCGAAAGCTTTGGCCTCTACAAGGTTGGCGATGATATGGGCATGATGCCCATCATCGACGTTGCCAATGTCGCCTGTGGTTTCCACGCTTCTGATCCGGATCACATGCACGCCGCCGTCCGCAGCGCCAAGGCGAGTGGCGTCAAGATCGGCGCCCATCCAGGCTTGCCCGACATTCAGGGTTTCGGCCGGCGCGAGATGCGGATGACCCGCGAAGAAGTCAGGAACACCATCATTTACCAGGTGGGAGCGCTTGCCGGCTTCCTCAAGGCCGAGGGTGTGGAACTCCACCACATCAAGCCGCATGGCAGCCTTTACTTCATGGCCATGCAGCAGGAGGCAATCGCCCATGGCGTGTGTGACGCGGCAGAGGTTTTCGGCGTACCCCTCTTCGGCATGACGGGCACCCTGCATGAGAAGATTTATCAAGAGCGCGGTATCCCATTCGTCGCCGAGTTCTATGCCGATCTCGACTACGATGCCTCCGGCAAGCTGATCTTGACACGCGTTCATGACGCCAAGGACCCCGCAGAGATGGCCGAGCGGTGCGTACGCGCCATCAGGGAGGGCGAGGGCACGGCAGAGGACGGCAGTTTCTTCCCCGTACGCTGCGAAACCATCTGCGTGCATTCCGATACGCCGAACGCCATCGAAATAGCCAGAGCCGTGCGCACCGCAATCGCCCCCTGGCACTGAACTCGACCGAACCCGCCCGCGCGGGCGGTTCCAAATTAGTCTGTCCGCAGTTTTCCGGAGCTTTTTATGGCCCAGATTCTTTCGCCTCTTCCCGGCACTTTTTATCGGAGCGCTTCGCCAGACCAGCCGCCCTACAAGGCGGATGGCGACGCGGTTTCCGCCGGAGACGTAATCGGTCTCATCGAAGTGATGAAGTCGTTCCACGAAGTGAGGGCCGAGACGGCCGGTACGAACATCCGCTTCATTGCCGACAATGAAGACCCCATCATGGCCGGCGCACCTATTGCGGATCTCGACTGATGCTGAAAAAGCTTCTGGTTGCCAACCGGGGCGAGATAGCGGTCAGGATCATCCGGGCCGCGCAAGATTTGGGGATCACCACCGTGGCGGTGTATTCGGCCGCAGACGCCGAGTCGCTCCACGTCCAGCTTGCGGACGAAGCGGTCAACATCGGCCCACCAGCAGCAAAGAAGTCCTATCTCAATGTCGAAGCAATTCTGAAGGCTGCCCGCGACACCGGTTGCGACAGCGTTCATCCAGGCTATGGGTTCCTTGCCGAGAATGCCGCGTTTTCCGACGCGGTCACAGGCGCTGGATTGGTCTTCGTCGGCCCGTCGGGAGATGCGATCCGGATGATGGGAGACAAGGTCTCGGCGCGATCCGCCGCCGCCGCTGCAGGTGTCCCTGTGGTGCCTGGCTCGGCTGGCCGGGTCGAGGGCCTCAAGGCTGGCCAAGAGGTGCTGACCGCAACCGGTTTTCCGGTGATGATCAAGGCGGCGGCAGGCGGCGGCGGGCGGGGCATCCGCATCGCCAACTCGCTCGCCGAGTTCGAGCAAGCCTTTCCTCAAGCCGAAGCAGAAGCCCTCGCCGCCTTTGGCGACGGTGGCCTCTACATGGAAAAGGTGATCGGCAAGGCCCGCCATATCGAGGTGCAGGTGCTGGCGGACGGAAGCGATGCCATCCACTGCTACGAGCGGGAGTGCTCGCTGCAGCGGCGACGCCAGAAGGTTTGGGAGGAGGCGCCGTCGCGCGCACTTTCAGACAGGCTGCGCGAGGAGCTCTGCGCTTCGGCGGTCGCTTTGGCCAAGGCGGTCAAATACTCTGGTGCCGGCACGGTAGAGTATCTTTATGACGATGAAGCAGACCGCTTTTACTTCATCGAGATGAACACCCGTATCCAGGTCGAGCACCCGGTCACCGAAGCGATCACCGGCATCGACCTCGTTGCGGAGATGCTTCGCATCGCCGGCGGCGAGAAGCTGCGGTTCAGGCAAGGCGATGTCTCCGTCAAGGGGCATGCGATCGAAGTCCGGCTCAATGCCGAAGACCCGGCGAAGGAGTTCGCTCCCTTCCCGGGGCAGGTGGCCGAGCTTCGCATTCCCGGCGGTCCGGGCGTACGCTTCGATTCGATGCTCTACCAAGGCTATCAGGTGCCGCCCTTTTATGACTCGCTGCTTGCCAAGCTGATCGTGCATGCAGAGACGCGCGAGGCGGCGATAGTGCGCCTGATCCGCGCGCTCAACGAGTTGAAGATCGGCGGGCTCAAGACCACCAAGCCGCTGTTTCTTGCGCTGGCCGCCGATCCGGCGGTGCGGGCGGGAGACGTGCATACCCGCTGGCTGGAAGGCTGGCTCATCGAAAACGCCGCAGCATTGGCGGGTTAAGGAGGGACCGATGTCGATACGATTCAACTTCGGCGGTGACGAACATATCTTCGGCGAGGTGTCCGAAGAAATGTCGCTCACCTCCTTCTTTACCGGCCTTTCGATGACCAACGCGGTGCGTACGGCAGGCATCCGAGGTGTCACCGAGATCTGCCCAGCCAACGCCAGCTTCCAGATTCGCTTCAACCCCGACATCGTCAAGCCGCAGGATTTGCTCCGCGAACTGAAGTCGATGGAAGAGGCGGCCTCGAAGGCGGACCCGGAGCTGAAGACCCGGATCATCGAACTGCCGGTTTATTTCCAGGATCCATGGACGCGTGAAACCTGCCTGCGCTTCCGCGAGCGCCATCAGGACCCCTCCTCCACCGATCTTGAATATTCGGCACGCATCAACGGCTATGCCACGGTGGAAGAGTTTATCACGGCCTATTCCGGCCAGCCCTGGTTCGTATCGATGGTCGGCTTCGTCGCCGGACTGCCCTTCCTGTACCAGATGGTTGAGCGCAAGAAACAGATTCAGGCGCCGAAATACTTGCGTCCACGCACCGACACTCCCAAGCTCACCATTGGCCATGGCGGCTGCTTCGCAGCGATCTATTCAGTACGCGGCGCTGGCGGCTACCAGATGTATGGCATAACCCCGGCCCCGATCTACGACCCGACCAGGAAGGTGCGCTACCTCTCCGATGACATGTGCCTGTTCAAGCCAGGCGACATCGTCAAGTTCAAGGCCATTGGTCGCGATGACTACGACGCCACGCTGGAGGAAATTGAAGCCAATCGGTGGCAGCCGACGGTTCGCGAGTGCACCTTCAGCCTGAAGGACTTCAACAGCGATATTTACGGCACCAATGCAAAGCTGATGGAGCTTATCAATGGCCGTTAAGGTAATCTCTCCCGGCCTCTCCACTTCCGTGCAGGACCTTGGTCGACCAGGCCACTATCATGTCGGCATTCCCGAAGGCGGCGGCATGGACCGCTTTGCCACACGCATCGCAAACCTGCTTGTCGGCAACAATCCGGGTGCCGCGGTGCTCGAAGCCACCTTCATGGGCCCCGAACTCGAATTCACCCAATCCGCGGTCGTCGCCGTCACGGGTGGAGAGCTCCCACCCAAACTCAATGGCGAGGAACGGCCTACTTGGGAAAGTTTTCCGGTGAAGGCCGGTGACCGGCTTTCCTTCGGCTTCCTCAAGGGCGGCGCGCGCGCTTATCTGGCCGTCTCCGGCGGCATCGACGTACCCGTGGTTCTCGGTTCGCGCTCGACTTACATTCTGGGCGCACTCGGCGGCCATCAGGGCCGCACGCTGAAGGCGGGTGATGAGCTTCCCCTCGGCGAAGGTTCCGGCAAAGCCGGTCTTTCACTGCCTGCAAATCTGCGCCGCGCGGGCAATAGTCCGGCGGAACTCAGAATGCTTCCCGGCATGTACTGGCATCGGATCACCGAGGCTGCCGGCAATCGGTTCTTTGAGGAAACCTGGAAGGTCGCGCCCGAAGCCGACCGCATCGGCTATCGCTTCCGGGGCGGGACGCCACTGGAGTTCGTCGAGCGCGAGCAGCCTTTCGGTGCGGGCTCCGACCCCTCGAACATCGTCGATGCCTGCTATCCCTACGGATCCGTCCAGGTGCCGAGTGGCACGGAGCCGATCGTTCTTCACCGGGACGCGGTTTCGGGTGGCGGGTACATGATGCTGGGCGTGGTGATATCGGCCGACATGGACCTTATCGCCCAACTCCAGCCGCACACCCCGGCGCGCTTCGTTCCGGTGACGCTGGAAGACGCGCTTGCCGCGCGAACCGAACAGCGCGCCGCGCTGGCGCGTGCTGAAGGACATCTGGCCGGCTGACGTCAGCCGGAAAAATGCCGGCGGAGGAGCCGGTGGCGAGGAGATCGGCCGGCCAAAACCGACCGTGCGTGGCGGAAGACAAAATCCGGTGCGCGAAACGACAAGACGACGCCGGGCAACGGCGTGAATTTGGCATCCGAGCAGTCCGCTAGAGACCGCCGGAACCGACAGGGGAAGACATTTGCAACGTGACTGGCCGCAAGGCCGGATGCTTCGCGCCTTTCCGTCGGTAGAAAGAAGGAAAGGGTCATGAGTCATCTGAGCGCGGAGAACGTCTCGGTATCGTTTGCGGGGCTGAAGGCCCTGTCATCGGTAGACCTCCAAATTACGCCCGGCCGCATTAGTGGCCTCATCGGCCCGAATGGCGCTGGCAAGACCACGCTCGTCAACGTGCTGACCGGCTTCCAGGCACCGACGGAAGGCACCATCAAGCTCGACGGCGCAGCACTCACGGGTCTCAAGCCGCATCAGGTCCGGCGGCGCGGCATCGCCCGCACCTTCCAGGGTGGGCGGCTCTTCCGCGACTTGCCTGTGCTGGACAATTTGGAGGTAACCGGCGTTGGCCTGGGAATGAGCCGGCGCGCTGCCATCGCCGAAGCGGAAGCGATGCTCGACTGGATAGGCATCGGTGCGCTGAGCACCCGCATCGCCGGAACGTTGCCATATACGGACGAGCGCCGCGTCGCCATTGGCCGCGCCCTGATGGGACGGCCCGCATACATCCTGCTCGACGAGCCCGCGGCTGGCATGAGTGCACTGGAGGCGCGGGAGCTTTCGGCCCTGATAAGACATATCGCCAGCGATCTCGGCTGCGGTGTCCTGCTCATCGAGCACAATGTCGGGCTGGTGCTCGGCCTTTGCCAGCATATCGTTGTGCTCGATTCCGGAGCGATCATCGAGGAAGGCCCGCCTGCGGCCATCCGCGACAGCGAGAAGGTGCGCCACGCCTATATGGGCACGGCCGCGAACACCGACTTGCCTGTTCTGGAGGCGATGGAATGAGCCTGCTCGCCCTTTCCGATATCACTATTCGCTATAGCCGTCTCACGGCGGTCCGAAATGTCTCCTTCTCCATGGCCGAGGGAGAAATCCTGTTCATCACCGGCCCGAACGGAGCCGGGAAGTCTTCGCTGCTGCGCGCGATCGCCGGTGTTACGCCGGTGGCGGGCGGCCGGATCGACCTTGCAGGTCATGAGATCACCGGCCAGGCGCCGGAAAACATCGCCCGGCTCGGATTCTCCATGGTGCCGGAGGGGCGCGATGTCTTCGGCTCGCTGACGACCGAAGAGAACCTCCTGGTCGGAACCGGCATGCACGCCCGCGAACGCGGCTGGCGCAGCCGAGCGGCCGACGAACTCGAAGCCGTCTACGCAACCTTCCCGATGCTGAAAGAGAGGCGGCACGGGCAGGCGGGATTGCTGTCCGGCGGGCAGCAGCAAATGCTGGTCATCGGACGCGCGCTGATGACCAATCCGCGGCTTGTAGCCATTGACGAGCCTTCGCTGGGCCTCGCCCCCAACATCAACGACCAGGTCTACGAGCGGCTGATCGCGCTGCGTGCGCAGCGCCAACTCACGCTCCTGATCGTTGAGCAGAGCTCGGCCCGGGCGATGATGGTGGGCGGGAGGATGATCCTGATGCGTGGCGGACAGATCGTGCTCGATGGCGACGCGCGGACGCTCGGCAACGGCGAGGCGATCCAGGCTGCCTATTTCGGCTACGAGGACAATTGAGATGCTTCAGATCCTGTTCGACGCACTCTCGCTTGGCTCGCTGTACGCGCTCGGCGCGCTCGGCATTGCCCTCATCTTCGGCGTGATGCGGCTCGTGAACTTCGCGCATGGCGACGTCATCGCCTTCTGCGTCTTCGCGCTGCTATGGCCGTCAACAGACGCCATGGCCATCGTCTTCGCCGGCCAATTGCCGTGGTACCTGCTGGTGCCCTTCGTGCTCCTCTGCGGGGCCGGGCTGTCGGTGCTGTGCGAAATCGTCGTCTTCAGGCGGTTCCGCCAGGCAAATCCGGCAACCATGATGATCGCCTCCTTCGCGCTCGGTTTCGTTATTCGCTACTTCCTGCTCATGCTTTTCTCCAGTCGGCCGAAATCGATTTCGCTGCTGCCCGAATTGTCCCAGCCGGTGGAGATCCTTGGTGCCCGGCTTCCCCTCCTCCAGCTCATAACGATCGTCGCCACGATGGTCATCCTGATCGGCCTGACATTGTTCCTGCGTCAAACCCGCTTCGGCCTGGAGATGCGGGCGGCGGCCGAGAACTTCTCGATGGCCCGCATGCTGGGTGTGCGTGCGAACCGGGTCATCATGGGTGCGTTCGCCCTCTCCGGCGCGTTGGCCGCCGCCATTGCGCTGATCTTTGGCGCCCAGACAGGCACGCTGGACATCCAGATGGGCGCCTCGATCATGTTGATGGCCTTCATCGCCACCGTCATTGGCGGCCTCGGCAGCCTCGGGGGAGCCGTGCTCGCCGGCTTCCTGCTGGGTGCCGCCTCGGTGATCATGCAGGTCATGCTGCCCATCGACGCCCGGCCATTCCGCGATGCCTTTGTCTATGGAGCGGTCATCCTCGTCCTCCTCTTCCGCCCGCAAGGGCTTATTGCCGCGCGCGGCACCAAGGAAAGGGTCTGATTTCATGGCTGTCGCCGCCTCCCTAGCCAACTCTACCGCTCCCGGTGCCGCGGCTGCCAAGCAAAAGCCCGCCCGCTTCGCACTTGCGCGCCGCACAATCCTGACGCCGGTCCTGCTTTCTCTGCTGCTGCTGGCCATCGCGCTGATCACGGTGATGACCGGATCGCGGCCCTTCAACCAGACGGTGATCGACGTGTTCGTCCGTGTCATCCTCGTCGTGGGCCTATACATCTTTATCGGAAATTCGGGCGTTCTCAGCTTCGGGCATATCGGCTTCACCTGCCTTGGCGCCTACGCGGCCGCGTGGCTCACCATCAACCCGATGATGAAACGCGGTTCGTTGCCGGGACTGCCCGAATGGCTGCTGGCGACCCGATTGCCTTACTGGCAATCGGCCGTGCTGGCGGCATTGTTCGCCGCCCTCGCCGCTCTCATCTTCGGGCGGGTGCTGATGCGATTATCGGGCATCGCAGCATCGATCGCGACCTTCGCGATGCTCGCCATGATCAACACAATTTATTCCAACTGGGAGAGCGTGACCGGAGCGACCTCGTCGGTCGTCGGCATTCCGATCGTGCGCGTGATCTGGCCGTATCTCATCGGCGCCGTGGTCGCAATCTTCATCGCCTGGGTGCACGCGATCTCCCGGTCCGGCCTAGCCCTTCGTGCTGCCCGCGACGAGCCCACCGCCGCCGCGGCTTCCGGTATCGACATTCCCAGGGAAAGACTGGTGGCGTTCGTCGTATCGGGCGCGGTGATGGGGCTGGGCGGTGCGCTGATGGCTCATTCCATCGGCGTGGTCACACCCGATACATTCTATCTCGGTCTCACCTTCATCACCCTTTCCATGCTCGTCGTCGGCGGCATGGGCAGCCTGTCGGGTGGTGTGGTGGGTGTCGTCCTGCTGTCCGCCCTCATCCAGGCGCTGCGTTGGCTGGAGGCAGGCGTATCGCTCGGCGAGTCCACGTTCGCCCTCCCGAAAGGGGTTCAGGAAATAGCCCTCGGCGTCATCATGATCGTGATCCTCGCGCTTCGCCCATCCGGACTCATGGGCAACCGCGAACTCACCTTACCTCGCAGCAGTCGCAACAAGTGACCGGCGGCACAAGCCCGACCGGAAAACAAAAAAGGAGACGTGCATGGCATACAAAATGAGAATTGTCGCAACCGCTCTGGCCTCGATGTCCATCGCATACCCGGCCCTGGCCGATGACAAGACTATCGTCATCGGCTTCGCCACTGCGGAGTCGGGCTTCATGGAAGCCTATGACAAGCCTGCCCAGGAGGCGGCTTTGATCCGCATCGACGAGATCAATGCGGCTGGCGGTCTGCTTGGAAAGCAGATCAAGGTCGTCAAGGCCGACACCAAGTCCGACCGGGCCGAAGGCGCCAAGGCTGGCCTCTCCGTGCTCGACCAGGGTGCGGATCTCGTGGTCGTGTCCTGCGACTACGACTTCGGATCGCCGGCTGCGCTCGCGGCCGAGGACGCAGGCCGTATCTCCTTCTTCCTGTGCGCGGAATCGGTCAAGGCCGGCATCCAGGGTGTCGGCCCGCACAGCTTCTCCGCGTCGGTGCTGGCGGCCGTGCAGGGAGCGACCATGGCCGAGTGGGCATTCAAGGAAAAGGGCGCAAAGGACTTCTACCGTCTGCTCGATACCTGGACGGCCTACAACAAGGGCATCTGCGACGGCTTCGACTGGATGATGCCGAAGCTCGAAGCCCAGGGCGCGAAGCTTGTCGGTGAAGACACCTTCAAGAACGAGGATGCCTCCATCGCCGCGCAGATCACCCGCATCAAGTCTCTGCCGAAGGAGCCGGATGCGATCATGCTTTGCACGATGATGCCGGGCGCCGTCTCGGCCATCAAGCAGCTTCGCGCCGCGGGTATCAATTCCATGATCCTGAATGGATCGGGCGTCGACGGTAGCTATTGGCTCTCGGCTGTGCCCGATCTGACGAACTTCTACGTCCCCGTTCAGGGATCGATCTATGGCGACGATCCCAATCCGGCCGTGCTGAAGTTCAATGCCACCTACAAGCAGAAGACAGGCGCCGATCCCTCGAGCCAGTATGTCTTTCCGGGTTACGTCATGGTCGACGTCTGGGCCAAGGCGGTGGAGCGTGCAGGCACGGCCGATGCCGACGCGGTCGTCGCGGAACTGGAAAAGATGAAGAATGAGCCGACACTGTTCGGGCCTCGTACCTTCACGCCGGAACTGCATCACCAGAACCAGACGCGGTACCTGATCGTCGAGACCAAGGCCGGCAAGCCGGGTGTTGTAGGCAACTGGACGATTTCCGAGCCGGTACCGATGGAAGCCTTGCTCAAGTAGGAGAAGATGGGCCGGGTAAGCCCGGCCCTTCATATGCGGAAGGCCCTGTTCCTTTGGGATGACCGGGCCTTTCGTCTTTTGAGGATATTGCCTTTGAGCAAAAAACGAGGGCGGCCCGTTTGGACCGCCCTTGTCGCCCGATGAATCCAGATTTTCGCTACCCTCGCGCTTTGCGGTAGGAATCCTTGAGCGCTATGAGCTCCCCCGAGAAAGCGAAGATATCGCAGCCGTCGACTTCGATTTGCTGCCCCGCTGCCGTGGTGCCGACGAAGCGCCATGATGAAAGCCCGGTGTCGCCCGTCACGATGTGCCGTCCCCTGATCCACGCGGCTTTCGGGAAGGCATCGAACAGCGCTGCATAGGCGACGCGCACTGCGTCACGCCCCACATGCTTGCGCCCTTCGGCATCGGGGCCGGCCGAGCCGTGGAAAGCGCAATTCTCAACCATGCAGTCCATCAGCGCGCCCACGTCGCGAGCGTTCCAGGCCGCGAGGAACCGGTCGAGCACGGCGAGCCGCCTGGCTGCGAGATCGCCAGCCTCAACGACCTCGACCTCGAGAAAGGCGAGCGGCGCATCGCCGGCATTGATGACATTGTGGGCCACACCCGTCCGCCGCGAGTAGGGCACCCCTTGAGTGAGAGCGGCTTGCGACTGCGCGCCGTCGGGGCCTTCGAGACCGAGCTTGCCGTCCGTAAGCGGCACGATGACGTAGTCATGGCCATGGATGTGCCAGCCGGTCTCGGCCCCGGTGGCAAAGCGCCATTCGGTGACCCGAAAGCGTTCGTCGTCGATATGGATGACCGGTTCGGCTTTCATGCGGGTCATTCAAGTCCCTCCTTGGCAACCGCACCGGTCAGGCGCTCAAGCGTCCGGCCCATGCGCGTCATGATTTCCTTCACATCGTCTTCTGTCGAGATCATCGGCGGACAGAGCGCGAGCTGGTCGCCGATGGCGCGGAAGATGAGGCCTTCCTCGTGGCCGATTCCCGCTGCGATACTCCCTGCGCGCCCAACCTTGGCGAAGGGGCGTTTCGTCGCCTTGTCTGCCACCAGCTCCACGGCGCCGATAAGACCGGTGCCCCGCGCTTCGCCGACAAGCGGGTGATCGGCGAACGAGCGGATGCCGGCCTGGAACGACGTCTCAAGGCGGGCCGCGTTTCCGATCAAGTCCCGCTCCTCGAAGATGGCGAGGTTTTCGAGACCCACCGCCGTCGCGACCGGATGACCCGACGCCGTGAAGCCGTGGCCGAAATTGCCGATCGTTGCGGTGTTGTCGGCGATCGCCTGATAGATCGCATCGGAGAAAATGACGGCGGCAAGCGGCATATAAGACGACGTGATTTGCTTGGAGACCGTCATGATATCAGGCGTGAAGCCGTATTTCTGAGCGCCGAAAGGCGTACCAAGCCGCCCGAAACCACAGATCACCTCGTCTGCTATCAGGATGATATCATTTGCCCGGCAGATTTTCTCCACGCCTTCCCAGTACCCGACCGGCGGCGGCAGAACGCCGCCGGCTGCCATGAGCGGCTCTCCTATAAAGGCTGCAATGGTGTCAGCCCCTTCTTCCGCGATCGCCGCTTCCAGCTCGGCGAGCAGACGCGCCGTGAAGGCGGCTTCGTCTTCGCCTTCCATGCCGAAGCGATAGAAGTGCGGGCAGGTCAAATGGCGAACGGGAATCGCCGGCAGATCGAAGTCGCGATGGTTGACCGGCAGGCCCGTCAGGCTGCCGGAGGCGACGGTGATGCCGTGATAGCCCTTGGTCCGTGCCAGGAATTTCTTCTTTTTTGGCCGGCCCAGCGCGTTGTTCATGAACCACATCATCTTGACGATGGTGTCGTTGGCTTCCGAGCCCGACGACGTGAAGAAGACACGCGTCAGGTTTTCCGGCGTCATCTCCACGAGTTTCTCAGCGAGCCGGATGGATGGCTCATGCGCCTTGGAGGAGAAGGTGTGGTAGTAGGGCAGCTTCAGCATTTGCTGGTAGGCAGCGTCGGCCAACCGCTTTTCCGAAAAGCCGACGCCCACCGACCACAGCCCGGCGAGCCCTTCGATGTATTCCTTGCCGCGTTCGTCATACACACGGATGCCGTCGCCGCGGCTGATGATCAGCGGCCCGGTTTCCTCGTGCTGACGCAGGTTTGTGTAGGGGTGCATGGAGGTGGCGATGTCGGCGGCGGCGAGAGAGTTGGAAAGCGCATCCATGGAAGTCCTCAGCGGCTTGGGGAAATGGTTCGGGAGGTGAGTGCGAGATAGTCCTCGATCCCATGCGTGGAGCTTTCACGATTCGGGAAATGAATCATGGCAGGCTGTTGGAATGGGTGTCGATGATCCGCCGCATCAGCGCGGCGACGTCGCGCGCATTCGGAGGATCGGAGTGGATGCAGACGGTGTCGAAGTCGACCGGGCGGATCGTACCGTCTGTCGTGACGAGTTCGTGTCGGGTAAGCGCCCCCACCATGCGGTGCTCGGCAAGCGTCAGGTCGATGGCCGACTGGACGCGCGGAATGATCAGGCTGCCGCCGGGAGCGTAGGCAAGATCGGGAAAGAACTCGCCCACGAAGGCAACGCCAAGTTCAACTGCTGCCGTCTCGTGACAGGTTCCCGCCATGCCGAAGAGAGGGACGCCGAACGGCTTGACCGCCGCGGCAATCGCCCGGGCAGTGTCCACGTCGTGCGCGGCCATGCCGTAGATGATGCCATGCGGCTTGACATGGCTGAGCTGCCCGCCCTCTGCGGCCAGCATTCCTGTCAGCGCACCGATTTGGTAGAGGAAGGCGGCTGTCAGTTCCTCGGGCTGAAGTTTCATCTCGCGCCGGCCGAACCCCTCGCGATCGGGAAGGGACGGATGCGCGCCAACCTGCTTTCCGTGCGAAAGCGCGAGCCGCACGGTCTTCAGCATCGTCCATGGATCGGAGGCGTGGAAGCCGCACGCGATGTTGGCGCAATCGATGTGAGGCATGATGCCGGCATCGTCGCCGAAACGCCAGTTGCCGTAACTTTCCCCCATGTCGCAGTTCAGGGTGACCATGGTTTGCTTGCCTCAGCCCAGAGTGTTCGACGCCCAGCCGTGGGCGATGTGGGGGAATTCCGGCGGCGGTTCGCGCTCGTGCAGCAGTCGAAGCACGCGCGGCGGCGTCAGTGGCAGCTGCCGCACCGGCTTGCCGATAGCGCGTGCCACAGCGCAGCCGATCGCCGCGCCCACGGCCAGGATCGGGACCTCGCCCGCGCCCTTGGTGCCTAGAGGCCCCATCGACGGAGCGCCCTCGTAGAGGTCGGCGGCGACCGGAACCACGTCCTGCGCCAGCGGCAGGCGATAGGTCTCGAAATCGTCCTGCGCGATGCGTCCGTCAGCGGTGATCGTCACCTCCTCATGCAGGGCGTAGCCGAGACCCTGCACGACACCACCCTGTATCTGGCCCATGACCGCGCGCGGGTTGAGTGCGCGGCCGACATCCTGCACCACGCGATAGGCCAGCACCTCGACATGACCGGTGTCCGGATCAACCGCCACCTCGGCCTCGTGAACGACGAAGACGGGGATGTCGAGCGCATCGATGAAGTGCCCCATCGCGCAGCCGGACATTGCCGGAGTGTTCCTGGCGGTAAAGGCTCCGCTTCCGGTGATCGGGCCGGTGGTTGCCTGCGCATGGGCGACGACAGCGGGGATCGACATGCCGGAGCCGGGACGTCCCGCGATCTCGACACGACCATCCCGCAGCACCAAGTCTTCCGGTCGGGTCTGGAGCATCTCGCCGGCGGTCCGCAGCAGCTTCTCCCGCACTTCCGCGCAGGCAGCCACACTTGCCGCGCCGATGGACACGGTGGTTCGTCCGCCGCCAACGCCGACATCGAGACCGGCGGCATCGGTGTCGGCTTCGCGCACGATCACCTGGTCGGGAGCGAGGCCGAGTTGCCCGGCCACGATCTGCGGCAGGGATTGCACCATCGTGCCGGAACCAATCTCCACACCCGACGTGACCAGTGTTGCACTGCCGTCGGCGTTCAAATTCACCGTCGCCGCCGAAGGCCCGACGAAAACGAACCATGTGCCGACCGTGGTTGCAATACCATAGAGCCTGCCGTCGGCCTCGGCCTCTGATGTACCGGTACTGGCGCGCAGTGTCTCCATGCGATCGAGCATCGGACCCAGCACGTCGGCCTCGAAAACCTGGCCCGTGGCACCGAGATCCCCATCTCCCAGGACATTTTTCTTCCGGAACTCCATCGGGTCGAAGCCTAGCGCATCACAGATTTCGTCGGTGTGTCGCTCCAAAGCGAATGTGTTGTAGACGCCGTTGCAAGCCCGGAAAGCACCGTTGGGTGGTGTGTTGGTGTATACGGCGCGGCTGACGAGCCGCGTTGCGCCAACCCTGTAATTGCCGCCCAGCGTGTGCGCCGTCATCGTCGTCAGAAAAACCTGTTCGCCTCCATACGCGCCGCAGTCCATCAGCACGACCGCCTCGCGCCCGGCGATGTATCCTTCGGCAGTGACAGCGGACCGGATGCGGATTTCCGCATTCTCGCGGCAGAGGCAGGTTGCCATCTCTTCCTGCCGGGTATTTTCCAGGACCACCGTGCGCCCGGTCATCCGCGCCAGAAGTGCAGTGATAGGCTCGATGGATGCATCGAATTTCAGGCCGAACCCGCCGCCGACAGGGGGTACAGTGACCCGCACACGCCCGGGCGGAAGCTGCATGACCCTTCCGGTGACGTTGCGCACGGTCCAAGGCACCTGCGTCGAGGTCTGTATGTGAGCACGGCCGTCCTCCCAGGAGCCGATGGCAACGCGCGGTTCGAAGGGCAGATGGCTCTGTCGGCCGACGGTAAAGCTGCTCTCGACAATGCGTATGTCGGGACGGGCGAAGGCCGCATCGACGTCACCGCGGCTGGATTTTGCCTCCCATGCGATGTTGCCGGCACGTGCACCGCCCTCGGTGATCACCTCGTAGCCGCGCCAGCCCTCGTGGACGAGACGGGCGCCGGGCTGGAGCGCGTCGGCCATGGTGAGCACCGGTGCCAGCGGCTCGACCTCGAGCATGATGGCGGCAAGTGCCGCCCGCGCCTGCTTCTCCGTCTCGGCGGCGACGACGGCGATTGGTTCACCGTGATAGCGGATCGTGTCGATGGCCAGGAGCGGATGGTCGGCAATGCCGATGCCGTAGAGCCCTGGCGCGTCGGCGCCGGTCGCCACCGCGCGCACGCCAGGACAGCGAAGTGCCGCCGAAACGTCGAGCTTGCGGATACGCCCCGCGGGAACGGTCGACCGCAGCAGCACGGCATGCAGCATGTCGGGGCGAATCCGGTCGTTGGTGTATTTCGTCCGCCCGCGCAGCTTGTCCTGCGCATCGCGGCGGGGAAGATTCATCACCGTGGCGGACAGCTCAGACATGGATGCCTCCTACCACCTGGCCAGCCATCCGCGCTTGGTCGAGGCAGTCGGCCACGGCGTCGACTATCCGCTCATATCCCGTGCAGCGACAGATGTTGCCGACCATCGCCGCCTTGATTTCGGGACGGCTCGCATGCGGATTGTCACGCACGAACGCCGAAAGGCTCATGACCATTCCCGGAAAACACATGCCGCATTGCACGGCATCGGCCGCCTCGAAATTGGCCTGGAGCGGGTGCAGCGCCTGGCTTCCGAAACTCAATCCCTCGATGGTCGTCACCGCGCATCCCTGGACCAGTCCAACCGGCTTCAGGCAGGACGGCACCGCTTCGTCGTCGACATGCACCGTGCACGCGCCGCAAAAGCCTTCGCGGCACACGGCTTTGGTCCCCGTCAGGAATCGTTCCTGCCGCAAGATGTCGACGAGCGGCGTCATCGGATCGCCATCAAAGCGGCAGTCCTCGCCATTCAGCTGGAATGTCACGGTCATGCCAGGCCCCAGTCTTGAGAAGTGCGGCAACACCGCGTTTGACCAGCGGCGGAAGAACCTGGCGGCGGTACCAACCCTCCGCTTCCTTGCCGTCGCGGCCCTGAAAATCATTGTGCTCCAGCGCAAGCCCGGCGGCGCGTTCCGGATCGAACGCAGAGGCCGAGTCCGCCGCCATGGCCTGTTCGAGCGCCGTCCAGCGCCGCGCTACCGGCTCCACCGAGCCGACGGCGATGCGACATCGTTTGTCTTTGTCTACCGCAAGCGAGACGATGGCGACCGGATAGTCGCCGGCTTTCCGAAGCGGCAGGCGGATATGAGCACTTGCGACAAGGTCGCGGCGCAGATGAATTCTCGTCACAATCGCTTCGGCCAGCAGCGTATGCCTGTCTTTGAGGAAATCTGAAATACCGAGAAGTTTTGGGCCTTCGAACGTCTCCAGTTCCACCGCCGCCTCACAGACGAGAAGCGCAGGGGCGAGATCGGCGGCGGCAAAGTCGAGGGCACAAAGGTTGCCGCCCACGGTGGCGACCTTTCGGATGCCGGGATTGGCCGCATTCTCCGCCGCGGCAACCAGACCTTCGAAGCCCGCTGCCCCGTGCAACGCGCGGCCAACGACTGCGTGGGTAACGGCTGCGCCGATCACGACATGGTCCGAGCCGATTTCGACCTTGGACAAGGCCGGTATTCGGTGGAGGGCGACCACCGCCTCGGGAAGCTCGACCCCGCGCCGTGGATCACGCATCATCCAGGTGCCGCCGGCAAGCACAGCCGCACCTCGCCTGCGTGCGGCCAATGCCTCTTCAATCGTGCTGGCCGCGGTGAACGATCGTTCCACGCTTGTCGCCATCTGTCATACCCCTCGGAAGCAGCCAACTTTCGCGGCGCTGCAGCATTGTTGCTCCAGCTTTAGGCTCCTGTGAAATAGTAATTCTTTGAGTATCGTATCGAAAAAACAGATAACTCTGCGGCGTGCTCTTTGGCGCTCAGGCCCAGTGAACGACCGTGCGTTTCTCAAAGCTCTCACGGAACTGGGCGGTGGTTTTGGGGAGCAGTTCGCCAGTCTCCCAGTCGAGGATCACGGCATAGTGCCGAACCGCATCGAGCGTATCGATCTCGCCGGAGCGGTATTTGCGCGCGACCTCCTCAGGATCCATGCGTGCCCAGTCCTTCCGTTTCGCCCGGATGTCGGCACGGCAGGCTTCGGTTGCCGTCCCGTCGATTTCGTACTGGCACAGGTCGCGGTCGATTTCGCGGATCACCACGCCGTAGTCAGTCTTGGCGCGCTCCAGAGACACGTAGTCGTCGATCACGTCCTCCATCACCTTGCGGGGCTCGCGCTGCAGTGGATCGCCGAAACCGCCGCCGCCGGCCGTCGGACGAGCGAACTGGTCGCCTGTGTGGACGGAGTAATCGGAGAATACGGAGCCGAGCCAGATCTCGGTCTCTTCTCCGGCGCGCTTCATGGTCAAGCCGTGGGGCATCGACGGCAGGCCTCCTTCGACACCCCAGACGACAGCGCGCTCGCGGTCGCAAATATAGGACATGACGGCATTTTCAGCCTCAAGCAGCAACGAGGTCTTCTGCACGCCGACGCCGCCCCGCCATTTGCCAGGCCCGGCTGAATCCTGCTTGATCTGGAACTCGACCGTCCGAGTCGGATTCACCCGTTCGTTGCCTTCGTTCGGTTGCGACATCAACCCGGTTCCGAAGCAGGCGGTGGTGACATCGGCACCATCCTTGCCGTTGCGCCCGCCCCAACCGCCCGGCAGCCATTCGTAGAACATGAAGATCGGCTTTTCGGGTTTGCGCGCGTCCCGTCCCCCGGCCAGCAGATATTCGAGGTTGAAGGCGCAGGCGATAGCGCGTTCGGGCATGATCTTCGACCACATCTCGAAGATCGCGTTCATGATCTTTTCGAACGGCATCAGGAACCCGGTCACCGCCACCGGCCATTCCGCACTGACGATGCTGTTCTTTGGCGCAGTCACCTCGATCATCCGGTAAAATCCGCTGTTGAGGGGGAGGTCCGGAAAGAAGGTTTTCATGCCGGCGACCACGGCCGAGAAGGTCGCGCCCGGGGCGGAATTGTACATCGAGGCAATGGTCGAATGACTTCCCGTAAAGTCGTAGTGGATCGTGTCGCCCTTGATCGTCATCTTGATGCGGATCGGGATCATGCCTTCGCCGGCACCGAGATCCCGGTCGATGTAGTCGACCGTCTCCCAAGTGCCGTCGGGCAGCTCCGCGAGACGCTTTCGCACGGCACGTTCGACGTAGTCCTGAACCTCCTCCATCCCGCGCATGACCTGGCCGCGTCCGTACTTCTTGACCAGCCGCAACAGTTCGCGCTCGGCGGCCTGCGTCGCCTGCGCCTGGGAATGGATGTCGCCAATGATCGACGCGGGATCGCGCGTGTTGGCCGCGATCATGTTGGCGACGTCGGAGCAGAAGCGGCCGCGCTGGAAAAGGCGCAACGGCGTGATCCGCAGGCCTTCGCGAAACATGTCGCGGGCGGTGACGTCGAAGGAACCCGGCACCGAGCCGCCGAGATCCGACCAGTGTCCGTTCGACTGGGAGAAGCCGATCAGTTTGTCTTCATCGAAGATCGGTCGGACGAGCCGAACATCGCTGAAATGCGTACCGCCGGCATAGGGATCGTTGATAGCGTAGACGTCACCGGGTGCCATATCGCCTTCGAAGACCCGGATCACCTCCTTGCATGTGTTGTGCAGTGTGCCGACATGGACCGCGATGTCGTAGTTGCCCTGGGCAACGGAGTTGCCATCGGCGTCGTGCAGGGCGTTCGAAAAGTCTCGGTTGTAGATGACGAAGGAATAGCAGGTGCGAAGCATCTGTTCTGCCATCTGGTCGACGGTGGTGATGAAGGAGTTTTTCAGCACCTCGAACGTTACCGGATCGAGGCCAGGGCTCGTTTCAATCAGCTTTGTCATGTCTCAGCCTTTCGTCACGATGAGAATGTTCAGGAAGTCGTCGACGGTGGCGCTCATTCCCGGCGGAACCACGGTGGTGGAATCGAACTGTTCGACGATGGCGGGTCCCGCAAAGGCAGCGCCGGCGCTGAGTTGGTCGCGTTCATAGACAGCCGCATCATGAGATACGCCGTCGAACCAGACGCCGCGGCGGCCGACCGGCTGTGGCTTGTGCGGCAAGACTTCATGCCGCGGCATCTCGGCTTTCGGTACGATGCCGATCGCCTTGACCGCGATGCGGAAGATCGACACCGGCGCCTCTTCGCGGCGGTAGTTGAACTCGCGTTCGTGCTCGTTGTGGAATGCCTCTATCAGCGAGCAGATGCTCTCGATCCGCGCCGGGGCTGACACCGCGAGTGAGCGCCACTGGCCCTGGTACATCATCTCGACCGTACGCTGCAGCGCCATGTCTTCGCGCGCCACGCCCTCATGGGTCAGGCGCTCAACCGCCTGTTCTTCCATCAGAACAAAGGCCGTCTGCATCTCGGCGGGCGAGACCGTCGAAGCATCGGCCATGAAGCTTTCGGAGAAATCATGCTGCACGTCGACGAGAAGGCAACCGAGCGCGGAGGTGACGCCAGGATTGGGCGGCACGATCACGGTTGGAATCGAAAGCTCCTTCGCCACGGCCGCTCCGTGCAAAGCGCCTGCACCGCCGAATGCGACGAGCGCAAAGTCTCGTGGGTCATAGCCCCGGCTGATGGAGAGAAGCCGGACGGCATTGCCCATATTGGCGTTGGCGACGGCGATGATCGCCTCAGCCGCCTGGTGGAGTTCCATGCCGAAGGGTTCCGCCACCGTCTCCTGAACCGCCTGGGCGGCCAGAGCGGGGTCGAGCGTGATCTTGCCGCCCGCAAGGCTGGTGCCGAGACGACCGAGCACGACATTGGCATCAGTGTTGGTGGCGGTGCGGTTGCCATTCTTGTAACAGGCCGGGCCCGGAAAGGCGCCGGCGGACTGCGGTCCGTTGCGCAAGCTGCCGCCCTCGTCCTGCCATGCCAACGAACCGCCGCCCGCGCCGATGGTCAGCACCTCGATGGAGGGGAAGCGGATCGGATATCCGAATTCGATGTACCAGTCTTTTGTGATGCGCGACTCCCCGTTCCATGCGAGCGAGACGTCGGTGCTGGTGCCGCCCATGTCGAAGCCGATCGAGTTCTGGAAGCCACAGAGATTTCCGATGAAGCGGCTTGCGATCGCACCGGCGGCGATGCCCGATCCTGCGAGCCGGGCTGAGAAATCCCTGACGCTTGCGGGTGTCATGACCCCGCCACCGCTGTGCAGCAACAGGAGATCTCGCTTGTATCCGGCCGCGGCAAGCTTTTCTCCGAGACGCGACACGTAGTCGACGACGACCGGGGCGCAGACGGCGTTGGCCATGGTGGTGGAAAAACGCTCGTGCTCGAAGATTTCCGGCATCACCTCCGAGGAGATCGAAACCGGCAGATCCGGCATGGCCTCCTTCAGAATCTCACGCATACGGCGCTCATTGGCGCCGTTGACATAGGAGTTCATGAAGCAGACGGCGATGGACTTGACCTGCCGTTTGACGAGAATTTCCGCGACGCGGTGAGCGGCCTCTTCGTCCAGTGCTTCCAGGATCGTGCCCTCGGCACTGACCCGTTCCCGGACTGTCAGCCGGTCGCGGCGCGGGATATAGGGCTTGGCGACATCCTTGTAGGTGTCCCAGAGGTCTTCCTTGTTGGCGCGGCGGATCTCGACAACATCACGGAAACCCTCGGTGCAGACCATTG
This sequence comes from Mesorhizobium sp. M0870, assembly GCF_040319775.1. Classification (NCBI taxonomy): domain Bacteria; kingdom Pseudomonadati; phylum Pseudomonadota; class Alphaproteobacteria; order Hyphomicrobiales; family Phyllobacteriaceae; genus Mesorhizobium; species Mesorhizobium sp. M0870. The sequence continues at coordinate 61,801 of NZ_JAMYOI010000003.1, forward strand.
CGGTGCGTGGCAGGCGGCGGGTGATCAGCGCATTGGTGGCGACCGTCGTACCATGAGAGAACAGCGTCACCTCCGAAAGATCGATGCGGCCCTGCTCCACGCCATTCATGATCGCCTGCATGGGATCGTCAGGCGTGGAGGCGGTCTTCTCGATGCGGATCGCGCCGCTATCTTCGTCCATGATGCAGATGTCGGTGAAAGTCCCTCCGACATCGACGGCAACTCTTATTCTGCTCATGACAGTTCCTTCGCGGGATATTTGCGGGAAAGGCCCGGCTTTCGCCGCCCTTGCCGGGGCGGCGTCGCAATAGATTATGGAATTGGCCCGGATTTCGCCGGGTCTAGTGCCGCTCTCTTGAGGTCGAAGCGCGGCCTGCCCGGTTCGCTGCTTCGCGACGGGTATCAGTCGGTGCGCAACCGAACCGCGTCCGGTAGTGCTTGCAGAATTGAGACTGGTCGGCAAAGCCCCAGCGGTAAGCAATCTCGGCAACGCTGCTGATGTTGGTCACCGACATCAGTTCCTCGGAGCAAAGTTCAAGCCGGGCGTCGCGGATGAAGCCGTTGATCGACTGATTGCTGTCCTGAAAAAGAACCTGCAGATAACGCAGGGAAATCCCGCAGGCATCGGCCACCGCCTGCGGGCCGAGGCCGGAATTCTTCAGATTGTCGCGAATATACTGCTCGGCACGATGCAAATGGCCGGCCCGGATCGACGAGATGCTGCTGTCCAGCACGCGATCGTCGCTCACGATCGACAGGCACAGCATTTCCAGGATGTGCCTGCCCATCATCTCACGAGCGACTTCAGTGATCTCATCGACATGGCCGATCGTGGTTCGCACCGTGTCAAGGAAGAGCGCGGCGACGCCTTGGGTTGCGTCGAAACTGAGCGCACTGAGCCGTTCGGCAGACCCGATCCGCGCCCGAACGCTCGACGACGGCACCTTCAGGACCCACAGCGCGTTTGGCTTACCGTGCCAGAATTCGTAAGGCGCATCTCCCCTCTCAACGAGGAAGCCCCCCGGACCGCAATTGACGGTCCTCGACCCTTGCGAGAAATTCACCTCCGACATCTCCGGGATGGTGATGAGCAGGCTGGCGTCACGTTCGTTGAGGAAGTGGCGGCGATGGCGGCGATAGCTTACGGCATCGCAGCGCATTTTAGACACGCTGACGAGCCCAAGCGAGAAGGTTTCCAGCGTGCCTGAAAATTCACGACGGTTCCGATACTCGGTGTCGAGCGGAAAATAGGCTTCGGTAACAGCGGCTTGCCAGGCATCACCGCCTGTGGGACCGCCGATCGTATCGACGACGTATTTCATTCCCCGACCTTTCTGGTTGGCCCCGGTTAGCCCGGTGTTTTTCTGAAGATTACAGGAATCCGCCGGCGCGTATTGGTCAAAAACGAATAAACTTATGTGGCCGTTTGGCCCAAGGGCCGGAGCTCGCGACGGTTTCAATTATCATCACGGTCCTGGTGTGCAGTTGATAACCAGCCTTGGGCACGCAAACCGCAAGCCAACTTGGAGCCAATGCATTCTTTTCGCACACTCATTCAGGATAAGTTGGCCAGCGCCGGGATCGCCGCCATGTTCTGTGCCAGGGCCGACGGTCACCGCCGCCTCGGCCAGTTCCTGCGCACCCTTCACCCCGAGGATCTTGAGCGCGATGTGGGCCAGCGGACGCGTCTGGTGGGCGCCGCCAACCAGACCGAGCGCCATCGGCATCTCGATCGTCCCCCGAGAAACCCTGTTTCGCCAAAAATGGTGACGATCCGCTCGGCTCCTCGGTCGTTTTGGCCCATGAGCCCAACCCTTCCACGCGCCGAAGCAACGCGCCGGCCTAGTCGGCCGCCGGGATAACCCGCCAAATCTTGTTGCCCACATCATCCGCGATCAGCAATGCGCCAGTTCGGTCGATGGCGACGCCAACCGGACGGCCGAATGCCTTGTCATCGTTGCTCAGAAATCCGGTGAGCACGTCCTGTGGCGGCCCAGACGGCTTGCCGTCGGCAAACGGCACGAAGATCACCTTGTAGCCGCTTCGCGGCATGCGATTCCATGAACCATGCTGGCCGACAAAGGCGCCATTCTTCATGTGCGGGCCGAACAGGTCGGCGGTGTTGAAGGTGAGCCCAAGCGACCCGGTGTGCGCCCCGAGTGCGTAGTCGGGCACGATCGCCTTGCCGACGAGGTCCGGACGCGGTGGCTGCGCCCTGACATCGATGTGTTGGCCGAAATAGCTGTGGGGCCAGCCGTAGAAGGCGCCATCCCTGACCGATGTCATGTAGTCGGGAACGAGGTCGCTGCCGATCTCGTCCCGCTCGTTGACGACCGCCCAGAGTTCCCCGCTTTCAGGGTTCCAGGAGAGGCCGTTCGGGTTGCGCAGACCCGACGCAAAGAGCCGCGTCTGCCGCGTCGCGAGGTCGATTTCGTGCACGGCGGCGCGGCCTTCTTCCTCCTCCATGCCGTTTTCGCCGACATTGGAGTTGGAGCCCACGGTGGCATAGAGCTTCGTTCCGTCCGGACTGGCAATGACGTCCTTGGTCCAATGGTGATTGCGGCCGGCCGGAAGGTCGGCGATCTTCTCGGACGGAGCAGTGATCTCGGTGGTGCCGTCGCGATAGGGGAAAGCGACGACCGCGTCGGCATTGGCGACATAGAGCTTGCCGTCGAGCAGCGTCATGCCGAAGGGCGAGAAGAGGCTGCTGAGGAGGACTGTCCTGGTCTCAGCCACGCCATCGCCGTTCTCGTCGCGTAACAGCGAGATACGGTTGGCGCTCCGCACCTCGGCGCCAGCCCGGCTCTGGAACAGGTTCATGAACCAGCCACGTATGGAAAAACCTTCGTCAGGTTTTGGCGGCGCGTTGCTTTCGGCGACCAGCACGTCGCCATTGGGCAGCACGTGCAGCCAGCGCGGATGGTCGAGGCCGCCAGCGAATTCGTTGACGGCAAAGCCTTGGGCGGCGACCGGCATCTTGCCTTGGGGCCAAGGGGTCGCCTCGGCAACATGGACCCTGGGTATCCAGGTCGGATTGGGTTCGGCGAGCGTCGGGTTTGGACCGTAGGTCTGCTCGATCGGAACGGTGGCCTGTTCGCGCGAGAAGAAGAACAAGCTCGCCCCCGCGATTACGACGAAGGCGACAATGACGAGTAAAACGCCGAGAATTTTTCGCATCAGATATTCCCGAGATTGGGACAGTGACGTAACGCCATCAGGGCGTTCCGGTTGCGGCGGCACGCGACATTTGCGCGAAATAGGCGGCCAGTGCGGCAATATCTTCGTCCGAGAGGTTTTTAGCAGCGTTGCGCATCAGATGGGCGAAGCGCGTGCCGCCGCGCTTTTCCTCGCGGAAAAGCTCGAGCTGGGTCGCAATGTATTTGGCGGGCTGTCCGGACAGTTCCGGATAGATGGGGTTGCGGTCCGGACGACCGTGGCAACCCAGGCATGCCGGAACGTCGCGCTCCGGGATGCCGCGTCGCGCGATCTCATCGGCACGCGCGATCCGGGCACGGTCCGGTTGCGTTGACGTTGCAGGCGCAGGCAGCGCGGAAAAATGCCGCGCGAGATCGGCGAGGAGTGCAGGGTCGACAGCGGTGACAGAAATTCCCATGACACCGCTCTGGCGGTGGCCGGCAGCGTAGGCTCTCAAACTTTCAAGAAGATAGGTTTCGCGCTGAGAGGCCAAGACGGGCGTTGCGGGGCTCCGGCCGAGCCCATCCGTGCCGTGGCAGCGGGTACAGTCGGCGAGTGCTCGTTCGAGGCCTCGTGTTTGGCCAGTCGGCTGTTCGCTACTGCCATAAGCAAGGTCGCGCCACCGCGCCTCGTCCATCATCGGCAGTTCGCGCAGGAAGGCGACCATCGCCCAGACTTCATCGTCGCGCTGCTGCGTCGGCCAGGCCGGCATGCCGGTGAAGCGCACGCCGTGCTGGACGATGCGGAAGAGTTCGGCGTCCGTCCATTCGCCGACCTTACCGACAAGGTCCGGCGGCTGCGGCAGCATCGCAAGGACGGCGGGCGAGCGCGGTTCACCGGGCGCGCCGTGGCAGATGGCGCAGCCGCGGGCGAAATGGCCGGCAGCCGGCTGAATAGCGTAGCGCGGCAGCTCGTCCGGCACCTTGACCGTGAGTGCGTATGTCCGTACGGCCGAGCGCATGGCGAAGTGCAGGAACCACTCGGTCACCTTCCAGTGGCCGGTCGAGGCGCCAACGTTGAAGAATCCGATCCAGGTCGCGAAAAGCACGGCGGCCGGCAAAATCGCCAAGCCTATCGCCAAGTGTTTCCAGTTGACGTGCATCAGCCGGCCAGCCTCTCGGTTTTGCCGCCTAGGAGCCTGGCAAGCAGGAAGACGCCTCCAGCGAGGTAAGCGGCAGCGCCGATCATCAACATGATGATGCCGCCGAGCGCCTGGTCCTGTCCCGCCCCGAGCACGAGGCCGAAGCACGTCACATCGCCGAGGCCATAGAGCGGTCGCGAGGCGAGCGAGAGCAGCGCGCCAAGCAACGTCATGTGGATGGAGGTCAGGAGCAACGCGAAGGCGCCGGCAGCGTCCCTAGCCGGCGCATCGGAATTGCGCGGCGCCACGCACGTCAGCCACAGGAACAGCCCGGCGCCAAGGAAGGACACCTGCTCGATCATGGTGGCGATGGTCGATGTCTCGGCCCACTGGCGCGCAGCCGGCGCATGCCAGCCCCAGACGACAATCAGTTCGACGAGAGAGGCGATAAGGGGAGCGGCGGTGGCCACGGAGCGTATCGTCCTGGCAATACCGATTGCGATCAGCGGCGCCGCGATCGCGACGACGCCCATGTGGGCAAGCATGTGGGCCGCGAACGAGCCACGCCACGCATCGAGCAGCGGTCCCGCCCAGACCAGCGCGAGGGTGACGAAGCCCAGCAACAGGCTTGCCGTCCTCATGAGGAGCATCCGTCGATGAAGAGCAGCGGCAGCGCCACGTAGAGCACGGCGACGAAGCTCAGGCCGCAAAGCAGTAGCGTGGCAAACCCCTGGAAGAGGTTGCGGTCCGTCGCTGTGGGATCGTCGTGCGGCGGGTCGTTCGTGCCGAAGCCCCACTGCCTCCAGGCGAGCCACCCGGACAAGACGATCATCGCGAGTGCCGCCAGCGTCATAGCCACTATGCCAGCCTGGACGACAGCGAAACCGAGGTCACCGCGCTTTGCACACCAGATTGCGGCCAGTGCGTAACAGGCGAGGAAATGTCCGGCCCAGATCACGGGCGCGGTGAAGAGCGTCCAGAGCGTTTCGACCTCTTTGGGAATGATGCGCATCACCGTCTCACATCGCTTCAGGGAAAAGGCCGATGACGGCGAAGGTGATGACAGCGGTGATCGCCATAAAATGCCAGTAGAGCGCGACGTTGTGCAGTTCCATGTCGTGCTCCCGCGTCAGGCGACCGGCGAAGCTGCGCGCGAGGCAATAGAGCTGCATGACGGATCCGACCGCGGCATGAGCAAGCGCCCAGATGACGAGAATCCAGACGATCGCCGGATAGACATGCGCGGTCGGCTGCATGTCATGCTGCCAAGGTCCGGCAAAACCGGCTGCAGAGGCAGCAAGCGTCAGCAGAAACGCGGCAACAAGCGCAACGCGTGCGCCGTCGATCCACCCGCTTGCGTTCAGTCGGCGCGCACCAAGCATCGCGACCCATGCGGCGACGAAGAGAGACAGCGCGATCATCGGCCACCGCATACCGGGACCCGGCTGCCCCAGAGTGAAGTCGGGATGGATGGTCCAGTAGAAGAAATAGCCGAAGATGAGGCTGGCGAAGGCAGTTCCGTCGCCAACCATCGTAATGAACATCGCCCACCAGCCAACAGAATCCGGGCCGGAGGCATAGAGCGGCAAGCGCAGTCCAAGGCCGACATCCTTGGTCTTCTTTTCCGGGGTTTCGCCGGTGCCGGTCCAGAGCCACCACAAAATGGCAGAGAGCGTGCCGATGCCCGACAATAGGGCAAGGATCCAGAGTTCGAAGGTGAGCGCGACGAAGACGCCGCCGAGCAATGCGGCCGAGATTATTGTGATCGTGGTTGATGTCGCCACGCGCTGGCACTGCAGCGGATGGGCGTCGAGCACCGAGGTGATGAGCGTCTCGCGGCGATTCTCCTTGGCACTGCGAAGATAATAGGCGCCCTCATTGACCTTTTGCATCAGATCCGCCTGGTCCCAAAGCGGATACCGGCTCTCGATGATCGGAATGGATCGAACGCCCCAGTTCTCCTCGGGCTCGTTCAGCCATTCGAGCGTGCCCGCCTTCCACGGATTCTGCTCGCTGCGAGGTTCGCGATGCTTCGGCCGTACAACATCGAAGACAACCACCAGCACCCCTGCCGCGAAAACATAGGCGCCGATCGTGGAGATGAGATTCAGCCAGTCCCAACCGATCCCCTCGGGGTAGGTGAAGACGCGGCGCGGCATCCCGCGCAGGCCGCTGAGATGCATCGGAAAGAAGGCGACGTTGAAGCCGGCAAACATCAGCCAGAAGGCGGTGCGCCCGAGACGGGGCGAGAGCATCCGCGCATTGATCAGCGGATGGTAATAGTAAACGCCGGCGACCAGCGGGAACAGCATTCCACCGATCAGCACGTAATGCAGATGTGCGACGATAAAATAGGTATCGTGCGCCTGCCAGTCGAACGGCACGAGCGCGACCATCACGCCGGTCAGCCCGCCGATGACGAAGATAGCGAGGCCGCCGGCGCCAAACAGCATCGGCACCGAGAAGATGACACGTCCGGCCAGCATGGTGGCGATGAAGACGAAGATCTGCACGCCGGTTGGAATCGCGACCGCTTCCGAGGCGGCCGAGAAGAATGCCAGCGAAATCTGCGGCAGGCCGGTCGCGAACATGTGGTGGACCCAGAGACCGAACGATAGGAAGCCCGTGCCGACAGCGGCAAGCACGATCCAGGAATAGCCGACGATCGGACGTTGCGAAAAGGTTGGCACGATCATCGCCATCAGCGCGATGGCGGGCAAGAAGATGATGTAGACCTCGGGGTGCCCGAAGATCCAGAACAGGTGTTGCCACAGCAGTGGGTCGCCGCCCCGCGTCGGGTCGAAGAACGGCCAGTCGAACATGCGCTGCATCTCAAACAGGATGTCGCCGGCGATCAGCGGCGGAAAAGCGAATAGGATCATGCCCGCGACGATCAGCAGGTACCAGGCGAACAGTGGCATTAGGTTGATGCGCATGCCCGGCGCGCGGCACTTCATGATGCCGACGATCAGTTCGACCGCCGCAGCAATGGAGGCGACTTCGATAAAGGAGAGGCCCAGCAGCCAGATGTCGGCACCAATGCCGGAATATGCCTTGTCAGTGGCAAGAGGCGGATACATGAACCAGCCTGAAGAGGGAGCGGCGTCGAAGAAGATCGAACCGCAAACGAAGACACCGCCGATCAGAAAGCTCCAGAAGCCGAAGGCGCCGAGACGGGGAAATGGCAGTTCACGCGCACCGAGCATTGGCGGCAGCAGAAAGATGGCGACGGCCTCGAAGATGGGCACGGCAAACAGGAACATCATCACGGTGCCGTGCAGCGTGAAGGCCTGGTTATAGAAGTCGGCAGAGAGGAAATTGTTTCCCGGAACCGCGAGTTGCGTGCGCACAAGAAGCGCCAGCACGCCGCCAAACAGCATGAAGGCAAAGGCCGCACCCCCGTACCAGAGGCCAACCTGCGTATTGTTGACCGAAGTCCAGTAACGCCAGCCGATCGGCGTCTTCCAGACGAGGCGCAGCTGTTCTTCCTCGATCTTCTCTGCGGAGGGCAAGGCGTTTCGCTTGATGCGGGCTTTGAGGGTTGTCATTCGAGCCCCTTCAGCCAAGAGGCGATTTCGGCGATGTCCTGTTGGGGCAACATGTTGAAGTCGGGCATCTTCGAACCCGGCTTGATCAAATGCGGATGGGCGATGAAGCTACGAACGGCCTCATCGTCGGTGGGCAAAACGCCGGCACCAATCGTTCCCCGCGAACCCATATGCGAGAGATCCGGGCCGACACCACCCTCAGCTTGTGTGCCCGCAACGCGGTGGCACGCGCCGCAGCCGTTGCGAAGGAATATGTCGCGTCCGGGCAAGGATGCGCCGGGCGAAGGGTTCGCCCGCACAGCCAGCCATTCCCGGAAGGCAGCGGGCTGCATGGCGACGGCCGTGAAGGTCATCAGCGCGTGCGAGGTCCCGCAATATTCCGCGCAAGGGCCGCGGTAGGTGCCAGGTTTGGTCGCCAGCAACGAGAGCCGATTCACGCGACCCGGGATCATGTCCATCTTGCCACCGAGCGCGGGAATCCAGAAGGAATGGATGACATCGGTGCTTTTCAGCAAGAACTCGACGCGCTCGCCAACCGGCAGCCTGATCTCGTTGGCGGAAAGAATAGGAACTCCGCCGTCAGCCAGGTGGTAGGCGACCCGCCACCAGAATTGCTCACCAGTCACTTCGATCCTGAGACCATTGGCTTCGCCGGCTCGTGCGAAAGGTCTCAGTCCAGGCATCAACCAAAGCGCATAGCCTAGCAAGAGAAAGAGGAGTAGCGAAGGAATGGCTGCCCCGCCCCAGAAAATCAGCCGGCTTGCAATACGCTCGTCTATGGGAGTGCGCTCATGACGTGTCGCGTGGACCAGAAGACCGATGACCGTCAGCCAGATAAAACCGCCAGCAATGGCCATGAGCCAGAAAAGGTCAGCGATCTGGCGCGCTTCCTCTCCGGCCGGATCAAGCGCCGACTGGGCTCCCGAGCAGCTGGAACAGGTTCCCAAGCATAACCACAGCGCGAGCCAGCGCACCGCAGCGAGTTTCGTAATCCGGGCGCTTGTGCTTGGAACTGTTGACGAATCTATCCCTCCAATCGATGCCCTTGCTCACAAACGCGCCCGCAACCGAGTGGTTGCGCCAAAACTTCAGTTTAGCGGCAATGGCCAGTGCTCATGCAATCTACGCGCCGGTTTCGTCATTTGTCGCGCTGGTAGGCGATTTCTTGCACTTTGCGGCGTTCGACGGCGTGCCCAAGCCGTCTCGAAAAGTGCCGTCTCCGCTCCAACCTGCGAGCAGGCGACTGAGCATTGGTGCGGGTGAAAACGTGGGCGCGCACCGAAGAGTTGTCGCCGGGCCGCCCGTCGATCTCGAACACCTCGATCAGGAACCCGCACCTCCGGCGCGGTTGCAACGCCAGTCCTGTAAATGTCCGCAACGCCAAGGGGGCGGCTCAGCCATCCTCCCTGGCGACCAGTAGAAAAGGTTCGCGCTCCGGCGTCGTCACCGAAAAGCCCGAAGGGCCCACCGCGCTGAAAAAGCGATGGAACATGTCGATGAAGACACGCACGAAGAGTGGCTTTGCCGAACCGTACATGTCGGCGACGATCAGCGTCGGTGGCGGCAGTTCATCGAGGATTGGTCTTCGAACGATCTCCTCGCCATCGGCGGTGGCGCGACCGATCGGCCGCATGTTGAGGACGGCCATGCCGAAGCCGGATGCGACGGCCGAGCGCACCGTTTCATAAGAGCGCGTGCGAAAGCGCACCTCCGGCCGTTTCGCCAGCACGTCGAACAGGGTCAGGAGATAGGTCGCCGTGTGCGGCAGGTCGAGCAGCACCAGCGGCCGTGCCGCCAGTTCCGCCAGCCAGATGCCGTCGCGCGCGGCAAGGGGATCGTCCGCATTGAGCACGGCATGCGCCGGTACCTTGCAGATGCGGGTGACGCTGTCGATACCGATTGGACCGATGTCGTAGAGAATGGCCAGATCGATCTGGCCGGCGACAAGCCGTTCCTGCAACTGGACCTGGTCGGCCTCGACAAGGTCGATCTCGACATCGCCGACGTTGTCGAGGTAGCTGCGCAGCATCTCCGGCATGAACAGCGCGCCGAACGGCTCGAAGCAGCCGATGCGCAGGACCTTCGGCACGCGCCCGTTGAGGTCTCCGATCGACCGGTTGAACTCCGTTTCCGCCGCCAGCATGATGCGGGCGGCGGCGACGAAGCGTTGGCCGGCCGGCGTGATGGAGACGCCGCGCGCCGGCCGCCTGTCGAAAATGCGCGCCCCCATCCCGGCCTCGGCCAGAGTGATCGCCGCGAGGATGGAGGATTGCGAGATGTAGAGCGATCTGGAGGCCGCCAGCACGCTGCCAAGGCGGGCGACTTCGCAGACATAGCGCAACTGCCGAATGGTCAGATTCATGGCTCTTTGTTACATTAAATAGCGAATATTCCCCACAACAATACATTTTATGGTGATGAAAAAAACCGCCAGATTGCCCGGGCTGACAAGGCTGCCGTAAGAGCGGCCATGAAGTGAGGGGTTCGAACTGCATGCCGAATGGGCTGTCTCCCATTGCCGACGCCGATGTTCTGTGCCGCCTGGCTGCTGCGGAGCTTAGCGCCGCCTACCGCGCTGGATCGCTGTCGCCCGTCGAGGTGACGCTGGCGGCGCTGGATCGCGCCGAAGCGATCAATCCGCTTTTCAACGCTTTCACCATGATCGACCGCAAGGGTGCGATCGAGGCCGCAGGTGCTTCCGAGAAACGCTGGCGGGCAGGCGAGCCGCTGTCGGCGGCCGACGGCATACCGACGACGCTGAAGGACATCGTCTGGGTCGAGGGCTGGAGCGTGCGTTACGGCAGCAGGACGACGACTTCCGCCGCCTATGACAAGGATGCCCCCGCCGTTGCCCTGCTGCGCAGAGCGGGTGCGGTCTTCATCGGGCAGACGACGACGCCCGAATTCGGCTGGAAGGCGATTACCGACAGCGGCCTCTGCGGCATCACGCGCAATCCCTGGAATGCGCAAAAGACTCCCGGCGGTTCCTCCGGCGGAGCGGCGGTGGCCGCCGCCACCGGCGCCGGCGTCTTCCATCTCGGCACCGATGGCGGCGGCTCGATCCGCATTCCGGCCTCGTTCACCGGCATCGCCGGATTGAAGCCGACCTTCGGCCGCGTGCCCGCCTATCCGTCCAGCGCGTTCGGAACCGTCGCCCATATCGGACCGATGGCGCGGACAGCACTCGATCTTTCCGTCATGGCCGGCGCCATGTCCGGCCGCGATATCAGCGACTGGCAGCAAGGCGTGGGAACGCTGGCGCCGCTTGGCCGGATCGAAGAAGTTTTGCGGGGCGCCCGGATCGGCTACTGGTCGAAGCCGCCTTCAGGAGCGCTGGATTCCGGGATCGCCGCCGTCGTCTCCCACGCCTTGACGTGTTTCGACGCCTTCGGCGCGACGGTCGAGCCGATTGATCTTCCCGGTGGCGATCTCCTCGATCTGTTCCAGCATCACTGGTTCACCGGCGCCGCGGCGCGACTGGCGCTGGTTCCGCCGAGCGAACGGGCGGGCATCGATCCGGGCTTCCTGGAGATCGCACAGGCTGGGGCAGCGTTCGACGTCCATACGCTCGTCGCCGCACAGTTGGAGCGCGCCGAATTCGGCGCCGCCATGGACCGGCTGCTAGACGACTATGATTTCATCGTTTCGCCGGGGACATCGATTCCAGCCTTCGACGTTGGCCTTGAAGTGCCTCTGGGCAGCGGCCTCTCGCGATGGATCGAATGGGCGGCGTTCAGCTACCCGATCAATCTCAGCCAGCAACCGGCCTGCGTCATCCCTTGCGGCATGACCGAGGCGGGCCTGCCCGTCGGCTTCCAGATCATCGGCGCGCGCGGCGACGATGCCCGCGTGCTTTCGGCGGCAGTCGACCTGGAAGCCGCTTTCGTGCCCATGACCCACGCGTTTCGCCAGAAAGATCTGGTGTGAAAGATTTCGCATGAAGAAAAGACTCTAACCAACGCCAAAAGGGGAACTTTGCCATGATGAACAGACGTGCAATGCTGCAGGGCGTGGTCGGCGCGGGTGCGGCCGGTGCCGCGCTTCTTGCCGATATGAACACTGCGGCGATCGCCCAGGACACCAAGCCCATTCCGGTCGGCTCGGCCCTGCCGATGTCCGGCATCGCCGCCGCCGACGGCATCGAGTTCAAGAACGGTCTCGAACTTGCCGCCGAGGAGATCAATGCGGCGGGCGGCATTCTCGGCCGGCCTGTCGAGATCCACATCGAAGACACCAAGGAAATGGGCGCCGACCTCGTCAGCCAGTCGATGCAGCGCCTGATCGACCGCTTCGAGGCGCCGGTCATCATCAATGGCTACAATCTCGGCACCAACATGATCGAGATGGACGTCGCCGCCGACAACGACGTCATCATGATGCACTACAACACGCTGATTTCGCACAATGAGAAGTTCAAGACCGACCCTGCCCGCTATTACAGCTCCTTCCAGGGCGATCCGCCGGAGTTCTGGTATGGACCGGGCTGCCTGAACTTCCTCAAGACGCTTGCCGCGGACGGCAAATGGAAGGCGCCCAACAAGAAGATCGCCATCATCCCGTCTGCCAACGAATATTCGATCGTCATCGCCAACGCGATCCGCGACAAGGCCGCCGAATACGGCTTCGAGGTTAGTCTGTTCGAGACCGTTCCGTTCCCGACCAACCAGTGGGGACCGACGCTGGCGAAACTCCGCCAGGACCCGCCGGCGGCGATCCTGGTCACGCACTTCCTGCCGCAGGACCTGGCGCAGTTCATGGTCCAATTCCTCGCCGAGCCGATCAACAGCCTGATCTACATGCAGTACGGACCATCGCTGCCGGCTTTCCGCGAGATCGGCGGCGAGGCGGTCAACGGCGTCGTCTATTCGACGGTGATCGGCTGCCTGCCGGACGACTTCTCCAAGCCGTTCCGCGAGAGCTACCGGGCCAAATTCGGTCCGAACTCGGCCTACATCACGGGATCGCAGACCTATGACGGCCTGTGGATGTGGGCGCTTGCCGCGGCAATCGCCGGTGGTCCAGGCGAACCGATGGACAAGGCGCAGACCACCAAGGTGGCCAATGCGATGAAGCGCCTGGTCTATCGCGGGGTCAACGGCACCTACCGGGCCGATCCGGCCGGCCAATCGGCCTTCTGCTATCCGACGCAGGTGGCCGATCCGTCGCTTGGCATGCCGCACCAGTTCCTGCAGCATCAGGATTACAAAACCGATCCGAAGCTGATCGCGCCGGCGCTCTATGCCACGGACAGCTTCATCCTGCCGCCATGGATCAAGTGACCGGACGCGGAAATGAAACCAACGACACCGGCCGGGCCCTTTGCCCGACCGGCTCCATTGGGTGAGAAATATGACTGAGGCCGCCGGTCCGATGCTGGTTTGTGACAGTGTGGTCAAACGGTTCGGCTCGCTGGCCGCCGTCGACGGCGTGTCGATGGTGGTCAATGCGGGCGAGATCGTTGGCATTGGTGGGCCGAACGGCGCCGGCAAGACGACCTTCTTCGACGTGGTGACAGGGATCACGCCGGCCAGTGGCGGCCGGGTGCATTTCGGCGACACCGACATTTCGGCGCTTCCGGCCGACCGCATCTGCCAACTCGGCATCGCCCGCACTTTCCAGCTCAATGCCGCCTTCGACAGCTTGACCGTTCGCGAAAACATCGAGATCGCCGCCTATTTCGGCCGGCAGCGGCGAAGGCTGGCCGGCTTCCGCCTCGGCGAGGATGTCCGGCAGGCAACGATCGAAGCGCTGGACTTCGTCGGGCTTGCGGCCAAGGCCGACGAGACCGTGGCGCGGCTGCCGGTGCTCGACCGCAAGCTGCTGATGATTGCCGGCGCCATCGCCACCCGGCCGAAAATGCTCTTCCTCGACGAGCCGGTGGGCGGGCTCAACGTCGCCGAGATCGACCAGATCATGGCGATGGTGCTGAAACTGCGCGACCAGGGACTGACGATCGTCCTGATCGAGCACGTCATGCGCTTTCTCCTGGCGCTCTCCAGCCGCGTGATCATCATGCACCATGGCAAGGTGATATTCGAAGGCCGGCCGGACAAGGTCGCCGAGGACCAGACCGTTGTCGAAACCTATCTCGGCCAGGGCACGCAGAAACGGCTGAAGAAATTCTTCGATGAGCAAGCCGCCATGACGAATCCGGCGGTGGGGGGAACGCCATGACGGGCGCAGCCGCAAAACCACCTGTCCTGCAACTCGACGGCATCGTCTGCGGCTATGACGGACTCGACGTGCTCAAGGGCATTTCGCTGACCGTTCACGCCGGTGAATTCATCACCGTCGTCGGCCCGAACGGCCATGGCAAGTCGACATTGCTCAAGACCATTTCCGGCCTGGTGCCGCTGCGCGGCGGTCAGATCAGCATCGACGGCCGGCGCCTGTCCGGCAAGCCGCATGAGACGGCGATGCTGGGCGTCGCCCACGTGCCGCAGGGCGATATGCTGTTCGCGCAGATGAGCGTGCTCGAAAACCTTTTGATGGGCGGCTATCTCGCGCCGGACAAGGCCGAGATCACGCGTCGGCTGGACGAGGTCTACGCGCTTCTGCCGAAGCTTGCCGACCGTCGCAACCAGATCGCCTCGAGCCTGTCGGGCGGCGAACGGCGCATGGTCGGCATAGGCCGCGGCCTGATGATGGGCGGGCGCATCCTTTTGATCGACGAGCCGTCGCTTGGCCTCGCGCCACTGATCATCGATCAGGTCTACGACGTCATTTCGCAACTGAGCAAGGCTGGGCGCACGATCCTGCTGGTGGAGGAGAACCCGGCCCGGGTCGAGGACCTCGCCGACCGCCTGCATCTGCTCGACGACGGCGCCATCGTCTGGTCAGGCAAGCCCGCCGAACTGATGGCGCGCGACGAACTCCTCGCAACCTACCTCGGAGGCTGACGCCATGACCGACGTTCTCATGGCCATTCTCGTCGCCGGCTTCACCTCGGGCGCGCTCTATGCGCTGGCGACGGTCGGGCTGTCGCTGGTCTGGGGTTCGATGGGCATGCTCAACATGGCCCATGCGGCGATGCTGACGCTTGGCGGCTACGTCGCCTTCACGGTGATCACCTCGCTCGGCCTGCCGGTCGCGATCGGTTTCGCCGGTGCCATCGTCGCGGGTGCTTTGGCCGGCGCCATCCTCTATTTCGCGATCGTTCGCAATCTCCTGCAGAATGACAAATCGACATTCGAAGCCAACGTCATGATCGCCACGGTCGGCATCGGCATCGCCCTCGAGAATGCCATCCTCCTGACCTATGGCGGGCAGCCGCTGAAGCAGCCGGTTTCGATCGCCGGTGCCTTACGCCTGGGACCGCTGACGCTGCCCTGGCAGAACCTTCTGATCATCGCGGTGGTGGTCGTGATGATGGTGGTCGTCTCGGCGGCGCTCGGCCGCACGCGGATGGGCCGTGCGATCCGGGCGACGGCGCAGAACCGCGACGCGGCGCAGCTCATGGGCGTCGCCGTCAACCGCGTCTACCTGCAGGTGCTGATGCTGTCGGGCGCGCTCGCCGGCATCTGCGGCGTCATGGTCTCGTCGATGACGCAATTGTCGCCGCCACTCGGCAACGACCCGATGCTGAAGGCCTTCATCATGTGCGTGGTCGCCGGTCTCGGCAATCTGCCGGGCGCCATCGCAGCAGCACTTGGGCTGGCGTTGCTCGAATCCTTCGTTCAGTACGCCTTGGGCGCCAGGTGGGGCTTTCCATCGCTGCTGTTCGTCGTCATTGCCGTGCTGATCTGGCGGCCGTCCGGCCTTTTCGGCCACGCCGAAATCCGGCGCATGTGAGGGGCATCATGACAGAGACACGCCCCATGTCCCGTTCCTCCATGTCTCGCTCGGCCAGGACTGATCTTGCCATCAGCCTGATGCTGATCGCGGCGGCGATCGCGCTGCCGTTCCTGGTCGACAGCCGCTACATCCTTGGCCAGATCGTGCTGGCGCTGTTCTATGCGACGATCGCCTCGCAGTGGAACCTCCTGTTCGGCTTCTCGGGCATCTTCTCGCTGGCGCAAATGGCGATCTTTGCGTTCGGCGGCTATGCGACGGCGATGCTCTGCTTCTATTTCGGCTGGAACGTCTGGGCAGCACTTGTGCCGGGCGCGCTGGGCTCCGTGCTGTTCTCGCTGGTCGTCGGCCTCGCCTGCCTTCGCCTGACCGGCGTCTATGTGGCGCTGCTGACGCTGGCGATCGCCCAGACGATGTATCTGCTGATCGTCACCGACACCGAATGTTTCGTCATGGTCGGCTCCGTCTGCCGCCAGTTCACCGGCGGCGCCGTCGGCTTTGCCCGCTTCGGCGACCTCGGCACCAGGGCCTTGCTCCGGGCGCAGTGGCTGGTCGGCAATTACGCCATCATCGCGGTGCTGTTCGCGCTCACCATGGTCTTCACCTACGCGATCGTCAAAAGCCCTATCGGCCTTGCCTTCCGGGCGCTGAAGGACAATCCGGGCTATGCGGTGGCCCGCGGCGTCAACCGCTTCCAGGCGCAGCTTCTGGTGTTCGGCATCTCCGCCTTCTTCACCGGGCTGGCCGGCGGTTTCTATGCCGCGCATTTCCAGGCGATCGGCCCCGGTGTGCTGTCGATGTCGCAACTTATGTTCATCATCGCCATCGTCGTGGTCGGCGGCGTCGGCACGTTCTGGGGACCGCTGGTCGGGACGGTGGTGCTGGTGCTGGCTGACGAATTGATGCGAGAGAGCGGCGAGTTCCGCACGCTCGGGCTCGGCCTGATCATCGCCCTGTCGGTGGTGTTGATGCCCAAGGGGCTGGTCGGCCGTTTTGGTGATCTCATCGACTGGCTCGGGCGCCGTCGCGCCAGCCCCGACAGCCCCGACAGCAAGCCGGCAGCAAGCAGCATTGTGCAAAGCCCGACCCCGGCCGGAAAGTGAGAGACTGACGATGTTCGATACGATCATAGTGGGCGCCGGCTCGGCCGGCTGCGTGCTGGCAAACCGGCTCAGCGCCGATCCTGCCCGCAAGGTGCTGCTGCTCGAGGCCGGGCGCGAGGCGCCGCTCGCCTCGGACGTGCCGTCGGACTGGCCGACCATGTTCAACACGCAAGTCGACTGGAGCTACTACACCGAGCCGCAGGCCGGCTGCCGCGGCAGGCGGGTGTTCTGGCCGCGCGGCAAGATGATCGGCGGCTCCGGCGCGCTGAACGCCATGATCTATATTCGCGGCCTGCCGTCCGACTATGATGGCTGGGCGGCGATGGGCTGCCCCGGCTGGGCGTGGGCTGACGTGCTGCCGGTGTTCAAGGCCAGTGAAAGCAATGCCGAACTCGGCAACGACCCGCTGCACGGCGCCGACGGGCCGCTCCATATCGGCAATGTCGGACATGTCGATCCCAACGAGCTTGCCTGGATCGAGGCCTGCAAGGCCGCAGGCTACAAGCAGAACCGCGATTTCAACGGCGTCGAGCAGGAAGGCGTCGGCCTGTTCCAGTTCACCATCAAGAATGGCGAACGCTGGGGCACCGGCAAGGCCTATCTGCGCCCGGCGCGGGAACGACCCAACCTGACCGTGAAAACCGGTGTGCTGGCGACGGGCCTGATCGTCGAGAAGGGCCGGGTCAAGGGCATCCGCTATCTCGTCAATGGCGAACCTGAGACCGCTTTCGCCGACAGCGAGGTGGTGCTGTCCTCGGGCTCGATCGGCAGTTGCCAGCTGATGCTGCTTTCGGGCATCGGGCCGGCCGACGAACTCGCCCAGGTCGGCGTTGCTCCCGTGCACGACCTCCCGGGCGTGGGCAAGGATCTGCAGGACCACATCAACATTCCGATCACCTTCTATACCAAGGACAAGATCGGCGTCGGCGCCTGGACCGACGAGACGCTGCAGCGCGACTTCGCGGAATGGCAGATATCGCGCAGCGGTCCGCGTTCCTCACCCTGGGTGGCGGCGGGCGGCTTCGTCAAGAGCCGGCCCGATATCGAGCCGGACCTGCAGCTTTACGGCGCCATCAGCCCGCATCGCGACTATGTTCGGTTCCTTTCGTCCAGACCCGGCATCACGCTGCACACCACGCTGCAGCGGCCAGACAGCCGCGGCGAGATTCGCCTGCGCTCGGCCAATCCAATCGAATATCCGGCGATCGACCCACGTTACTTCATCAGCGACGAGGATGGCTCGGACATCGCCACGCTGGTCGAAGGCATCCGCATCAGCCGGCGCATCGCGGCGCAGTCGCCGCTTGCCGAAATACTCGTCGGCGAAATCACGCCGAGCGCCGAATGCGAGAGCGACGCCGAGATCGCCGACTATATACGCGGCCACTGCACGACGCTTTATCACCCGACCAGCACCTGCCGCATGGGTTCAGATGCGATGGCCGTCGTCGATCCGACGTCGATGAAGGTTCATGGGCTGGACGGGCTTTGCATCGCCGACGCCTCGGTCTTTCCGAAAATGGTGTCGGGCAACACCAACGCGCCGACGATCATGATCGCCGAACGCGCCGCGTCAATGATCCTGGCGGGCTAGGAAACAAAACATGACGACAGGCTGGAATTTCCACGAACTCTATCTCTGGCACGAGACCGGCAATGCCGCGCAGTTCTTTCAGCCGAGCCTGACCATCGAGCCGGGCGAGCATGCGGAGAATGCCGACACGAAACGCCGATTCCGCAATCTGATGGAGGTTTCGGGCCTGACCGAGAAACTGTATAAGATCGCCTCCGTCGCGGTGAGCGAGGATGACCTCGCCCTGTTTCACGACCGCGACTACATCAGCCGTATCAAGCTGCTCAGTGATGGGCGCGGCGGCGATGCGAGCTATCTCACCCCCTTCGGCCATGGCAGCTACGAAATCGCCTGTCTGGCCGCCGGCGGCACGGCAGCGGTGATGGATGCGGTGTTGAGCGGCGATGTCGACAATTGCTATGCGCTGGTACGACCGCCCGGCCATCATGCCGAGCGCGGGCAAGGCATGGGCTTTTGCCTGTTCGGCAACGTTCCGGTCGCTATCCTGAAGAACCGGGCCAAACATGGCTTCGAGCGGGTCGCCAGCGTCGACTGGGATGTTCATCACGGCAACGGCACCCAGTCCGCCTTCTATTCGGACCCGTCGGTACTGACCATCTCGATCCATCAGGACGGGCTTTATCCGAATGACAGCGGTCTTCACAAGGAACGCGGCGAGGGCAAGGGCGAAGGCTACAACATCAATGTACCGCTGCCGGCCGGCTGCGGCCACGGCGCTTACATGTCCGTCTTCGAACGCGTCGTGCTACCGGCGCTCAATCGCTACAAGCCTGATCTCATCGTCGTGCCGTCGGGCTTCGACGCCTCGGCGGCCGATCCGCTGGGGCGCATGATGCTGCATAGCGGCAGCTACCGCGACATGACGCGGATGTTGATGCAGGCGGCGGACGACCTCTGCGGCGGGCGCCTGATGATGTCGCATGAGGGCGGCTATTCGGCCTCCTACGTTCCCTATTGCGGCCTGGCGGTGATGGAGCAGCTGTCCGGCATCAGGACGCATATCGACGACCCGTTCCTGCCTGTCTTCGAAAGCTATGCCGGCCAACCCTTGCAGCCACATCAGGCGGCCGCTGTTTCCAGGGCGGAGGAACTTTTGGGCGGCATCGCCTAGAATTCTGATTGCGGTCAGCCAATGAGGCGATCTCAAGACACACCGGCGCCCAATCTCACAAATGCGGACTTGCGCTGACGGTAGGACGTGCGGCTGATGCATGTCGCCCAAAAGTGGCCCCGGTTTGGGACAACGACATGCATGAAAACAAAGACTTAAAGCGCGTCGCATGAATCCGTTTCAACGCGACGCGCTTTAAAGTACTGTTCGCGCCGAAACGTCACCGGGAAAGCCATTTATTTCAAATGGTTGACCTACAAAAAGCGTCAGGCCGAGAAACGGGTGACGGTCCTTTCTCGGACGTTGATTCACGTACGAAAGTACCGTCAAAAGTACCGCCAGATTGATCTGCTGCCCTTCACACGCAACGAAGCCCTCGTTTGCACGGGGCCAGAAAAATCAGTGACTTAGACAGTCGGAGACTTCAGTTGATGATGCAGCATCGATAGTGAATGAGATAAACCGCAAATCGTTGCTTTTTCTGCGAAAAACTACGCCCGAGCAGTCCAGACTACTAACTCCTACTCCCACTCGATTGTTCCCGGCGGCTTCGACGTCACGTCGTAGACGACGCGGTTGATGCCCCGGACTTCGTTGATGATGCGGGTGGCGGCGGCGCCGAGGAAGGCCATGTCGTAGTGGTAGAAATCCGCCGTCATGCCGTCGACCGAGGTGACGGCACGCAGCGCGCAGACGAACTCGTAGGTGCGGCCATCGCCCATCACGCCGACCGTCTGCACCGGCAACAGCACGGCGAAGGCCTGCCAGATGGCGTCGTAGAGGCCGGCCTTGCGGATCTCGTCGAGATAGATGGCGTCGGCCTCGCGCAGGATCTCCAGCTTTTCGCGGGTGATGCCGCCGGGGCAACGGATGGCAAGACCCGGGCCTGGAAACGGGTGCCGGCCGATGAAGCTTTCGGGCAGGCCAAGCTCCTTGCCCAGCGCCCTGACCTCATCCTTGAACAGTTCGCGCAGCGGCTCGACAAGCTGCATGTTCATGCGCGCGGGCAGGCCGCCGACATTGTGGTGCGACTTGATCGTCACCGACGGGCCGCCGGTGAAGGAGACGCTTTCAATGACGTCGGGATAGAGCGTGCCCTGCGCCAGGAATTCGGCGCCGCCGAGTTTCTTGGCCTCTTCCTCGAACACCTCGATGAACAGCCGGCCGATGGTCTTGCGTTTTTTCTCCGGGTCCGACTCGCCCTCGAGGGCGTCGATGAAACGGTCCGACGCGTTCACCAGAATGAGCGGTAAATTGTAGTGTTCGCGGAACATCGCCACCACGCCCGCGGCCTCGTCCTTGCGCATCAGGCCGTGGTCGACAAGGATGCAGGTCAGCTGGTCGCCGACCGCTTCGTGGATCAACAGCGCCGCAACGGAGGAATCGACGCCGCCCGACAGCGCGCAGATGACCTTGCCCTTGCCGACCTGCTTGCGGATCGTCTCGACCGCGTGCTCGCGGTAGGCGCGCATGGTCCAGTCGCCCTCGATGCCGGCGATGTTGTGGACGAAGTTGCGCAGCAGCCGGGCGCCGTCGGGCGTATGCACCACCTCGGGGTGGAACATGATGCCGTACATCTTGCGCTCGATGCTGCCGAAGATGGCGAAGGGCGAGCCTTCCGACTTGCCGAACACTTCGAAGCCCTTGGGCAAGGAGATGACGCGGTCGCCATGGCTCATCCACACCTGGTGGCGCTGGCCGGGTGCCCACAGGCCCTCGAACAGCGGGCTGTCCTTTTGGATCTCGACGAAGGCGCGGCCGAACTCGCGATGGTCGGAGCTTTCGGCAACGCCGCCCATCTGCACGCACATGGCCATCTGGCCGTAACAGATGCCAAGCACCGGCACGCCGGAATCGAAGACGATCTGCGGCGCGCGCGGGCTGCCTATATCGCCGGTCGAAGCCGGACCGCCGGACAGAATGACGGCCTTCGGATTGATGCGCTTGAATGCCGCTTCGGCCGACTGGAACGGCACGATCTCGGAAAACACGCCGGCCTCGCGGATGCGGCGGGCGATGAGCTGGGTGAACTGGCTGCCGAAATCGACAATCAGGACGGTGTCGGGATGATTGGCTGTTTTCATGGCGAGCGTTTAGAGAAAGAAACGAGTCGGCGCAATGGGTTGCGTAGCCCGACTTTCAGGCTGGTCTGGCATCTTCATGGGATGGTTCCGTCCGAAGGGCGCCGTCGCCGATCGCCCGTTCGAGCCGCATGACGGCGTCCGCCAGCTTCTCGTCGATGACTTCAAGATATTCGGTCCAGTCGCCGACATGCCGCAGATCCGCCGCCCCGTCGGAAATGCCGCGCAGACCGATCAGCGGAATGTCGAACAGTTGGCAGGCGCGCAGGCAGGCGAAGGTCTCCATGTCGACCATGTCGGCGCTAACAGCATCATAGGCCGCGCCGGTGATGATCGCTGCGCCGGTCGACAGGGTCGCCTGCCTGATCTCCGGTATCTTGAAGGGCAATGGCACGGTTACCGGCAGGTCGAGGAAGGGTGTCGCACCCTTTTCGAAGCCGAGCGGCGAAGCGTCGATGTCACGGTAGCTGACCGAAACCGCCTGGTAGATCTCCGTCTGCTCCAGCGTCCGACTGCCGGCTGAGCCGAGCGAAACAACGAGATCCGGCAGTGCTTTTTGCGATTTCAGCCAGGAGAGTTCCGCACCCAGCCTGACGCCGGCCTCGACCGGACCGACACCGGTCATCAATGGCGTGAACAGCTGCTTGAGGTGCGGGCCGTATTCGGCTTGCGCCGCCATGACGAAGAGGACGTCCTTGCCCGACAGGCGCGACACTTTACCGGTCATGATGATTTGCTCCTCTCCGCCGGATCATCTGCTTATCTGCACCGCCGCTCGCCGGGACCCGCTGCCTCCGGCAGCTCCCGGCGTTCGTGGCCTTCCATCGTGCCACCGGCACGATGGATTCGCCTGCGGCGAACCGGCCACTCACCCTTCTATGCCATCACGCCCGACCACGGTCATCATGGTGCCGGTCATGGTGGCGATCAGCTTGGCCTCGCCGTCGGCGGCGAAGGCGTAGGCTTGGCCGTCGGCGACGATGATGGTGCGGCCTGGCTTGGTCACCGAGCCGCGGAACAGGAAGCGCTCGCCCCTGCCCGGCGCCAGAAGGTTGACCTTGAACTCGATGGTCAGCACGCCGGAATTTTCCGGCATCAGCGAAAAGGCGGCATAGCCGCAGGCCGAGTCCAGCGCCGTCGAAATGACGCCGGCATGGAGAAAGCCATGCTGCTGAGTGAGTGCCGCCGAATAGGGCATCTCGATCTCGATGATGCCGGGGGTCACCAGCGTCAGTTCGGCGCCGATCGTGGCCATCGCCTTCTGGCGCGCGAAGGATGTCCTGACGCGATCCTCATAGTCCGGGGCGGGTACGATCTTTGCTGCCATTGCCGCTGCTTCCTTTACGCGGATAGCTTATTGCAGAGGCATGGACGGCAGGCAAATGCTTTTGCTGCACTGCACAATCGACCTGGCATGCCGGCCGGCGCCGCGCATCCGTCAGGAATTGGATTCAGGCCGATCTGCGTAACGCACAGAGATAAAACCCATCGGTGCCGCTGAGCGCCGGCGACAGCGAGATGTCGCCTTTGGCGCCGATGCGTGCGGCTGCCTCATGGCCGGGAAAACGGCTGTCCCAGAGCTTGCGGTGGTCGACGGGAACATAACCGCTGTTACGGTCCCGAAAGGCCGCGATCTGCTCACCGTTTTCCTCATCAAACACCGAGCAGGTGATGTAGACCAGCAGGCCGCCCGGTTTGACATAGGCTTTGGCCGCATCGAGGATCGCCGACTGCTCGCCCTTGCGGGCATCGAGCTGTCTCTGCGTCAGCCGCCATTTGGCGTCGGGACGGCGGCGCCAGGTGCCGCTGCCGGTGCATGGGGCGTCGACCAGCACGATGTCCATGTGGTTGCCGAGCGGCGCGAGTTCTGTGGGTTTGGTGACCACCTGCACATTGCGGTTTTCCGAACGACGGATGCGGTCGAAGATCGGTGCCAGCCGTGCTTTCTCCACATCATGGGCAAAGATCTGGCCACGATTTTCCATCGAAGCCGACAGTGCCAGCGTCTTGCCGCCGGCGCCGGCGCAGAAATCCAGCACCTGCATGCCGGCTTCGGCCCCGGCAAGGGCGGCCGCGATCTGCGAGCCTTCGTCCTGGACCTCGAACCAGCCCTTCTGGAAAGCCGGCTCGGCCTGCACGTTCGGGTGCCGGCCGTCGCCGTCGATCGGCGGGATGCGGATGCCGTGTGGCGCGATTGCCGAGGGTTTCGCGCCAGTTCCCGTCAGTTCGGCCAGCACCTTGTCGCGGTTGGCCTGCAACGTGTTGACCCTGAGGTCGAGCGGCGGGCGCGTCGCCAGCGCCGCGCCCTCGTCGGCCCAGGTCGAGCCAAAGGCTCGCTCGAAAAGCGGCGCGCACCAGTCGGGAACATCCGCCCGCACCGCGTCCGGCGCGTCGGCGAGCCGATGGTCGGCGATGGCCTGAAGCTCGGCGGCGGTCAGCAGCGGCGGTGCGAACTTGTCGCCATCAAGCGCCTCGTTGAGCGATTGTGCCGTCTGGCCCCATTCGAGCAGCAGCGCGCCGAAGCCGATGGCGCGCGGCGTGTCCTGCCCCAGCAGCCAGCCGGCGGAACGCTTGTGGCGCAAGGCGTCATAGACGATGTTGCCGATCGCCGCACGGTCGCCGCCGCCGGCGAAGCGATGCGACAGGCCCCAATCCTTCAGCGCGTCCGCCACCGGCCGGTGGCGCCGGCCGATGTCTTCCAGCACTTCGATGGCCGCAGCCAGCCGTCCGCCCAATCGCATGGTCTTGTTCCGTCACGCAGAAAATTATTCCGGCCCTGCTCTAGAGCGCGCAACCGGCGCGCACAAGCAGGTCGGCCTGCACAACCGCTCTGCTTTCCAACTTTTCTGGTTGCGAATACTCTTCCGGTTGTGATTCGCGGAGCGCAAAAGGCGGACCGGCGGATTGACACGAGGAGAGGGCAATGAAGACTTATCTGGCGGAAGTTCTAGGCACATTTCTATTGGTGTTCATCGGTACGGCTTCTGTGGTGACGGGCGGCTTCGGCGGCGCGCTGCCTCTCGGCCAGGAAGGCATCGGTCTGGCGTTCGGCATCGGCCTCATCGCGGCGGCCTATGCGATCGGCCCGATTTCGGGCGCGCATCTCAACCCGGCGGTGACGCTCGGTGTCTTTCTGGCGGGCCGGCTGCCGGCCAAGGACGTCATCCCCTACTGGATCGCGCAGGTCATCGGCGGCGTCCTTGCTTCGCTGGCGTTGTGGATCATCGTTTCCGGCCAGGTTGGCGGACACACGACCGGCTTCGGCGCCAATGGCTGGGATGTGACGAAATGGGGCGTCAGCTCGGCATTTCTGTGGGAAGTGATCGGCACCTTCACCTTCGTCACCGTGATCCTGGGTGTCACCGCTGAAAAGCACTCGACGGCGTTCGCCGGGCTGGTCATCGGCCTGACGCTGGCGGGGTTGCATTTCGCCATCATCCCGGTGACCGGCACGTCGCTCAATCCGGCCCGCTCGATCGGCCCGGCCCTGTTTTCGGGCACTGCCGCGATCGGCCAGCTCTGGCTGTTCATCGTCGCACCGTTGATCGGCGGCGCCATCGCCGGCGTCGTCGCCAAGGCGCGCATCTTCGAGAAGGACTGAGCTTCGAAAGCCTGGACAGAACAAAGGCGCGGGCCAAGCCCGCGCCTTTTTCTTTGGGGTATACTCTTGCCGTCAAAGCACAGCCGGGGCGGTCGTCGTTAGGATCCGGACCTTCGGAGGGCGTAGCAGAAAATAGAATGCGGCGATGTGCGTGATCATCAGCAGCGGTACATAGATGATCGGGATCGCGTAGGCGGCGCCCAGTTGCTCCGCATGTGCAGGGAGGCCGACCTGGATGGCGTGGTAATAATCGACGACGAGCTCGACCGTCCCGACGATGTTGAAGGCGACGATCAACGGCCAGAAGAGCCGGGGTAGCCTCACCGTGAGCAGCGCCAGCATGGCCAGTACCCCTGTTGCGAAGTCGCCGTAGGCGGCGAACACGGCGAAACCGGCCGGCAGATCGGGGCTTACGACGCCCGGCAGGATGAACACGAGCCCGAAGAAACGCAAGCTGTGCAGGGTGGCGATGGCACGTTGCGCCGCGACCCGGTCCAGCGAGCTCAGCCATGGGAGGCCGTATGCGCCGAAGCAGAGCAGCCACGCGACGTAGCCTAGAACGAGATGGGTCTGGAACACCATTTCCGTGGACATTTGGCCTCCTGTCAGCAGCCGGTTCACGCGGCCCCAGCTTCAGTCGGTTACCTCTAAGCCTGCTTCCATAATTCGACTACCCGGTGTAATCACAACAACCTATGAAGCAGAACTACACAGTCCGGCACGGTGCGCTGGAGGGGGTCGAGACCTTCCTGGCGGTTGCCAGGCGCCGCAACTTTCGCCGTGCCGCCGCCGATCTCGGCGTGACGCCGTCCGCCGTGAGCCAGGCGGTGCGCACGCTGGAAGCCCGCACGGGTGCGGCGCTGTTCGTGCGCACGACGCGAAGCGTCGGTTTGACCGAGGCTGGCCAGCGGTTCCTCGATCTTGCCGGACCTGCCTTCGAGGAGCTCGTCGCGGCAGGCGAGGCCGCGCGCGATGTCGGCCAACGGCCGACCGGGCTGCTACGCCTGTCCGTCCCCCGCGCCGTCGTGCCGTTGATCCTGGAGCCGATGATCGCATCGTTCTGCCGAACCTATCCCGAGGTCGAGCTGGAGATCGCCGCGAGTGACGAGATGGTCGATCTTGCGACCGGCGGGTTCGATGCCGGCATCCGCCTCGGCCAGTTCATCGCGCCCGACATGGTCGCGGTGCGGCTGACGCCGTCGTTCCCGTTCGTGGTCGTCGGCAGTCCGGACTATCTCGAGCGCCATGGCTACCCCGAGCACGTCGACGACTTGTGCCGCCACGCCTGCCTGCGCTTGCGCCGTTCGAACGGCGCCATCGCGCCCTGGTCTTTCGTCGACGGCAACGGGGAGATCGAGGCGATGGTCTCAGGCCCGCTGATCGCGCACGACTATCCGACGCTGCTCGGGGCCGCGATGCAGGGCATTGGGCTGGCGCAGATCCCCCGACCCGTCGCCGAAGGTCCGATAGGCCAGGGAAAACTCGAGCCGGTCCTAGACACCATCGCCGCCACGACGCCGGGCGTCTTCCTCTACCATCCCGGCAAGCGCCAGATCCTGCCGAAGCTGCGCGCCTTCATCGACCACCTCAAATCCACGGCGTGAGGTAACGAAGGATACCGCCCCCTTGGCGCTTCGCTTGCACCAAAGCTCTCATGGTATAAATATCAGAAATACATAAGTAAAAAATACTACAAGATGGACCATTCCGGTCAAGAACGTCGTTCTTTCAGTGCTGAAGCTTACATTGCATATGAAAAGCGCCAAGACCAAAAGGACCGCATCAGCAGCCGACAGCCCCAGGGTTAACCCTCTTCCCGTCAGCAGGCTGGCGGCTGCGACCGCCGGTATTGTCAAACCAATCGTGGCACAAGCGGAACCCATCGCGACATTCAAACCGCGTTGCAGCTCATTGTTGAGTGAAGCGCGAACCGCCGAAATGGCCTCCGGCATCAAAACCAGCCCGGCGATCAATGCCCCCACAATGCTGTCAGCCTGTGTCACCTGATAGGCAACGAGCGTATTTTCAACACTTGCGGCGACCTGCTCGGCGAGCATGACAATGCCAATCAGCCCGATCAAAAGCAGCAATGCGCCGGCAAAGACGCTTTCGTGAGGGGCAGTCCGCAGCGCAACGCCGTGGGCCTGCCCTTCGACAAAGTCTTCTCGGTGGCGGACAGTCTGCGCGAACACAAAACTTGCATAAAGCAGCACCGAAAGCACGCTCACAAAGCCAAGTTGAGCTGCCGAAAATGTGCCCGGCCCCGTAGCTTGTGTGTAGGTCGGCAGAATAAGCGTCATGATGGTCAGCGCGATCAGAACCGCCAAATATGCGCTGGTCCCTTGTCGAACAATTGCCTGCTTGCGATGACGCCAGCCGCCGAGCGCAAGACACGTGCCGACGACGCCGGTAGATGCAATCATCACCGTTGAGAAGACGGACTCACGTGCAAGCGTAGGGTTGTTCTCTCCATGCAGCATCATGGAAACGATGATCGACACCTCGATTGCCGTCACGGCAAAAGTCAGCACCAATGTGCCATAGGGCTCTCCTACACGCCGGGCCACCGCCTCGGCGTGGTCGAGCACCACGAAAATGGTGGTGAACATAATCGCACTCGAAAGCGCTCCGACGAGTATCCTGGCGCTCAGCGAACCTTCGTCCGCCGACAGCCCGCCTGCCCTGACTGCAACAGCCATCACCAAGGCGGCCAAGGGCAACGCATAAGAAACCACCGATCGTTTGAAACCAACCATTCAAGCCCCTATGCGCTTCTGCGAACCTTGCGGAAAACCCCATGTGGAGTGTGGAGCGCCTTGGAAAACATCCGGCAGGCCCGACGGCCGGCGTTCGCCCCCTCACAAACAACGCGCTCCAAATGATGCAGCAGGATCGCGACCTGACCGCACCCAGCGCGCCGGACAAACCGAAGCGCCGCCTTCGCTCACGCCGTCTTCTGCGCCACCAGCCCCAGTTCCTCCACCATGGCCTCGCGCATCAAGAACTTTTGCGGCTTGCCGGTCACCGTCATCGGCAATTCGGTGCGGAAGCGTATGTGGCGGGGGATCTTGTAATGGGCGATCTGGCCGGCGCAGAAGTTCTTGACCTCCTGCTCGGTGGCGATCTGGCCGGGCTTGAGCACGATCCACGCGCACAGCTCCTCGCCATATTTGGCGTCGGGAATGCCGAACACCTGCACCTCCTTGACCTTTGGATGGCGGTAGAGGAATTCCTCGACCTCCCTGGGATAGACGTTCTCGCCACCGCGGATGACCATATCCTTGACCCGGCCGACGATGTTGCAATAACCCTCGGAATCGATGGTGGCGAGGTCGCCGGTGTGCATCCAGCCGTCGCTGTCGATCGCCTCGCGGGTCTTGTCTTCGTCGTCCCAGTAACCCTTCATCACCGAATATCCGCGCGTGCAAAGCTCACCCGGTACGCCGACCGCAACGGTAGCGCCATCGGCATCGACCGCCTTTACCTCGACATGGGGATGGATGCGCCCGACGGTCGAGACGCGCTTTTCCAAGGGGTCGTCGACGCCGCTCTGGAACGAGACCGGGCTGGTCTCGGTCATGCCGTAGGCGATGGTCACCTGTTCCATATGCATCAGCGACACCACCTTCTTCATCACCTCGATCGGGCATGGCGAGCCGGCCATGATGCCGGTGCGCAGGCTGGAGAGATCGAAGGCGGAAAAATCCGGATGATCCAGCAGGGCGACGAACATGGTCGGCACGCCATAAAGCCCGGTGCAGCGTTCCTGCGCCACCGCCTTCAGTGTGGCGCCGGCGTCGAACCCTTCTCCCGGAAAAACCATGGTGGCGCCTTTCGAGACGCAACCCATCGTGCCCATCGACATGCCGAAGCAGTGGTAGAGCGGCACCGGAATGCACAGCCGGTCGTCGACGGTCAGCTTGATCGCCGAAGTGACGAAATTGCCGTTGTTGACGATGTTGCTGTGGGTCAGCGTCGCGCCCTTGGGGGCTCCCGTGGTGCCTGAGGTGAACTGGATGTTGATGGCCTCGCCCGGCTTCAGCTTCTCCGAGATGCGGTCGAGGCTGTCATGCTCGTCACGCCCGGCCATGGCCAGCACGTCGCCGAAATTGAACATGCCGGGCGAATTCTCGTCGCCCATGCGGATGACGATCTTCAGCGCCGGCAGTTTCTGTGCCTTGAGCTTGCCCGGTGTGGCCTTGGCGATCTCGGGTGCCAGCGTCTCGATCATGCCGAGATAGTCTGACGTCTTGAACCTGGCAGCGGTGACCAGCGCCTTGCAGCCGACCTTGTTCAGCGCATAGTCGAGCTCGGTCAACCGATAGGCGGGGTTGATGTTGACCAGGATCAGGCCGATGCGGGCGGTGGCGAACTGCGTCACCAGCCATTCCCAGCGGTTGGGCGACCAGATGCCGACGCGATCGCCCTTTGCCAACCCCAGTGCCAGGAAGCCGGCAGCCAGCGCGTCCACTGTGTCCGACAGTTCGCTCCAGGTGAAGCGCTTGTCCTGATCAACGAAAACGGCGGCGTCGAGCGTGCCGTATTTGCTGACGGTGTCGGAAAACAGCGCGGGGATGGTCTTGTCGAGCAGCGGCACGCTGCGTTCGCCAGAGACATGCGCCCTGTTGTCGACGGGTGCCACGAAGACACCGCCAGCACGCGCGCCGCGTCCGCGCAAATTGCTGGCGTTCTTCAGCTCGTCGAGATTGACCGGCATCGCTCTCTCCTCCCGGGACTAAAGCGTGTCGCGCTGAAACGGAATCATGCGACGCGCTTTAGGTCCTTGTTTTTATGCATGTCGTTCTCCCAAAACCGAGATCACTTTTGGGCGACATGCATTGGCCGAACCTATCAGCCTGAGGGGGTGGTGAAAACCCGCCGATCGTCGTGGCAGGTCAACGATGCTTCGGAGCTTCGCGTTGGTTGACGAAGCCCCAAAACGCAAAAACCCGCCTGGGCGGCGGGTCGCTGGCGCAAATCAGCACCATGGGCAAAAATGTAGCATAGCTGCCCTCACGGGTCAAGAAAAAATTCCTATCAACATGAAAACCTCGGCGCAAACGCTACCGACACCGCTGGGCGGCCGTCAGGGTTCTTAAGCTGGGTCGGGGCCCTAAGGGTAGTGGGCCCCGCCGCTATCCGGCCGCAGCCGCCATCTTCGCGGCAATGTCGCGCAAGAGCGCCTCATCAGCCGCCGCCCGTGTCTTCTTCGACGCTACCAGACAGGCCTGCGAGCGCAGGACGAGGCCATCGCCCAGCACCTTGAGATGATTGGCGCGCAGCGTCGAGCCGGTGGTCGTGATGTCGACGATGACATCGGCCAGACCGGCCGCCGGCGCGCCTTCGGTTGCCCCTAGGCTCTCGACGATGCGATAAACCTGGATGCCGTGCTTCTGCGAGAAGAATTGCTGGGTCAGCCGCCAGTATTTGGTGGCGATGCGCAGCCGCCGGCCATGGCGCTGGCGAAAATCGGCGGCGACGTCGTCGAGATCGGCCATGGTGTCGACATCGAGCCAGATATCCGGCACAGCCACCACGACATCGGCATTGCCGAAGCCGAGACGGGCGACGATTTCGGCGCGCGCCTCCCAGTCGGCGAGGTTTTCACGCACCAGGTCCTCGCCGGTGATGCCGAGATCGACGGCGCCCTGGCCGATCTCGCCTGATATTTCGGAAGCCGACAGGAACACCACTTCGACATCATCCAGACCCTCGACGCGGGCGTGGTACTTGCGCTCGTCGCCTGGCAGGCTGACGGCGAGGCCGGCTTTGGCCAGCACGTCCAGCGCCTGTTCTTTCAGGCGGCCTTTCGACGGGATCGCCAGCGTGATCATGGCGCCGTCTCCCGCAGTGCCTCGATGCGATCGAGCCAGACCGAAAAGCCTACGCCGGGGATAGGCGTCTTCGCGCCAAGCAGGGTCAGCAGCCGGTCATAGCGGCCGCCGCCGACCAGCGGCCAGTCGCCATTGTCGGCCGCGATTTCGAAAACAAGACCGGTGTAGTAATCGAGCGGGCGGCCGAAGGCGGCGTCGTAGCGGATTTTATCGGCCGGCAAGCCATACGTTTCGATCGCCTTGGCGCGGGCAGCGAACTTTTCCAGCGCGACATCGAGCGACAGCCCGGCGCCGGTGGCGAAGGACTCCAGCGCCTGGGTTGCGCCATCAAGCGGAACGTCGATCGCCAGAAAATCCTTCAGCGCGGAAAAGGCCTCGCTCGACAGCCGAACGCTGCGCAATTCGGCTTTCTCGATCAGCCGCCGGGCAATGTCGGACGGCGCGCGCCCGGCGGACGCCGACAGGCCCGCCTCTTCCATGCCGCTGGCGATATGGGCGGAAAGACCGTCCAGATCACCGTCTAGCACAAGGGCCGCGACCGGGCCGGAGAGCTGGCTGTTGCGCGGCGGGTTGGCGAGATCGGCGAGAGCCGCCTCAAGCATCGGCGCCGAGCCGAACGCACGGGCAAGGCGCATGCGCCAGCCGCGCGGTAAGCCAAGGGCAGCCAGAACCGCCTCGAAAATAGTCTGATCGCCGAGCGTGATCGCCAATGCCTGGCCAGGCAGCACCAGCGACAGCAGCGCATGCGCATCGGCCACCGAGCGGGCATCGGCTCCAGCGGTATCGCGGTCGCCAAGATCCTCGATGCCGGCCTGGAAGAACTCGTTGCCGCCTTCGCGGCGCTGGCGAAACACCTCGCCCAGGTAAGAATAGCGTCGCGGCGTGCCGGCCTGCGAGCTTATGTGGTCGAGGCAGACCGGAATGGTGAATTCCGGCCGCAGGCACAATGTCTGCCCGGTTTCGCTTTCGGTCAGGAAGATACGGCGGCGTAGATCCTCGCCGGCCATGTCAAGGAACGGGTCGGCCGGCTGCAATATGGCGACTTCGACGGCATGCGTGTTGCGGGTGGCGAAGAGGTTGGTGATGTCGGTGGAGATGGCGGGGGTGCGGGAGGTCATGGAGCGGATGGGCGCGAGGCACCCCCCTCTGGCCTGCCGGCCATCTCCCCCGCAAGGAGGGAGATCGGCAGCTTGAGGCTCAGCGCCTCTTCTTCAACGCTGGAGATTGGCGAAAGCCCACGTGACATCCAATCTCCCCCCTTGCGGGGGAGATGGCCGGCAGGCCAGAGGGGGGTGTTCAAGCGCCACCTTTCGCGCGATCAGCAGCCTGCGCCCCCAGGATCTTCCTAACCTCGGAGACCAGCTCGCCCTCCGCCACCGTCACCTGCGCCGGGCGGACGGCGCGCCATTCGGCATTGTCTGTGATTTCGGCCGACATGCGGGCGCCTTCGATCAGGTCCTTGATCTGCAGTTCGCCCTTGGCGCGCTCGTCGCCGCCCTGGATGATCGCGACCGGGCAGCCGCGCCGGTCGGCATATTTGAGCTGCGCCTTCATGCCGGCGCCGCCGAGATACATTTCGGACCGGATGCCAGCGGCGCGCAGGCTCGCCACCATCTTCTGGTAGCGGCCGAGACTGTCGGTGTCCTTGTCCATCACCAGCACGACGACAGGTGCGATCACATCCGAGGCGTCGAGCTTGCCGAGGTTCTTCAGCGCCGTCATCAGCCTGGAGACGCCAATGGAAAAGCCGGTCGCCGGCACCGGCTCGCCGCGAAAGCGCGAAACCAGACCATCATAGCGACCGCCGCCACCGACCGAGCCGAAGCGCACGATCTGGCCGTCCTCGTTGGGGATTTCGGCCAGCAGCTCGGCTTCGAAGACAGGGCCGGTGTAGTATTCGAGGCCGCGCACGACCGAGCGGTCCATGGCGATACGGTCCTCGCCATATCCTGCCGCCCTGACCAGCGCTTCAATCGTGGCGAGTTCGCCGACGCCTTCCTGGTAGATGGCATTCGAACTGACCATGGAATCCTGGCCTACCTGTGCATTCCTCGCTGTCGCGAGAAGGACTGCCTCGGCCTGCCCGTTATTCAACCCGGCGCCCTTGGCGAAGTCGCCTTCGCCTTCCTTGCCACCGTCCCAGCGGCCCGGGCCAAGCAAAAGCTTCACGCCTTCCGGCCCGAGCTTGTCCAGTTTGTCGATCGCGCGCAGCACCGTCAGCCTTCGTCCGGCATTCTCCTCGCCGCCAAGCCCGATCGCCTCCAGCACGCCATCCAGAACCTTGCGGTTGTTGACGCGAATGACGTAGTCGCCGCGCTTGATGCCGAGCGCTTCCATGACGTCGGCCATCATCATCGCCATTTCGGCGTCGGCGGCCACGCCCGGCGTACCGATCGTGTCGGCGTCGAACTGCATGAACTGGCGGAAGCGGCCGGGGCCTGGCTTCTCGTTGCGGAACACCCAGCCGGAGCGATAGCTGCGGTAAGGCTTGGGCAGGCGCTCGTAATTCTCGGCGACGAAACGGGCCGTCGGCGCGGTCAGGTCATAGCGCAGCGACAGCCACTGGTCGTCGTCATCCTGGAAGGAGAACACGCCTTCGTTCGGCCGGTCCTGGTCGGGCAGGAATTTTCCGAGCGCGTCGGTGTATTCGATCAGCGGCTGGTCTGCCGGTTCGAAGCCGTAAAGCTCATAGACCGAGCGGATCGTCGCCATCATCTTCTCGACGGCGCGGATATCCTCGGCGCTGCGGTCGGCAAAACCGCGCGGCAGCCGCGCTTTCGTCTTTTCCGATTTGTCGGCCATGAGTGAGCATCCGGTGTTTCGTGGCGTTGCGGGATAGGAAATTTCCTATTCGGCAGCGCGCGTTTCCTAACTGATGCAGCCGGGAGCGGCAAGGGTCGGCACCCAGCACCACGCTCGAACCTCCGTGAAACAAAACCGCATCGAAAATGAAACAATCCCGACACGGGTGCGGCATCGTGCCGACACAATCGTCGCCGATAAGGCGGGGTAAATGAGGGCTCGGGGCCATGGTCAGCACAGCAAGATTTTACGCTATTGATGGCGAAGCCGGCGAATTGCCCGCGCGCTTGCGCCCGGCCGACATCCACGCTCCGAAAATGGTCAGCCAGGCTGCCGGCCCGTTCGAAGTGCCGGCCGACACCGGCAAAGGCCCATCCATGCGCGACGCGTTGATGACCGGCCTGCTGGTGATCTATCCGACCGTGGCCACGGTGGTGGCGATCGTCGCCGGCCTGGTGCTGGCCAGCGCCAACGGCACCTGAAATTACTCGCTTTACCGGAAGTAGAGGGGCTACTTCGGCCTTTTGAACGCCTTCCGCTGCTTCTCGACCTCTTTGCGGCAGATGCAGCCCTCGAGATGGTCGTTGACCAGGCCCATCGCCTGCATGAAGGCGTAGACAGTGGTCGGCCCCACGAAGCTCCAGCCGCGTTTCTTCAACTCCTTCGAAATCCGCACCGAGACCGCCGTGGTCGGGTTGGCGCGCAGATGGGCGAGATCGACGATCTGCGGCCGCTCCTCCTTGCCGGGTTCGAACTTCCAGAACCAGGCGGCCAGCGAGCCGAACTCGTCGGCCATTTCGCGGGCGCGCTTGGCGTTGTTGATGGTCGAGACGATCTTGCCGCGATGGCGGATGATGCCGGCATTGCCGAGCAGGCGCTCGACATCCTTGTCGGTGAAGGCGGCGACCTTGTCGAATTCGAAATTGGCGAAGGCTTCGCGAAAATTCTCCCGCTTGCGCAGAATGGTCAGCCACGACAGGCCAGACTGAAAGCCTTCGAGGCAGATCTTTTCGAACAGCCTGCGGTCGTCGGCCACAGGCCGGCCCCATTCATGATCGTGGTAGTGCAGATAGTCGGGCAGATTGCCGTGCCAGAAGCAGCGCGCGACACCATCGGGACCGGCGAGCAGTCCGGTGTTTTCCTTGTCCATAAGCCAAAATCCGTTCGTTAACGCGCTTTTGCGCGGCATTTACTGCGGCTTTACCAGATTCCTGAACCCGGCGGTAACCACACCAAAAGGTTTACCGACAGTTCCGCATTTTACGCATTCCGATTCATGTTTCGGTTGCTGCTTGCGCGCCAATGATCGCCGAACCGGGAGGACGTTTCCACCCGTTTTGTATCAGACGATCAAGGTGCGTTACGATGAAGACAGTTCTGTTTCCCGTGCTCGGCGCCGTGGCTGTGTTTGCCGCCGGCGTCACACCCTCAACCGCCGGCGACCGCTATGCCGACAGGCCGCCGGTGATGGTGAGCCCCGACCTTTCCGCACCCTGGGTGCTGCAGCTTGGCCAGGCACCCGGCATCGTGCGCCAGAACCGCCAGGTCGTCCAGCAACAGCGGCGCCTGCGCCCGGCGCAGCCCGACCGGGTGCAGACGGCGGCGGTGCAGCCGCCGGCCAAGCGCATGGTCGCGCGTCCTCAGATCAACCCGATCTACCTGCCGCAGGAAGTCGACTATGACGGAGGCCAGAAGCCGGGCACGATCGTCATCGACACCACGCAGAATTTCCTCTTCCTGGTCGAGAAGAACGGCAAGGCAAGGCGCTATGGCGTCGGCACCGGCAAGCCGGGCTTCGAATGGTCGGGTACGCACAAGATCACCAACAAGCGCGAATGGCCGGACTGGCGCCCGCCGGCGCAGATGATCAAGCGTGAAGCCGCCAAGGGCCGCTATTTGCCGACCTATCTTGCCGGCGGCACGGAGAACCCGCTTGGCGCCCGCGCGCTCTACCTCGGCACGACCGAGTACCGCATCCACGGCACCAACCAGCCGTGGACGATCGGCGGTGCGGTGTCATCGGGCTGCATCCGCATGCGCAACGAGGACGTCGTCGACCTCTATGAACGGGTCAATGTCGGAACCACGGTCGAGGTGATATAGTAGGTCTTGCGAATCACTTGGCCGGCAAAGCAGTCCGCTTTTCGAGCCGGTTAGGGACAACGGGGGACGGGCCGTATGGGGATGCGGCCGGTCAGGAAGGGCAGCACGGGAAACCGCGCTGCCCTTTCCGTTTTTGAGCAGAAATCGAGGGCAAAGGTCACCCACGCGTCGCGCAACGGGCATAGCGGTTCGCTTTCATGCTGCCCTTTACCGCATTCTTTTGCTATCTCGGTGGCTAGTTCCACAAAAGAGTTCACCCATGCTCCTGTCCGAAGACAGCCGTTATCTCAAGGGCGGCCCGGTCGCCCAGCGCATCATCGCCGCCGTTCGCGAGGACGCCGCGATCGCCAAAGCCGAGGGTTTTCCGCCCAAGCTGATCTCGATCACCGTCGGCGACACCGATGCGGTGGATGTTTATGTACGCAACCAGCGCGCCAAGGCTGAGCTCGCCGGCATCGATTTCGAGGAACGGCGCTTTCCCGCCACCATCACGGCAGGCGAGTTGGAAGCGGCCATTCACGGCCTGAATGCCGATCCGCGCGTCACCGGCATCATCATTCAGCGGCCGGTCCCAGTGCATATCCCGATCAGGACGCTGCAGGCGGCGGTGCATCCGCTCAAGGATGTCGAAGGCATGCATCCGGCCTCGATCGGCAACATCGTCTACAACCAGCTCGATCTCGCGCCTTGCACGGCGGCGGCCTCGGTCGAACTGCTCAAGGAAACCGGCCCCGACCTCAAGGGGCTGGAAGTCGTCATCGTCGGCCATTCGGAAATCGTCGGCAAGCCGATCGCCTTCCTGTTGATGAGCGAAGGCGCGACGGTGACCGTGTGCCACCACATGACGCGGTCGGTCGCCGCCCATGCGCGACGTGCCGATGCGCTGTTCGTCGCCGTCGGCAAGCCGCGGCTGATCAAGGCCGACATGGTCAAGCCGGGTGCGGCCGTCATCGACATCGGCATCAATTCCGAAATCGGCCCCGACGGCTCAAGCCGCATCGTCGGCGACGTCGACACCGAGAGCGTCCGCGAGGTCGCCTCCTGGATCACCCCGGTGCCGGGCGGCGTCGGCCCGATCACGGTCGCCATCCTGCTGCGCAACACCATGGTCGCGCTCAGCCGCCAGCGCGCGCTCTATGAGGCGACCTACGGCACGGCGGACAGGCTCGCGGCGGAGTAAGCACAGAGCGGCGCCAGCCCCCTCACCCAGCCTCCGCTTCGCTCGGCTGACCTCTCCCCGAGGGAGAGGAGATTGTCACCGCCGGCGCAAACCTCTTCTCCCCTCGGGGAGAAGGTGGCCGCGAAGCGGCCGGATGAGGGAGACTTGCCGTTAACTCTGACAGCGGCAACGCCACGCTACTCAGCCGCAACCAGCCTTTCCTCGGGGACCCCTTCCGGCATCGGTCCGCCATAGGCCCAGTCGAGCAGTTTTATCGTGTGCACCACCGGCAGCTTGGCGGCGGAAGCGATCTGGGTGATGCAGCCGATGTTGCCGGTGGCGACGATCGAAGCCCCCGTCGCCTCGATGTTTGTCACCTTGCGGTCGCGCAGTTTGGCCGAGATTTCGGACTGCAGGATGTTGTAGGTGCCGGCCGAACCGCAGCACAAATGCCCTTCGCGCGGCTCGCGCACGATGAAGCCGGCCTTGGCGAGCAGTTCCTTCGGCTGGCGGGTGATCTTCTGGCCGTGCTGCATCGAACAGGCCGAGTGATAGGCGACGACCGTGCCCGGCTTGCGCGCCGGTTCAGGCAGGTCGAAGGTCGAGAGATATTCGGTAATGTCCTTGGCCAGCGCCGAAACGCGCGCCGCCTTGTCGGCATAGGCCGGGTCGAGCCGCAGCATGAAGCCGTAGTCCTTGATCGTCGTGCCGCAGCCGGAGGCAGTGATGACGATGGCATCGAGCCCGCCTTGTTCGATGGCGCGCGTCCAGGCATCGACATTCTGCCTCGCAGAGGCAAGCGCGGCCTGCTCGCGCCCCATATGATGAACCAGCGCCCCGCAGCAGCCCTCGCCCGGTGGCACCACGACCTCGACACCGAGCCGCGTCAGCAGCGAAATCGTGGTGTCGTTGATGGCGGGATCGAGCACCGATTGCGCGCAGCCGGTGAGGATGGCGACGCGGCCTCTTTTGCTCCCCTGCCCGGCATGGATGCCAGGTGAAGCTATCGACGATGCTGTCGGGATCGAGGCCGGCGCGAGCTTGAGCATCGCACTCAGCGGCTTCAGCGCCGGAACCTTGTCGAACAAGCCCATAAACGGCTTGCCCAGCTTCGCCAGCTTGAGCGCGGCGCGAAAACGCTGGGGATAGGGCAGCACGAAGGCCAGCATGGCGCGGGTCAGGCGGTCGAGCAGCGGCCGCTTGTAGGTCTCCTGGATATGGGCGCGGGCATGGTCGACCAGATGCATGTAGTTGACGCCCGACGGGCAGGTGGTCATGCAGGCAAGGCAGGACAGGCAGCGATCGATATGGGTGACGATCTCCTTGTCGGCCGGACGGCCGTTTTCCAGCATGTCCTTGATCAGGTAGATGCGCCCGCGCGGTGAATCGAGCTCGTTGCCAAGCGTCACATAGGTCGGGCAGGTGGCGGTGCAGAAGCCGCAATGCACGCATTTGCGCAGGATCTTTTCCGATTCCGCGACATGCGGATCGGCAAGCTGGGCAAGCGAAAAATTGGTCTGCATCGCTGATGTCCTAGGCCATTCGGCCGGGATTGAGGATATTCTTCGGGTCGAATTCCTGTTTCAGGCGCACCGCTAGTGCGGCAAGCGCCGGCGGCTGCGGCTCGAACACCGGCAGAGCGGCGCGATGCGAAGGTGCGGCACGCACCAGCGTCGCATGGCCGCCGCCATGTTTCCTCAACAGCCCGCGCAGCAGGGCGGCTTCCGGGTCGCCTTGTTCCATGCGCAGCCACACCAGCCCGCCCTGCCAGTCATAGAAGGCGCTGACGGCGGCCTGCATGCGCAGTGTCAGGACCATCTGGTGGCACTGTCCCGGCGTCATCGAGACACGCCAGACCGGTTTCTCGCCGTTGTCGGCGAAGGGCCTGCAATCGCGCACATCGCGCCAGATCAGCCGTGAGGTTTCACCGGCAATCTCCTGCAGCGGCCCGGCCTTGCCGAGCAGCGTTTTCAGCGCGGCAATACGGTAGGCAACCGACGGGCCGAAACCCTCGACACGCAGCAGCGTGGCGGCCTCGCTGCCGAGACTGCCGCCGGCGACGCGCGCGGCGATCCGCTCCGGCAGATGGGCGGCACTCGACACTTCAGCACTCGAGCCAAGCGCCAGGGCCATGGCGGCGGCAGCGGCATCGTCGAGCAAGCCACGGATGGCGAGCGTGACTTCGGTCTCGGCTGCCGGCAGCACCTTGAAGGTGACGTCGGTGAAGGCGGCCAGCGTGCCCCAGCTGTTGGCCATCAGCTTGGACATGTCATAGCCGGTGACGTTCTTGACCACGCGACCGCCCGACTTGAAGGCCTCGCCGCGCCCGGACACCACATTGATGCCCAGGATATGATCGCGCGCCGCGCCCGCCTTCAGCCGGCGCGGACCGGAGAGGTTCGCGGCGAGCACGCCGCCGATTGTGCCTTTGCCAGCTTCGCCGCCGAGCAGTGGGCCGTAGTCCATCGGCTCGAAGGCAAGCTGCTGGCCGTTTTCCGCCAGCAGCTTTTCGATCTCGGCCAGCGGTGTGCCGGCTTTTGCCGACAGCACCAGTTCAGCCGGTTCATAGAGCGTGACGCCAGAGAGTTTCGACAAGTCGAGCGTGTGTTCGGTTTGCAGCGGCCGGCCGATGCCACGCTTGGAGCCGTGGCCGAGGATTTCCAGCGGCGAGCCTTCCGCCGCTGCCCAGGCGACGGTGGAGGGGACTTCGGATGAGGTGGTCGGGGTGAAGGTGGTCATGGGCGACCCCTGTTCCTCGCCCAGCGAAGCGGGGAAGGCCACATCGGCCGCGTTTCTTCACACCCCCCTCTGTCCTGCCGGACATCTCCCCCGCAAGGGGGGAGATTGGCAGCTCGCACGACCGCGCCTTTCAAACCTTGGTGATTGGCGAAAGCCAAAACGACATC
Organism: Mesorhizobium sp. M0870; assembly: GCF_040319775.1. NCBI lineage: Bacteria > Pseudomonadati > Pseudomonadota > Alphaproteobacteria > Hyphomicrobiales > Phyllobacteriaceae > Mesorhizobium > Mesorhizobium sp. M0870. Next base: position 101,710 of record NZ_JAMYOI010000003.1, read on the forward strand.
CAATCTCCCCCCTAGCGGGGGAGATGTCCGGCAGGACAGAGGGGGGTGTTCAAGCGCCGACATATCCCTCAAAACCTCGGAATGTCTGGGAACGGCAGTTTGCCGCCGGAAATGTGCATCCGCCCAAGCTCGGCGCATCGCCGCAGCTGCGGGAACACTTTTCCCGGGTTGAGCAGATGGTTGGGATCGAAGGCACATTTGACCCGCATCTGCTGGTCGAGATCGATCTGGGTGAACATTTCCGGCATCAAGTCGCGTTTTTCCACGCCCACACCGTGTTCGCCGGTCAAGACGCCGCCGACCTTGACGCAGAGCCGCAATATGTCGGCGCCGAAGCTTTCGGCCTTGTCGAGTTCGCCCGGTACGTTGGCATCGTAGAGGATCAGCGGATGCAGATTGCCGTCGCCGGCATGAAAGACATTGGCGACGCCGAGACCGTATTTTTCCGACAGCTCGCGCATGCCGGCGAGCACGCGCGGCAGCTCCTTGCGCGGGATGGTGCCGTCCATGCAGTAGTAGTCGGGCGAGATGCGGCCAACGGCCGGAAACGCCGCCTTGCGGCCGGCCCAGAAGCTCAGCCGTTCCTGTTCCGACTGCGAAATGCGGCAGGTGGTCGAGCCGTTCTTGTAGGCGATCGCCTCGACCAGCCCGATCAGATGATCGACCTCGACGCCGGGGCCGTCGAGCTCGACGATCAGCAGCGCCTCGACATCGAGGGGATAGCCGGCATGAACGAAATCTTCCGCCGCATGGATCGCCGGCCGGTCCATCATCTCCATGCCGCCCGGGATGATGCCGGCGCCGATGATGTCGGCGACGCACTGGCCGCCCTGCTCGCTGGTCGGGAAGCCGATCAGCAGTGCACGTGCCGTCTCCGGCTTCTTCAGGATGCGCACGGTAACCTCGGTGACGACGCCGAGCAGCCCTTCGGAGCCGGTCATGACGCCGAGCAGGTCGTAGCCTTCCGCATCGAGATGACTGCCGCCCAGCCGCACCACTTCGCCATTCATCAGCACCATCTCGATGCCGAGCACATTGTTGGCGGTTAGGCCGTATTTCAGGCAGTGCACACCGCCGGAATTCTCCGCGACATTGCCGCCGATTGAGCAGGCGATCTGGGAGGATGGATCAGGGGCGTAGTAAAAGCCCTCCTGCTCGACGGCGGCGGTGATGCCGAGATTGGTGACGCCCGGCTGGGCAACGACGACGCGATTGGGGAAATCGATCCCGAGGATGCGGTTGAAGCGGCTCATGACCAAAAGCACCGCGTCCTCGAGCGGCAGTGCGCCGCCCGACAGCGAGGTGCCGGAGCCGCGCGGCACGATGCGGATGTTGCGGTCGTTGCAGTATTTCAGCACGCGCGAAACCTGCGCCACGGTTTGCGGCAGCACGACAACCAGCGGCAGCTGCCGATAGGCGGTCAGGCCGTCGCTCTCGAAGGCGCGCATGGAATTGGCGGCGTCGACGACGCCCTCACCCGGCACGATGATGCGCATGTCGGCGACGATCTCGTCGCGCCGGCGCATCGTGGCGTCGTCTGGTTTCGGCATGGCCAAGCCGGACATCAGCAGCCTCATTTCGCTTGACTGGTCAAAATCTTTTACCAGTGAAGCGCGTTGGGTGCAAATCCTGTGGCGGCGGGGAATCCGCTTCAAGGCTGAGGCAAGCTTCCTCAGCGGCAATCTGCCGCTCCCTCACCCTCCCCTTGTGGGGAGGGTCGCGAACGAAGCGAGCGGGGTGGGGGTCCGCGCGGCGCTCTACGAGGGACCACCACCCCGTCTCACGATCTTCGCTTCGCTGCGATCATGAGCCGACCCTCCCCACAAGGGGAGGGTGAGCAGATCTATTCGCCGGGCGGCTTGCCGGGCTCGGAATGCATCTTGCGCACGCGGCGTACGCCCCACCAGACCAGCAGGATGGCGACAGGCACCGAAGCCGCGGTAACGATCTCCGGCGCGAAGGCATGGCCGAAGATCGAGGCGCCCTTGGCGACATAGCCGACAAGGCCGACCACATAATAGGAAACGGCGGCGACCGAGAGCCCCTCGACGGTCTGCTGCAGGCGCAGTTGCAGGCGGGCGCGGTTGTTCATCGAGGCAAGCAGGTCGCGGTTCTGCTTCTCGACCTCGACATCGACCCAGGTGCGCAGCAGCGTCGTGGCGCGGGTCAGTTTTCGCGACAGATTTTCCTGCCGCTCCTCGACCGAGCGGCAGGTGCGCATTGCGGGTGCCACACGGCGCTGCAGGAACCCGCGCCATGTGTCATAACCGGGCACAGCCTCTTCCTCGAGCGCCTCCAGCCGTTCGCCGACGATGCCGTCATAGGCGCGGCTGGCGCCGAAACGATAAAGGCTCGATGCCGCGTCCGCCTCCAGCTCCGCCGCAAGTTCGGTCAGATCGGCCAGCAAGGTCTGGCTGTCGCGTGTCCCGGCGACCTTCATCTCCAGCGTGGTCTGCGCCAGCCGGTCTTCGATGCGGCGGGCGCGGCCGGACAAGGTCAACGCCAGCGGCAGGCCGAGCATGGCCAGCGTCCGATAGGTTTCGATATCGATAAGCCGCTGCGACAACGCGCCGGTGCGCGCCGGGGTCAAGCCGCGATCGAGCAGCAGCATGCGGGTCAGGCCATCGCCATCCTGGCGAAAATCGGTGACGATGGCGGCGTTTCCGCGCTCGACCAGCGAGTAGCACAGGCTGGTCGGATCGAAACCGGCTATCAGCTGCTCGCTCGCTTGCGTCCATTTGCGGATTTCGAGCCTGATGCCGGAGATGCAGGTTCCCGGCGGCGAGAACCCGTTGCCGAACGGGGAGTCCTCCGGCGTCCTGCCGCTTTCGGAAAGCGGCCCTTCCCACAAATAGGTCGAGAATTCGGTGTGCCGCTCCCAGCGCAGCGAGCCCTTGCCCCATTTCATGGCATGGTGGCGGGCCTGGCGGTCGGGCGCGGCGATGCCGAGGCGCCGCGACAGTTCGGAAAGCACCGCGTGGTCGACGCCGGAGCCACCCTCCGTCATGAAGGCGAGTTGCATCAGGACGCGTGGCTTTTCGATCAGCGGATGCGGCCGGGCATGAACCTCGCCGAGTGCGCCGGGCCGCCCCTCATGCGCGGGAAAGCCCATGACGCTGCCCTTGGCGCGCGGCTGGAATTCGAGATCGGACGGGTCGTCTGACACGGCTTGTTCCCTGGGTTCCTTGAACCCTCTTGCACGTGCGTCCCTCTAGTGCCAATGGCCTTATGACGCAAACAGCAAAGTTAGCCGAAGATGATGGCATCAGGGCGAAAAATCGGCACGCTTTTGTCAATTGGATAAATAATTTGACCAGTTGGCGAGGCTGGCTCTATTCTGCGACACCGGTTCACCTTCCAGGCATTCTGTTGAGCGACATTTTTTCCAGGATCGAGCATTCGCGCACCGCCGACGAGGTGGTGCAGCAGATCGAGAGCCTCATCCTCGAAGGCGTGCTGCGCACCGGCGACCGGCTGCCGGGCGAGCGCGAGCTTGCACGCCAGTTCGACGTATCCCGGCCGATCCTGCGTGATGCGCTGAAGTCACTGGAAGGACGCGGCCTTTTGACGACAAGGCCCGGCGGCGGCACGCATGTCGCCGATGTCATCGGCCAGCTCTTCACCAAACCGGTGACGGACCTGATCTCGATGCACCGCAAGGCAGTGACCGATTATCTGGAATACCGCCGCGAGATCGAAGGGGTCGCGGCTGAATACGCGGCACGGCGCGCCACTGCGGACGACATGGCGCTGCTCGACAAGATCATGGCACGCATGGACGATGCGCACCGGACCGGCGACTTCGACGACGAAGCCGAGATCGATGTCGAGTTCCACCACGCGATCTGCGAATGCGCGCACAACATCATCCTTTTGCACACGCTGCGCTCCTGTTACCGGCTGTTGTCGGAGGGCGTGTTCCAGAACCGGCTGCTGGTGTTCAGCGTGCCCGGCGCGCGCGACGCCCTGCTCGCGCAGCACCGCGCGATCCATGCGGCGGTGAAGGCCGGCGACCCGGATGCTGCCCGGCAAGCGGCGATGGACCACATCACCTATGTCGAACGGTCGATGGCTGAGGCCGAGCGCAGCGGCGACTGGCAGCGCGTCTCGCGACTGAGGTTGAAACAGCGCGTCGACGCCACCGATACAGAACCAGCACCCAAACGCTCCTAGCTATCGAGACGGGAACCCATGAGCCAGATCCTGACCATCGCCGACCTCAAGGACCTCGCCCGCCGGCGCGTGCCGAAGATGTTCTTCGACTATGCCGATTCCGGTTCGTGGACCGAAGGCACGTATCGGGCCAACGAAGAGGATTTCCAGAAGATCAAATTCCGCCAGCGCGTGCTCGTCGACATGGACAACCGTTCGCTGGCGTCGACGATGATCGGCGAAAAAGTGTCGATGCCGGTGGCATTGGCGCCAACCGGCATGACCGGCATGCAGCACGCCAATGGCGAGATGCTGGCGGCTCAGGCGGCGGAGGAATTCGGCGTGCCGTTTACCTTGTCGACGATGAGCATCTGCTCGATCGAGGATGTCGCCTCAGTAACCATGAAGCCGTTCTGGTTTCAGCTCTATGTGCTGCGTGACAAGGATTTCGTGCTCAACCTGATCGACAGGGCAAAGGCGGCGAAATGCTCGGCGCTCGTGCTGACGCTCGACCTGCAGATTCTCGGTCAGCGCCACAAGGACATCCGCAACGGGCTTTCGGCGCCACCCAAGCTGACGCTGACGAACATCGTCGACATGGCCATCCGCCCGCACTGGTGCGCCGCCATGGCCGGCACGAAGCGGCGAACCTTCCGCAACATTGTCGGCCACGCCAAGGGCGTCGGCAACATGGCCTCGCTGGCATCGTGGACGACGGAGCAGTTCGACCCGCATCTGTCGTGGAAGGACGTCGCCTGGATCAAGGAGCGCTGGGGCGGCAAGCTGATTCTCAAGGGCATTCTCGACAAGGAGGACGCGCTGATGGCGGCCAAGACCGGCGCCGACGCGATCATCGTTTCCAACCATGGCGGGCGCCAGCTCGATGGTGCGTCGTCGTCGATCGGCGTGCTGGAAGAGATTGCCGACGCGGTCGGCGACACGATCGAAGTGCATATGGATGGCGGCATCCGCTCCGGCCAGGATGTGCTGAAGGCGCTTTGCCTCGGTGCCAAGGGAACCTATATCGGCCGGCCATTTCTTTACGGCCTGGGTGCACTTGGCAAGGAAGGGGTTACCAAGGCGTTGGAAATCATCCGCAAGGAGATGGACATCACGCTGGCGCTGTGCGGAAAGCGTCTTGTCACCGACATGGGCAAGGACCAGCTCCGGCGCTAAGCCCGTGACCGCGTGACCACGGAGACACCGAAAAATTGGCAGAACCCGGCATCCATTTTCTCGACGCGCATGGGCCGGAAGGTGTGCGTCTTTACGCGATCGGCGACGTCCACGGCCGGCTCGACCTGCTGGCCGCCATGCATCTGCGCATCAGGGCCGAGATCGAGCAGGAGGCGCCTGCCGACTGGCGCATCATCCATCTTGGCGACTATGTCGACCGCGGGCCGGACTCGAAGGGCGTCATCGATTTCCTGATCGAAGCGCAAGAGCGCGACCCTCGTCACCTGATGCTGGCCGGCAACCACGACATCGGTTTTCTCGATTTTCTCAAGACCCCTGACCCGGAAGGGCTTTTCATCCGGTTCGGCGGCATCCAGACGGCACAGTCTTACGGCGTGGCGATCAGTGAAGGCACCAGCGTATGGTTCGGCAAGGCCGAATCGGCCGTGCGCAAAGGACATCAGGCCCTGGTCGAGGCCGTGCCGCAAAGCCACATCGACTTCCTGCGATCACTGCCGTTCTCCGCGATTTTCGGGGACTTCTTCTTCTGTCATGCCGGCATCAGGCCGGGTAATCCTCTGGAGAAGCAAAACCCACAGGACCTGATCTGGATCCGCGACGTCTTCCACAACCACACCGACCTTTATCCGAAGATCGTGGTGCACGGCCACACCCCGGTGCCGGAGGCGGAAGTGATGGCCAACCGCGTCAATATCGACACGCTTGCCTGGCAGTCAGGCATGCTGAGCGCGCTCGTCGTCGACGGCGCGGACAAACGCATCCTGACAATGACGATCAAGGAAGCTTGAGCGTCGCGCGTCGGAAGACGCGAAAGACGCTTCCCGCCTTTAGCGCAGCGAGGCGGTGACGCCGTAACCGTCTACGGCGTTGTGGTTGTTGGCTGCGTCGGCGGCATAGATGCCGAGACCGCACAGCACGATGGCGGACAACATGGCAAAGGACAGAAGCGCTGCTTTCACGGAGGTCATCTCTTGTTGAGCTTTCTGCATCTGTGCACCAGGCGGTTACCAATGCGTTGAAACGGAGAATTCGCTTCAAAGTTTCGACGATTTTGCGCTTCTAGGCATGTTCTGTATCAACGGTGTGTCGCGCGGGTCACACAAAGGTTCATAGCCGTTGCACAGAAGATGCAGAGCGCGCGCCTTCTAGGATGGCGGGCGGACACAAGCCAAGAATGAAACGGTTTTCCCCAGGCGGTTTCACCGCCGCGTGCCAATTATGTCACGCTGGAGGGTGCAGAGAGACCAACGCTCAGATGGTCGCTACCCAGGCGCGGGCAATGGCCAGACCCGCGGCATCCGCATCGGGTCCGTTGCGGGCCATTTCGCCATCGAGCTTGCCGGCCCAGTCGGGATGGCGGGCGGCGATGGTCGGGGCAAAGGATGTGCTCCAGTCCTTGACCATCGGCCGGTCGGCCTCGAAATGGAACTGGAAGCCATAGACGGCGCGGCCGACGCGAAACGCCTGGTTCTCGGCGACATCGTTGCCGGCGAGCCGCACGGCGGCCTCGGGCAGCACGAAGGTGTCGTCATGCCACTGGAAGATCGGGAATTTCTCCGGCAGCGCGCCCAGCACCGGATCGGCCTTGGCGTCCGCCGTCAGCGATACGCCGCGCCAACCGAACTCATTGGCGCCGCCGATGCGGTTTTCGCCGCCGAAGGCACGGGCGACGAGCTGGCTGCCGAGGCAGATGCCGAGCACGGCGCGATCCTTGTCGGCAAAGTCGCGGGTCAGTTCGAGCAGTGCCGGGAAATAGGGGTACTCATCGTCGGCCAGCGCATTCTGGCCCCCGCCGAGCACCACCATGGCATCATGCCCGGCGGCGTCATCCGGCAGGGGATCGCCCCTGTAAGGGAGACGCAGGTCGAGATCGGCACCCGCTTCCGCAAGTGCTGCGCCGACCTGGCCAAGGCCGGTATTGTCGTAGTTCTGGACCACCAGCACCCGCATCACAAAACCCTACTGACATGAAAAAGATGCGACGAGCGATATCATGCCGCTCGCATTGCAGCCAAGATGCGTGTCCGGAGAGAAAACTATGCCACTGCAGAACCGGGTCGATCCGTTCGGTACCATCCACGCCGTGCCTGATCGCGGCCTGTTCACCGGCAATCGCGGCATCATCCACGATCCCGAGACGAAGACGCTCAAGAAGAAGCGCTGGGCGCTTCCGGCCTGGATCATCTGCGTCCGCCAATTCCGCAATGTGCGGCGCGAACCGATGGGCCGCAACCGGAAGGGCGGCAAAGTGGGCTGGACCGAGCTGTTCTTCCTCGACGAGGTGACTGCATTGGCTGGCGGGCATCGCCCCTGCTTCTTTTGCCAGCGCGAACGGGCCAGGGATTTCGTCAGCCGCTTCGGCGACGCCTTCGGCATTGCCGAACCGCGTGCGCCGATGGTCGACAGGCGGCTGCACAAGGAGCGGCTGGCCTCGGGCGGCAGGCCGCCAGTGGTTGCGGTTGAAGACCTTGCCGGCCTGCCGGACGGCGCCATGGTCGCGGATGGCGCCACGGTTTATGCTTTGCGTCGGGGCAAAACGCTGCGCTGGTCGTTTGCCGGATATGGGCATCCCGGCGATTTCGGCTTGCTCAACGGCAAGACACTCTCGCTGCTGACGCCGGCCACAACGCTCGCCGTGCTGGGGCATGGCTTTCGGCCGGTGTGGCATCCGACCGCCGAGGCTTGACGCCGGCAGCCGGCTCGCTCATTCCTCGGCGATGCGCGCCAATTACAAGATGCAACGTCTGTTCGTGCCCGACGATCTCGCGCCGGATGTAGAGTTCGACGCCGGCCAACAGCAGAGCCACTATCTCCGGCATGTGCTGCGGCTTGGCGAAGGCGCCGAAATCCTGGTGTTCAATGGCCGCGACGGCGAGTGGTCGGCGGCCATCGCGGCGAAGACGAAAAGGGCGGTGCGGCTGAAGGTGTCGGCGCTGCAGCGGCCGCAGCCGCCGCTGCCCGATCTCGTCTACTGCTTTGCGCCACTGAAGCAGGGCCGGCTCGACTATCTCGTGCAGAAGGCGGTCGAGATGGGCGCCGGCATCCTGCAGCCGGTCATCACCCAGCACACGCAAGTGGCCAAGCCGTCGATCGATCGCCTGCGCGCCAATGTCGTCGAAGCCGCCGAACAATGCGGCATCTTGGCGGTACCTCAGGTGCACGAAGCCGAAAAATTCGACCGCCTGCTGATCGGCTGGGACACAGGGCGACGGCTGATCTTCTGCGATGAGGATGCTTCGACCAACAATCCGCTGGCCGCGCTGCAGGCGGTCAAGGAAAAGAAGCTTGGGCTGCTGGTCGGGCCGGAGGGTGGCTTTTCCGACGACGAGCGCAAGATGCTGCGCGCCCTGCCCTTCGTCACCGCCATTCCGCTCGGCCCGCGTATCCTGCGCGCCGATACGGCGGCGGTGGCCGCGCTCGCGGTGATGCAGGCGACAGTCGGAGACTGGTAAGACCTCGCCTCTTGCAAGGAATGGGCAGCGCTGCCACGTTCAATTCCTGTTGACCTGTGGCTCAGGATTTTTCGCTTGATCGTCTGCTGACATTTCGTCCATTTAGCGCCGGCGATCGTCCGATCGTCCTACAGCGCCCGCCGCCTTTCGGACGTGCAAAGGACACTGTAGCATTCCATTGGGGCACATGATCCCCAGCGAAAGTCGAAAGCCGATTTTCGGGGTCATGTGCAGAGGGTTCATAATGGCGCGCGATACGACCGATTTCCGCCCGATCGAAGGTGTCGACGAACTCGTCGAGCATCTGGCCGAAGGCAACAAGCCGCGCGACAAATGGCGCATCGGCACCGAGCACGAGAAATTCCCCTTCTATGTCGACGGCAATGCACCGGTCCCCTATGGCGGCGAGCGCGGCATCCGCGCCATTCTCGAAGGCATGCAGTCAAAGCTCGGCTGGGATCCGATCGTCGATGACGGCCGCATCATTGGCCTGGTCGAACCGACCGGTCAGGGTGCGATTTCGCTGGAACCCGGCGGCCAGTTCGAGCTTTCCGGCGCACCGCTGGAGACGATCCACCAGACCTGCCGGGAGGGCAACGCCCATCTGGCGCAGGTGCGCGAGATCGCCGAGCCGATGGGCATCCGCTTCCTCGGCCTCGGCGGCAGTCCGAAATGGTCGCTGGCCGAGACGCCGAAAATGCCGAAATCGCGCTACGAGATCATGACGCGCTACATGCCCAAGGTTGGTACCAAGGGCCTCGACATGATGTACCGCACCTGCACGATCCAGGTGAATCTCGACTTCGAGAGCGAGGCCGACATGCGCCGCAAGATGCAAGTGTCGTTGAAGCTGCAGCCGCTGTCGACGGCATTGTTCGCCAATTCGCCTTTCACCGAAAGCCACCCGAACGGCTTGCAGAGCTGGCGCGGCGACATCTGGCGCGACACCGACAACCAGCGCTCGGGCCTGCTCGAATTCTGCTTCTCGCCCGATTTCGGCTTTGCCGACTATGTCGAATGGGCGCTCGACGTGCCGATGTATTTCGTCATCCGGGACGACCGCTATCACGACATGACCCACATCACCTTCCGCCAGTTCATGGCCGGGGCCGCGCGCAATGCAGTGCCGGACGGGCTGCCGACAATGGGCGACTGGGCGAACCATCTGTCAACGCTGTTCCCGGACGTGCGGCTGAAGCGCTTCCTCGAGATGCGCGGCGCCGATGGCGGGCCATGGCGGCGCATCTGCGCGCTGCCGGCCTTCTGGGTCGGATTGCTTTATGATGAGGCCGCACTCGATGCCGCCGAGGCGCTGACCTCGAGCTGGACGTATGAAGAAACGCTGGCGATGCGCAACGCCGTGCCGGAACAAGGCATTTCCGCACCGTTCCGCAACACCACGCTGCGCGAGATCGCGCGTGACGTGATGGTCATTTCCCGCATGGGCCTGAAGAACCGTGGCAAGAAGAACCGCGACGGCTACGACGAGACCTCCTTCCTCAACACGTTGGACGAAGTCGTGGCGCGCGGCACCACCAGCGCCGAGGAGATGCTATCGGCCTACCACACGCGCTGGGGCGGCTCGATCGAGCCGGTTTTCATGGAATACGCCTATTAACCCTCGGATTTGGCAAAGCTGACCGGCCGGCAAAAGTCGCTTCAATCGGAAGTGGAAACAAACTAGGCTTCTTCGGCGAGGATTTCCGGAGGAGAGACCAATGCCTTCCTTGTTCGACATGCTGACGCAGGCCCAGAACGGCAACGGCATGCAGGCCCTTGCCCAGCAATACGGGCTCTCGATGCAGCAGACGCAAGCGGCGGTCGCCGCGTTGCTGCCGGCCTTTTCGCAAGGGCTGCAGCGCAACACCGCCGACCCTTACGGGCTCGGCGCCTTCATGACGGCGATGGCCAGCGGCCAGCACGCCAAGTATTTCGAGGACGCAACCCGGGCCTTCTCGCCGCAAGGCGTGGATGAGGGCAACGGCATTCTCGGGCACCTGTTCGGCTCGAAAGACCTGTCTCGCGCCGTGGCCAGCCAGGCGGCGCAAGCCAGCGGCGTCAATCAGCAGATCCTGCAGCAGATGCTGCCGGCGATCGCCTCGATGGTCATGGGCGGGCTGTTCAAGCAGACGACAAATCAGATGCAGGCCGCCGGCGGTTTTGGCGGCGGCGGCAACAATCCGCTCGGCGAGATCATCGAGCAGATGATGCGCCAAGGCGGCGCCATGCAGGCCCCGGCGCCGCAGCCGCGCCAGGCGCCGCAGCCCCAGAATCCAATCGACAATCCGCTCGGCAAGGTGTTGCAGGACATGTTCGGCGGCGGTGCGCCTCAGCCACAGCCGCAAAGCCAGCCGCAGCCGCAGCCTAATCCCTACGGCGACAATCCGCTCGGCAAGGTGCTGCAGGACATGTTCGGCGGTGGCGCGCCTCAGCCGCAGCCGCAAGGGCGGACGCAGCCGCAGCCTCAGCAGACACAGAGCCCCTACGGAGACAATCCGCTGGGGAAAATCTTCGAGGAGATGCTGCGGCAAGGTGGCGGTGGCTTAGGCGGCATCCCTGGCGGACAGCCGGCGCCGCAACAGCCTCAAGCGCCCCCACAGCAGCGTCAGGCACCGCAGCCACAGGCCAATCCGAGCGGCAGGCCAACGAATCCGTTCGACGACCTGTTCGGCAAGATGTTCGAGACCGGCGCCCAGCAGCGTGACGACTACCAGAAGGGCGTGGAGACGATCTTCGACCAGTTCAAGCGGGATATGGATCGGCGGTAGGCGGTCTTCGCTGAGGTAGAAAGAGAAAAGCCCGGTCCTGGGAGGACCGGGCAGAGTGCAGGCGGGCCGGGGGGATCCGGCAGGGAGTGGGAGCCTGCATACTCGTCAGTCGCGTCGAACCCCGAAAAGGTTCACGACCTAAACAACAAGCAACAGATCAGGCCACCTTGCGGGCGATGTCCTCGATCGTTTCGACGCGATCGCTGGCGATTTCGCGCAGCATCGCCGTCGGGTCGCGGCCAAACGGCACGTCGATGGCGACGTGCAGGTCGGCGCGCGTCAGGCCGATATCGGCGAGTTCGGCGTCCGACATCTCGCCAAGGCGATAAAAGGCGCGGCGGTTTTTCCAGGCGCGATAGATGTTGGAGACGGTGTTGGCCACGCGAGTCGCAACGGCCGGACGCGAGGTGATGCGCGAGGTCTCGGTGGCGAAATCGAACGTGGTCATTGTCGGTCTCCTTCAGACTCGAACGGGCAAAGCCTTGCAATCGGCGCTGGCGACAGCGGCCGTTCCGGCTTCGATTCACATGCCTTCATGTGGACAATACCAATTTGCCATCGAGTGATTGATTAATCCAACGAATGTTTCTAATCTTTACCATCAACACTAGTGATGGATCATGTCGATGAAATCGCCGCTCGATCTCGATCAATTGCAGACCTTCATCTCGATCGCCGATACCGGCAGCTTCACCAGGGCGGCCGAAGAGGTGCACCGGACCCAGTCGGCGGTTTCGATGCAGATGCGCCGTCTGGAGGAGCGGCTCGGCAAGCCGCTGTTCGAAAAGGACGGGCGCACCAACAGGCTGACCGAGGAAGGCGACAAGCTGCTCTCCTATGCGCGGCGGCTGCTCTATCTCAACCGTGAGACGCTGGCTGCCTTCGATGACCGGCGGCTCGAAGGCACGATCCGCATCGGCACGCCCGACGACTATGCCGATCGTTTCCTGCCCGAGATCATGGCGCGGTTCACGCGCTCCAATCCGCGCGTCGAACTGACCGTCATCTGCGAGCCGACGCCGGGGCTGGTCGAGCATATCAAGCGCGGCAATCTCGACCTCGCGCTGGTGACTCACAACGACGTACGCGGCCAGTCGGAGGTGGTGCGGCGCGAACCGCTGCTGTGGGTCACCTCGGCCAACCATGCGACGCATGAGCAGGAAACGCTGCCGATGGCCTTTGGCCGGCCGAACTGCATCTGGCGGCGCGCCGCCGTCGATGTGCTCGACCAGCAGAACCGCGACTATCGCATCCTGTTCACCAGTTTCTCGGCCACCGTCATCACCGCCGCGGTGCTTTCCGGGCTGGCGATCTCGGTGCTGCCGGAATGCGCGCTGCGGCCCGGCATGCGGGTGCTGAGCGAAGCCGACGGCTTCGGCGCCCTGCCCGATTGCCGCATCGGTATCATGCGCGGCCAGACGTCGCGGCCGGAGATCGTCGATGCGCTCGCCCGCCATATTTCGGAAAGCCTGGACAATATCTCCGTCCCGGTCGGCGAAGACCCCGGGACATTCGATTTCGCAGCACTCGCCTTCACCAAGCTGCGGCGAACCAAGCCGAACCAGATTCTGCCCGGCTGGTAGGCAGGGTCAGGTATGCGGGTTATGAACGGCTGGCCCGACGCAACCGCCTTGACGCGGGCGCCCAACCGTTCCCCAATCGGCCGATGAGCGAAGCAGCATCCGAATCACGCACCAACGCCGCCGAATATACGGTGAGCGAGATTTCCGGCGCGCTGAAGCGCACGGTCGAGGACGTTTTCGGCAATGTGCGGGTGCGTGGCGAAATATCAGGCTATCGCGGGCCGCATTCCTCAGGTCATGCCTATTTCGCGCTGAAGGACGACCGCGCCCGGCTCGACGCCGTGGTGTGGAAAGGCACGATGAGCCGGCTGAAATTCCGTCCCGAAGAGGGCATGGAGGTGATCGCCACCGGTAAGCTCACCACCTATCCCGGCAAGTCCAACTACCAGATCGTCATCGACAATCTGGAGCCTGCCGGCGCCGGCGCGCTGATGGCGCTGCTGGAGGAGCGCAAGCGGCGGCTACAGGCCGAGGGGCTGTTCGATGCCGGCCGCAAGCGGTTGCTGCCATTCATGCCGCGCATCATCGGCGTCGTCACCTCGCCGACAGGATCCGTCATCCGAGACATCATCCACCGCATCAAGGACCGCTTTCCGCTGCACATCCTGGTCTGGCCGGTGCGTGTTCAGGGCGAGATGTCAGGCGCGGAAGTGACTGCTGCGGTCAACGGCTTCAACGCGCTGGCATGGGATGGCGCCATCCAGCGTCCCGATCTGTTGATCGTGGCGCGTGGCGGCGGCAGCCTCGAAGACCTCTGGGGCTTCAACGACGAGGCGCTCGCCCGCGCGGTTGCCGCTTCCGGCATTCCGGTGATCTCGGCTGTCGGCCACGAGACCGACTGGACGCTGATCGACCTCGTTGCCGATGTGCGGGCGCCGACGCCGACGGGTGCGGCCGAAATCGCTGTGCCGGTGAAGGCGGACCTTGAAGCAACGCTTGCCAGCCTCGGTGCGCGGCTGAAAGCGGCGGTCCTGCGCAATTTCGAGCGCAAACGGCAGGCTGCTCGTGCGGCGGCCCGCGCACTGCCTTCGCCCGACCAATTGCTGGCGCTGCCGCGCCGACGCCTCGATGAGGCGACATCCAGGCTCGGCCGGGGCCTGTTGGTCTCCACCGAACGTAAGCGTGCAAGGTTTTTTGCCGTAAAGCTGACACCGGCAATGCTGTCGCAGCGCATTGCCGAGGCGCGGCGCACCAACGAACGCAATCTTTTGCGAGCACAAGGGGCATTGCGAACGTTGGCAAGAGCCCGGCGTGCGGAGCTTAACCGAGCGGCGGATCAATTGCCAAAATGTGCCAGGGCATCGCTGCAGCGGCACAAGCAGCAATTGACCATGCTGCAAGGCCGCATCACGATCGAGCCGACGGCACGGCGGCAACGCGTGCAGAGGGATTTGCTGACAGCTTTGACAAGACGCGGCACGCAAGCAGTGGTGCTCAGGCTGGAGCGCCTGCGCGGCCGCGTCGTCCAGGCCGACAGGCTGATGGCAACACTGTCGCACAAGGCCGTCCTGGCGCGCGGCTTTGCGCTGGTGAGGGATGCGGATGGCGCGGTGATCAAGCAGGCTGCCGATGTGGCGTCGGGAATGGCGCTTTCGCTCGAGTTCGCCGACGGCACCGCCGATGCGGTGGCGATCAGCGGCACGGCAAAACCGAAAGCCGTGGCCAAGCCGGCGGCCAAGGCCAAAGAGCCTGGCAATCAGGGATCCCTGTTCTGACACCATGACCGACAATCCGCATCATCTGACAACGCCCTCAGGCAAACCGCGCGCGCGGAATTTCGGCATCGGCTTCGACGGGCGGCCCGGACCGTTCAATGCGATCACCGACGTGCCCGGCGTGGCTGTCGGCTATGCGACGCTGATCTCGGGCGATGGCGCGCTTGTCGTCGGCGGGGGACCAGTGCGCACCGGCGTGACCGCGATCCTGCCCAGGCCGCTCGCCGACCTCGCCACGCCGGTCTTCGCCGGCATCTTCAGCCAGAACGGAAACGGCGAACTGACCGGCTCGCACATCGTCGAGGAAACCGGGGCTTTCAACTTCCCGATCACCATCACCAACACGCATTCCTGCGGTGTTTCACGCGACGGCACGCTGCGCTGGATGCAAAGCGTGCTGCCGGCAGCGCTCGACAGCGGCTGGGGGCTGCCGGTGGCGGCGGAGACCTATGACGGCTTCCTCAACGACATCAACGGTCACCATTTGACGTCAGCGCATGTTGCGCAGGCCCTCGACGGCGCCGCCGGCGGACCGATCGAGGAAGGCAGCGTCGGCGGCGGTACCGGCATGATCACTTTCGGCTTCAAGGCCGGCTCCGGCACCGCATCGCGCATCGTCGAATGGCACGGCCGTGCCTACACCGTCGGCGCCTTCGTGCAGTCTAATTTTGGAAAACGGCGCAATATCACCATTCGCGGCCTGCGCGTCGGGTCGGAACTCGTCGAGCCGGCGGTCCGCGAAGGCACACCGCGTGCTGAAAAGGGCTCGATCATTGCCGTCGTCGCCACCGACGCACCGTTCCTGCCGCATCAGATGAAGCGGCTGGCCCGCCGGGTGCCGCTCGGCGTCGCCATGACCGGCGGCTTCGGCTATCACAGCTCAGGCGACATTTTTATCGCCTTCTCAACCGCCAATGCGAGCGCAGCGCTGGCGCCCTCCGGCCGCATCGCCAGCGCCAATTTTATTCCGGACACCGATATCGATCCGTTTTTCGATGCGGTGATCCAGACCGTGGAGGAAGCAATCCTCAACGCGGTGGTTGCCAACGACGATATGACCGGACGCGACGGAAATTTCGTGCCGGCGCTGCCGAAGGCGTGGCTGAAGGAGAAGTTTGGCTGAAGACAAAAACGCGGGCCAGAAGCCCGCGCTGGAACAACGTCGCCGCTATGCGATCATTCCGCGGCTTTTCCGGGGGGCTGCTGGCTTTCCTCGGCCTCGGCGGCTTCCTCAAGCCGGGATGCGATAAGTTCCTGGATATCGCCGACTTCTTCCTGGATGTCCTCCAGCGGGATGCCGACCTCGGCCGCCTCGGCGGCGCACTCCTTGGCCAGGGTTTCGGCCTGCTTGTCGATCCTTGCCTGGGAGGACTGGCAATGGACCTTTTCGCCGATCCATCCCCGCAAGAATTCGATGGCGTGTTCACTCATACTGCTGTTCCCTGGCGGCAAAGCCGGTTGGTAATCATAAACGTCGACATCCCGCAAAGGATGCATGTCCCCATTCCAGCCGAGTCGCGGTCGGCCGGCAAGCCAATGCCGTCCAAGGTCCACAGAGCCATAGGAAATCGAGGGGTCAAGAGCATTTTCTGATTCTGGAGGAGTCGGTACCGTTGGCTAGGTCACGCCCAGCGCTGCGCCACTGTTTCTATTTGCTTTTTTCCGGTTTCCGAGCCGATTTCCGTCACAATAGATGGCGCAACATACTACACATTCACAGTTGCTTCGAGGTGTGGCCCTCGAGCGCGCGGGTCGAAGCCGCCGCTATATAGTGACATCCTCCTGCAATGTCGACTCCGCTCGCCATGCTGCTTCTTTCCGCCGCGCCGAAGGCTCCGCAACGGACCAAGAGCAAGTGACGATGGACGCGAACGGGGTGGAGCAAGCCTCGGCGGAATCGCTCAGACGGGCACAGCCACCACCGCCGCGCAGTCGCCGGCCTTGACCAGCCCGGGGAAATGCCGCGCCGCCAGCATGCCCGACATTTTTGCCTGGATCTCCTGCGGGGCGATGCCGGTGCGGCCGGTGGAATGGATGCGCGCCAGCACCGCGCCCTTTTCGACGGGTTCACCGAGATCGACCATGGTTTCGATCATGCCGTCATCTTCGGCGAAGGAGAAACAATCGCCCGATGGCATATCCAACCACTGGGTTGAGGTCTTCTCCACCGCACCGGCGACAATGCCGGCGTGGCGCAGCACGTTGAGAATGCCGTGCCGCGCGATCCGCACGGTTTGCGCGCGCGACGTGCCGCCGCCGCCAAGCTCGGTGCTGACGAAGACCTTGCCCATCTCCTCGGCTGCCGTGTCATACATGCCGATGGCGTCGATTTCGATCATGCGCATCGAGAACGGGGCGGCGAAGGCTGCGACCGCGTCGAAGGCTTTCTGTTCCAGCGCCTTGTCGGGCAAGGTGTGCGCGGCGCAGAACGGCACGAAGTCCAGCGTCTTGCCGCCGGAATGGAAGTCGAACACGATGTCGGCGCGGGGGAGCAGCTCACGCTGGAAATAGTCGGCGATCTTTTCGGTCACCGTTCCGTCCGGCCGGCCGGGAAAGCTGCGGTTCATGTTGCCCTTGTCGATCGGCGAGGTGCGCTTGCCGGCACGGAAGGCCGGATAGTTCATTGCCGGCACGATGATCACCGTGCCGCTGACATCTTTCGGGTCGAGCGTGCGGGCGAGATCGTAAAGGGCCAGCGGTCCCTCATACTCATCGCCATGGTTGCCCCCGGTCAGCAGCGCTGCCGGCCCGTTGCCGTTGCGGATGACGCAGATCGGGATCATCACCGAGCCCCACGCGGAATCGTCGCGGCTGTAGGGCAAGCGCAGGAAACCGTGCTGGATGCCGTCGCGGTCGAAATCGACGGTCGGCGCGATCGGCGACGGGCGGGTGCTGGACATCGGGCTCAATCCTTCACCGCCAGCTTACGCGGCACATTGGCCAGGCACTCTACACCGGTTTCGGTGATCAGGATGGACTCGGTGATTTCCAGTCCCATCGTTTCCAGCCACAGGCCGGTCATGAAATGGAAGGTCATGCCGGGCTTGAGTTCGGTGCGGTCGCCGGGACGCAGGCTCATCGTGCGCTCGCCCCAGTCCGGCGGATAGGACAGTCCGATCGAATAGCCGGTGCGGTTGTCCTTGATGATGCCGTATCGCTTGAGGACACCGAAGAAGGCGTTGGCAATGTCCTCGCAGGCGTTGCCGGGTTTCGCCGCGGCCAGCCCCGCTTCCATGCCTTCCAGCGTCGCCTTCTCGGCATCGAGGAATTCCTGCGTCGGCTTGCCGAGGAAGACGGTGCGCGACAGCGGGCAGTGATAGCGATTGTAGCAGCCGGCAATCTCGAAGAAGGTGCCCTCGCCCCGCTTCATCGGTCTGTCATCCCAGGTCAGATGCGGCGCCGAGGCATCGGCACCCGACGGCAGCAGCGGCACGATCGCCGGATAATCACCGCCGATACCGTCGACGCCGCGCGTGCCGGCATCATAGATTTCGGCAACGAGATCGCATTTGCGCATGCCGACCTCGATCTTGTCGAAGATGCGCTGGTGCATCGCTTCGACGATGCGGGCCGCCTTGCGCATATAGTCGATCTCGGTCGGGCTCTTCACCGCACGCTGCCAGTTGACCAGCGCGGTGGCATCGACAAAGCGGGCATTGGGCAAATGCTTCTGCAGCGACGCGAAGGCGGCCGCCGAGAACCAGTAATTGTCCATTTCGACGCCGACTGTCAGCTTGCCCCAGCCGCGATCCGCAAGCACGCTCGCCAAAAAATCCATCGGGTGGCGCTCGGTCGACTGCACATAGTGGTCGGCATAGCCGACGATGTTGTCGTGCGCGAGATAGGCGGTGCGCTTGGCGCCGTTGGCGTCCTGGCCGCGGCCGTACCAGACCGGCTCGCCCGAAGGCGGCACGATAACCGCCTGGTGCACATAGAACGACCAGCCATCATAGCCGGTCAACCAGGCCATATTGGAAGGATCGCTGATAACAAGAAGATCGACGCCCTTCACCTCCATGGCTTTGCGCGTTTTGGCGAGACGATCCGCAAATTCGCCGCGCGAGAACTTCAGGTTCGGTTGCATTGTTCTTGGTCCTCGTTTGTTGGGCCTTGCGGCCGGTATCAGCTTTGAATCCAACTCGTCGTTCTTGTTTGAGAGTGATCTCTGGACAAAACGGAAACTGTTTGTCCGAGAAAACCTGTTCCCACTTTTCCGGATCACGCTTTGGCCAGCATCAGCTTTCGAAAATCGTTCCGGAGTTGGCCACCCTCGCGCGATCTCGAGCGAGCGTGGCGATCGCCGTGTCCTGGACGCCAGTGCCGGTGAGGTCGGCGATGGTGATGTCGCTGGCCGAGCGCCGGCCATGTTTTTCGCCGGCGATGATCTGGCCGAGTTCGGTCACCTCTTCCTCGGCGGCCATCACGCCCGCCGCGATGGCATGGTGCAGCTCACCCAACCGCCTTGTCTGGCGGGCACTGTCGGCGACATAGAGATCGGCCATGCGCAGGATTGCCGGCGCGATCTCGTTCTTATGCTCGGCGTCGGAACCCATCGCGGTGATGTGCTGGCCGGCGGAAACGAATCCCGCCTTGATCAGCGGCTCGGTCGAAGGCGTGGTGGTGACGATGATGTCGGCGCCGGCGACCGCGTTTGCCGCGTCGGATTCAGCGCGCACGACGATGCCGATCTTTTCGCGCAGGGCTCCGGCGGTCGCCTCGGCCTTTGCCGCATCGCGCGCCCAGATGCGCGCCTCGGCAATCGGCCGCACCAGCATGAGGGATTCCAATTGCAATCCGGCCTGGACGCCGGCGCCGAAGATCGCGGCAACGGACGAGTCCTGCCGCGACAGATGTTTGGCGGCGACGGCGCCGGCGGCAGCCGTGCGGACGTCGGTGAGATAGCCATTGTCGAGCAACAGCGCCTCGACTAGGCCGGTCTTGGCCGAAAGCAGCACCATCATGCCGTTGACGCTGGGCAGGCCGAGCTTCGGATTGTCGAAGAAGCCGGGGCTGATCTTGATGGCGAAGCCGTCAATGCCCGGCACATAGGCTGTCTTCACGTCGACCTCGCCGTGGTACTCGGGAATGTCGAGCCGCAGGATCGGCGGCATCGCCACCGGCAGGGTAGCGAGCGCGCGGAAAGCGTTTTCAATGCAGGCGACGGCATCGAGATCGAGTGTCACGATCGCCCGCAACTCTTTCTCGGTAAGGATGGTCATCCGGCTCATGCGGCGCGCTCCGGAGTGGCAAGCTCTGCAAAGGACAGCGTTCTGTCACACCCCCCTCTGTCCTGCCGGACATCTCCCCCGCAAGGGGGGAGATTGGACTTCATCTTTGCCTTCGCCAATCTCAGACGCCGCAAGAAAAGCGGCAGCATCGAAGCTGCCGATCTCCCCCCTTGCGGGGGAGATGTCCGGCAGGACAGAGGGGGGTGTGAAGAAACTCGGCGTGAAAGACGTTTCATCCGGCGCGACCCGCATTTATCGAAGTGTCACCGCAGACGATTTTCCGATGCAGCTCCATATCAATGTTTCGGCCAGAAAGAAGCACAACCACCGGCCCGTTCGCCGTAATCTTGCCGGCGAGCAGTGCGGCGATGCCGACCGCGCCGGCGCCCTCGACGATCTCGCGCTCCTGCGCATAGGCGTGGCGGATGCCGGCGGCGATCTCGTCTTCGCTGAGCAGGACGACATCGTCGAGCAGGTCGCGGCACATGGCGAAGGTCAGCCGGTTGTCGAGGCCGATGCCACCACCGAGCGAATCCGCCAGCGTCGGCAATTCTTCCACCAGCACCGGCTGGCCCGCATCGAGGCTGGCCTTCATCGCCGCGCCACGCGCCATCGAGACACCGACGACTTTTGTCCGGGGGCTGACGCCTTTGATGGCTGTAGCAACCCCTGATGCGAGCCCACCGCCGGAGATCTGGGCCAGAACGAGGGCGGCATCCGGGACCTGCTCGATCATCTCAAGCCCGAGCGTGCCTTGCCCGGCGATAATGTCGGGATGGTCGAAGGGCGGCAGCATAACCAGCCCCTCTTGCGCCACCAGCCGATCGACCTCCTGCTGGGCATCGTCCTGGCTGTCGCCGACGATGCGGACTTCCGCGCCAAGCCGGCGGATCTCGTCGAGCTTGTTGCCGGGCACCAGGCGCGACATGCAGATTACGGCGCGCATGCCCTCAAGCTTCGTCGCATGCGCCAGCGCGCGGCCGTGATTGCCGGTCGAGGCCGCGACCACGCCCCGCGCCTTCTGTTCGGCGTTCAACGAGGCGACGGCGTTCGAGGCGCCACGCAGCTTGAAGCTGCCGGTGGTCTGGCGATGCTCGAGCTTGAGGTGAACGGGGACGCCGAACTGTTCCGAGAGGCTGTGGGACAAGACGGTTGGCGTGCGCTCGACTTTACCAGCGATACGCTCACGGGCGGTACGGATGTCGGTGAGAATGACGGCGGGCATCACGAAACGCCCCCCTCTGGCCTGCCGGCCATCTCCCCCTCAAGGGGGGAGATTAGCGGCTGCAACACCTTCGCCAATTGTCGATGTTGCAGGAAGAGCGGTGACGCATGAACTGCCAATCTCCCCCCTTGAGGGGGAGATAGCCGGCAGGCCAGAGGGGGGTGCTCGCTCACACTGGACATAATCTTACTGAACCAAGGGCAACGTCATCAGCCGCCCGAACTCAGGATGCGGCGCCTCATCCCCGCACAATCTCAGGCAGTTCCAGGCGGTCGCCTGGTTGCTGGTCACCACGGGACGTCCAATAGAATTTTCCATGCCGGTGACCGCGAGGGCGCTACGCAGCGCCGTGCACGACACGAACAGCGCATCGGCGCTGGCGTCGGTCGCTTCACGCGCCAGGTCGACAAGCGTTGCCGGTGCGATGCGTGCCATCTCGCGGTCGTCCTCGAAGCCGAGGCAGGTGAAGCTGACGATCTCGAAGCCGCGCGCGGCGAAATAGGCGGCCATCGGCCTGGATGTCTCGACCGTGTAGGGAGTGAGAATGCTGATCTTGTTTGCGCCCAGAGCACGCAGCCCGCGCACGCCCGCCATCGGCGGTGTGACCACCGGCACGCCGGGCTTTGCGACCTGGATCGCCGCCTCGATCTCGGCATCGCCGATCACCACCGAGGCCGAAGTGCAGGAATAGCAGATGGCATCGAGCTTCTCGTCCGGCAGGATCAGGGCCGCGCCCGCCGTCAGCGCCGGCTGCATCTTGCGCAGGTTTTCAGGCGTCGTCGGGTTGGCATAGGGAATGCGCGCGACATAGACGCCGACCCGCTCGCCCGCCACCATGCGGCGGAAATCCGGTTCGCTGGTATGGTCGGTGGCCAGGATAATCAGGCCGACGCGCCGCTCCAGCGGGCGCGCATCCAGCGCCGACCGTTTCGGGTAGACCTTGATCTCGGGCAAGGGTTTCATCGGCTACCTCTCGATCTTGCCGTAGCGGCGTTCCAGCCAGCGCAGCAGCACGACCGAAAACAGACTGATGACCAGGAAGAAAGCACCGACCAGGGTGATCGGCTCGATATAGCGATAGTAGGTGTTGGCGACGCTTTTGGCCTGGTTCATCAGTTCCAGCACGGTGATTGCCGACAGCAGCGGCGTTTCCTTGAACATGGCGATGAAGTAATTGGCGAGCGCCGGTATCATCGGCGGGATAGCCTGCGGAATGATGATGTTGGTCCAGGTCTGCGTGGCGCTCAGATTGCACGCCTTGGCCGCTTCCCACTGGCCGCGCGGCACATTGTCGATGCCGGCGCGATAAACTTCCGCCGTGTAGGTGCCGTAGTGCAGCCCGAGCCCGATGACACCGGCGACCAGCGGCGGCAGCAGGATGCCGATGTCGGGCAGCACGTAGAAAATGAAATAGAGCTGCACCAGCAATGGCGTGCCGCGGATGAACTCTGCGAGGAAGCCGACCGTGCGCGACAGCGCTTTGTTGGGCGAGCGGCGCGCAAGCGCAATGCCAAGCCCGACGATCGCCGCCAGCACCGAGCCGAGCAGCGTCGCCAGGATGGTGATCTTCACCCCCTGGATCAGCGTCGGCATGATTTCCCAGACGAAGTTCCAATCCCACTCCATCAGCAAGCCCAATTTGTCAGAAGGGAATTGGCCATCAGGCACGCACCCCATCGAGGCCGCGCGCCATGCGTCGTTCCAGCGAGCGCACGCCCCACGAGATGAGCAGGGCGAGGACGAAATAGATGATCAGGATGGTGGTGAACGGCACCAGGGTGTTGCCGGTCTGGGCGCGCACCACCTGCGCCTGGAAGGTCAGGTCGGTGAGCGAGATCAGCGACACCACGGCGGTCGCCTTGAGCAATTCGATGGCATTGTTGCCAAAAGTCGGCAGCATCACCAGCAGCGCCTGCGGCAGGATGATGTGGCGCATGCCTTGCCAGCGGCCGAGATTGAGCGCTGTGCAGGCCTCATACTGTTCGCGGCCGATCGACTGGATGGCGCCACGCACCACTTCGGCGGCATAGGCGCCGACATTGAGGCCGAGCGCCAGCACGCCGGCCTGCAACGGGGTCAGCGAAATGCCGATGAAGGGCAGCACGAAATAGGCCCAGAACAACTGCACGAAGATCGAGGTGCCGCGGAAGAATTCGATGTAGGCGGTAGCCAGCGCGCGCAGCACGAAGAAACGCGACAGCCGCCCCATTCCGGCAAGAAAGGCCATGAACAGCGCAAGCACCGACCCCATCAGCGTCAGCTCGATGGTGACAAGCGCTCCCTGCAATATCAGGCCGAAATAGCCGGACCACTGGGTCATCTAATGTACTGTTCCACCTGGACGTTTGGTCGAAGCCCCCTCACCCGGCCTCCGCTACGCTCGGCCGACCTCTCCCCGGCGGGGAGAGGAGACCACC
Organism: Mesorhizobium sp. M0870; assembly: GCF_040319775.1. NCBI lineage: Bacteria > Pseudomonadati > Pseudomonadota > Alphaproteobacteria > Hyphomicrobiales > Phyllobacteriaceae > Mesorhizobium > Mesorhizobium sp. M0870. Next base: position 125,447 of record NZ_JAMYOI010000003.1, read on the forward strand.
AGCGTCGGCGCCAGCCTCTTCTCCCCAGCCGGGAGAAGGTGGCCCGAAGGGCCGGATGAAGGGGTCTTCCTTACTTCACTTCGCCGCGCAGAGCTTGTCGCGGCTGGTCGACATCGCGGCCGCCGCCGAGAAGCCGTAGGGCTCGATGATCTTGGCGAACTCGCCTGATTTCTTCATCTTGGCCAGTTCTACGTCGAAGGCGTCGCGCAGTGCCTCGTCGCCCTTCTTGAAGGCGGCGCCGTCGCAATAGACCGGTGCGCCCTGCACCGGAGCGATGACTTCGAGGTTCGGATCGTTGGCCTTCTTGACCAGATCATTGATCGACAGGACGGGCAGCGAATAAGCGTCGATGCGGCCATCCTGAAGCATCTTCACGCCGCTCTGGCCATCCGGCACGACGATGACGCGATCGCGTGGCACGCCGGCATTGAGGGCGAGCTTCTCCTCAGTGCCGCCGCCCGGCGCACCGATGGTCGCAGTCGTATCCTTGGCGACATCCTCATAGCTCTTGAAGCCCTTCGGATTGCCCTTCTTCACCAACATCGCCTCGGCATCGCAAAGCACCGGCTCGGAATAGACGACGGCGGCGCAGCGTTCCGGCTTCATGAACAGGCCGGCGGTGACGACATCGAAGCGACCGGCCTGCAGGCCAGGGATCATGGCGCCATATTCGGAGATCGAAGCGGCGACGTCGGCGACGCCGAGCCGCTTGAATATCTCGCGGGCCACATCAGGCGCGGCACCCGAAACCTTGCCGTCGGCGGCGACCGCCGTATAGGGCGGCTCGTTGGCGATGGCGAGGCGGGCGAAACCTTGCGCCTTGAGCTGTTCGAGCTTGCTGTCATCGGCCGAACCCACGTTCGAGGCGGCCAGCACCGCCGCCAACGCAAGGCTGGCGACGCCAGCCAGAATGCCAAGTTTTTTCATTGTTCCCAACTCCTTGTTTCTTGTCTTGCTTTGTTACGAGGCGGCTCTCGCCACCTCGGGACGACTTCGTCGCCTTGGGCATTGCGGTCAGACGCGATGTCCGGCCGCGATGATCTTCTTCAGGAAGCCTTGCGTGCGCTCCTGCTTGGGATTGCGGAAAATCTCGTCGGGCTTGCCCTCCTCGACGATCCTGCCACGATCGAAGAACAGCACCCGGTCGGCGAAATCATGGGCAAAGCCCATCTCGTGGGTGACCAGCAGCATGGTCATGTCGGTCTCGGCGGCAAGCTTGCGCATGACGTTCATCACCTCCTCGACCAGCTCCGGATCGAGCGCCGACGTCACCTCGTCGAACAGCATGATCTTTGGCGACAGCGCCAGCGCCCGGGCGATCGCCACGCGCTGCTTCTGCCCGCCGGAAAGCTGTGCCGGCATGCTTTTCGCCTTGTCGGCCATGCCGACCATCTCGAGCAGTTCCATCGCCCGCTTTTCGGCGGCCGCACGCGGCGTGCCCTTGGTCAGCATCGGCGCCAGCGTGACATTGTCCATGACGCATTTGTGCGGAAACAGGTTGAACAGCTGGAAGACCATGCCGATCTTCTGGCGCATCCTTGTCAGGTGTCGCTCATCGGCGGGCAGCAACTGGCCGTTGCGTTCCATGTGATAGAGCTGCTCACCGTCGATCTGGATATGACCGCCATCGATGCGCTCCAGCGTCATCAGGATGCGCAGGATTGTCGTCTTGCCCGAGCCCGACGGGCCGATCAGTGCCAGCTTTTCGCCAGGCATGACCTGCATCGACAGGCCGTCCAGCACTTTGAAAGTGCCGAAGCTTTTTGAAATGGCGTCGATCTTGATGATGGGCGTGGGCACTGCAGTTCCCCGTCCTGGAGAGGTCTATGCTCTTAACGATGCGGAACGCGCCAAATCATGTCAATTGAGAAAATAATATCATGACAATTATTTCTGATTCCGCACAATTTCCGAGCAACCCCAGCCTAGATAGCGAGCAGCAGGTGTTCCGGATCGCCAAGCAGCAGCTTGGTGACAACGCCGAGGCCGGCGCGCAGTTCCCCCTCGGTGGTCGAACCCAGCGAGATACGCACCGCCGGATGCCACGGCGCAGCCGAAATACGGAAGGACGTGCCGGGTGCAATCGCCACACCCTGCAGGCGGGCCTGGGCGACAAAGCTTTCCTCGGCGCGGTCGGCCGGCAGTTGCAGCCAGACATGCAGCCCGTCTCGCCGGGCGCGATAGCCGACCCCCGCCAGCACTTGCGCTGCAATATCCTGCCGGCGCCGCAAAGCCGCGCGCTGCCAGTGGACAAGCTCCATCGCCGTCCCGTCGGTCACCCATTTTGTGGCGATCTCGGCCACCAGCGGCGTCGCCATCCAGTTCGAAACCAGATGCCGGTTGGCGACGGCGGCGACATAGCGGTCGGGTGCGACGAGATAGCCGATGCGCAGCCCGGGCACGGTGATCTTGGTGAAGGAGGTGACGTAGAGCGTGCGCTCCGGCGCGAACGCGGCAACCGGCGGCGGCCGGTCTTCGACCAGCGGACCGAGCACATCGTTCTCGATGATAGCGATGTCGTGCTTGCGCGCAACCGCCGCGATCTGCTCGCGCCGCGCCGCATCCATCAACGTCGCCGTCGGGTTGATCACCGAGGGCTGCACGAAGACCGCGCGGATGTCGGAAAGCCGGCAGGCTTCGTCCAGCGCTTCCGGGATCAGGCCGTTGTCGTCGATCGGCAGGCCTTCCAGGTTGAAGCCGAGATAGCGTGCCAACGGCACCAGCGTATGGTGGCCGATCGCCTCGGTGGCGACCGTCGAGCCCGGCGGGGCGACACTCATCAGCGCTACCGTCATGCCGGCGGTGGCGCCGTTGGTCAGGCTGATGTTCTGCGCGGAGGTGTCGAGACCGCACAGTTTCAGCCATTCGACCGCCACCGCGCGGTGGCGCGGAAACACCATGTTGGGCCGAAACGACAGTGCCGAACTCGACGGCAGGTTCTCGGCCAGCCAGCCCAGCGCCTGCTTCAGCCGCTCCAGATGCATCGGCTCGCAGACCGGCTTCAGGATCGACAGATCGATGACTTCGCCGAGCCGCTCCGGCAGATAGGGCGGTTCCGGCTCGCGGCGCTGCGTCTGGACGAAGCTGCCGCGGCCGATCTCGCCCGAAATCAGCCCGCGGCGGATCAATTCCTCATAGGCGCGGCTCACCGTCTGCACAGAAAGCTTGAGGTCGTCGGCCAGACGTCGATGGGTCGGCAGCCGCGCGCCATTGGCGAGGCGCCCGTCATGGATGGCGCGCGCGAACTGGTCGGCCAGCGATTGATAGGCCGGGCGCCGGATGAGCGCGGGATCGGGTTGCCACAATGTCATGACTTATTAGAGATCGAAATCAGTGCAATTGACAATCGAAATAATGCGCCGTCATGGTACTCGGACGAAAAGTGAGCTCTGATGACATCCGCGAAACTCGACCCGATCGACCTGAAAATCCTCGACGCCATCCAGCGCGACGGACGCATCACCAAGTTGGCGCTGGCCGAGCAGGTCGGCCTGTCGCCGACGCCGTGCTGGATGCGGCTGCGCAAGCTGGAGAAGGCCGGCATCGTCTCGGGCTATCACGCCAGGATCGCCATGCGCGTCGTCGCACCCGTTGCCACCGTCCTGATGGAGGTGACGCTGGCAAACCACCGCCAGGCCGATTTCGACCGCTTCGAGCGCGTCATCCGCGATGTTCCCGAGATCGTCGCCTGCTGGTCTGTCGGCGGCGGCGTCGACTATGTGGTGAAGGTGATGGCGCGCGACATCGACGCCTATCAGCGGCTGGTCGATGGCTTGCTCGAACGGGAAATCGGCATCGACCGCTACTTCACCTACATCGTCACCAAGACGGTGAAGGACGAGATCGCGCTGCCCATAGCCGACCTGCTGCCGGCGTCGGCTTAAGGCGGAGAGATCATCTGTCGGGGCGGGACAAAAGAGAGAGTCTCTCTCCTTCGAGGCATCCAAACAGCCTCTCTATCTGCATCGGGCGGATAGTCTTCCCGCATCAGTCCGAACCGGGAGGTCTCGACCATGTCCGCGCATTTCGCCCGCTCGCATCGCCATGAAGCGCTCGACCGCCTGACCGACCGCCGGCTGCTGCGTGAACTCGCCTATGTCGATGGCCACTGGACGGCAAGCGAAGCCGCTGAAAGCTTCGAGGTCACCGATCCGGCCACCGGCACGACTGTCGCTTTCGTCGCCGCGCTAGATGCACGGCAGACGACAAAGGCGATCGATGCCGCCGCACGCTCCTTTCCGGCATGGCGGTCGCTGTTGCCGCAGGAGCGCTCCAAAATCCTGCGCAAATGGTTCGAGTTGATCATCGGCGCCAAGGATGATCTGGCTCTGCTGATGACGCTGGAACAGGGCAAGCCGCTGCAGGAATCGCTGGGCGAGATCGACTACGCCGCCTCTTTCATCGAGTGGTATGCCGAGGAAGCAAAACGCCTGAACGCCGAGAGCGTCACCAGCCATCTGCCGAACGCCGAAATGATCGTGCGGCGCGAGCCGCTCGGTGTCGTCGGCATCGTCACGCCGTGGAACTTTCCGTCGGCGATGCTGACCCGCAAGGCTGCGGCAGCCCTTGCCGCCGGCTGCACCATCGTTGCGCATCCGTCCTCGGAAACACCGCTGTCGGCGCTGGCGCTGGCCGAACTCGGTGAGCGCGCCGGCCTGCCCGCAGGCGCCTTCAACATCGTCACCGGCAAGGCTTCGACCATCGTCGGGCGGATGTGCGAAGACCCGCGCGTTCGCGCCATGAGCTTTACCGGCTCGACCGAGATCGGCCGGCTGATCGCCGCGCAGAGTGCTGCGACCATGAAGCGGCTGGTGATGGAGCTTGGCGGCCATGCCCCGCTGATCGTCTTTGCCGATGCCGATCTGGACAAAGCGGTTGATATCGCCATCGACGCCAAATTCGCCACGTCGGGCCAGGACTGCCTCGCCGCCAACCGCATTTACGTCCAGCGTCCGATCTACGATCGGTTCTGCGCCGCCTTCGCCAAGCGCATCGAGACGCTGCGGACCGGCAATGGCCTTGCAGATGACATTGACATCGGGCCGCTGATGCATAAGCGCGCCATCAAGAAGGTGGAAGAGCAGGTCGCAGACGCGCTGACCCATGGCGCGCGCTGCCTCACCGGCGGCAAGCGACATCAGGCTGGCCCCCTGTTCTACCAGCCGACACTGCTGGCCGATGTTTCCGACGAGGCGCTGATCATGCGCGAGGAGACGTTTGGCCCGGTTGCCGCCGTGACGCCGTTCGACAGCGAGGATGAAGTGATTGCCCGCGCCAACGCCACCGAGTATGGCCTCGTCGCCTATGTCGTAACGGAGAATGGTGGCCGGCAGCAGCGCATGGGCCGCGCGCTCGACTACGGCATGGTCGCCATCAACCGCGTCAAGATCACCGGCGCGCCGATCCCGTTCGGCGGCGTCAAGCAATCGGGCATCGGGCGCGAAGGCTCGCGCCACGGACTCGAGGCTTTCACCGATCTCAAATATCTCTGCCTCGATGTAGCTTAAGCTGCACCGGAATCACCCTTTTGTCAGGAGTTAAAAGAATGCTCGACCAGTCCAACGAACTCGCCGCCTGGGATCGCGACCACTTCTTCCATCCCTCGACGCATATGGGCACGCATGCGCGGGGCGAAAGCCCGACGCGCATCATGGCCGGCGGCGAAGGCGTCACCGTCTGGGACAACAATGGCAGGAAGAGCCTCGATGCCTTCGCCGGCCTCTATTGCGTCAATGTCGGCTACGGCCGCCAGAAGATCGCCGACGCCATCGCCGCCCAGGCGAAGAACCTCGCCTACTACCACGCCTATGTCGGCCACGGCACCGAAGCCTCGATCACGCTCGCCAAGATGATCATCGACCGCGCGCCGCAAGGCATGTCGAGGGTCTATTTCGGCCTCTCAGGCTCGGATGCCAACGAAACCAACATCAAACTGATCTGGTACTACAACAACGTGCTCGGCCGGCCGGAGAAGAAGAAGATCATCTCGCGCTGGCGCGGCTATCACGGCTCGGGCGTGATGACGGGATCGCTGACCGGGCTCGACCTGTTCCACAACGCCTTCGACCTGCCGCGCGCGCCGATCCTGCACACCGAGGCGCCTTATTATTTCCGCCGCGCCGACCGCTCGATGAGCGAGGAGCAATTTTCGCAGCATTGCGCCGACAAGCTCGAGGAGATGATCCTGGCTGAGGGCCCGGAAACGGTCGCTGCCTTCATCGGCGAGCCGATCCTGGGCACCGGCGGCATCGTGCCGCCGCCGGCCTTCTATTGGGAAAAGATCCAGGCGGTGCTTAAGAAGTACGATGTGCTGCTGGTCGCCGACGAAGTGGTGACGGGCTTCGGCCGGCTGGGCACCATGTTCGGCTCCGACCACTACGGCATCAAGCCGGACCTGATCACCATCGCCAAGGGCCTGACCTCGGCCTATGCGCCGCTGTCGGGCGTCATCGTCGCGGACAAGATGTGGCAGGTGCTGGTTGAAGGCTCCGACAAACTCGGTTCGCTCGGCCATGGCTGGACCTATTCCGCGCATCCGATCTGCGTTGCCGCCGGCGTCGCCAATCTCGAACTGATCGACGAGATGGATCTTGTGACCAATGCCCGCGAGAAAGGCGCCTATTTCCGCGCGGATCTCGCCAAGGCGGTCGGCGGCCAGAGGTATGTCGGCGACGTCCGCGGCGACGGCATGCTGGCGGCGGTGGAGTTCGTCTCCGACAAGGACGACCGGGTGTTCTTCGACGCTTCGCTCAAGATCGGGCCGCAGGTGGCGACGGCGCTTGCCGCAAGCGGCGTCATCGGCCGCGCCATGCCGCAGGGCGACATTCTGGGCTTTGCGCCGCCGCTCTGCCTGACCCGCGAGGAAGCCGACATCGTCGTGTCGAAGACAGCCGATGCGGTGAAAAACGTGTTTGCCGATCTCTGAGAGTGACTATGAATGCCATGACCAGGACCCTCCCCGCCACCATGGCCGCCGTGCTGCTGACCGGGCACGGCGGACCGGAAAAACTCGTCTACCGCAGCGACGTGAAAGTGCCCTCGCCCGCTCCCGGTGAAGTGCTGGTCAAGGTCAGCGCTTGCGGGATGAACAACACCGATGTCTGGGTGCGCCAGGGCGCCTATGGCACGGAGGAGGACGCTGCCGCCGTGTCGACATGGCGCCGCCAGGGCAACACGCTTGTTTTCCCGCGCATCCAGGGCACGGACACCGTCGGTATCGTCGCCGCTGTCGGCGAAGGAGTGTCGCCGGACCGTATCGGCGAACGGGTGATGGTCGATTTCTCGATCTACAATCGCGACGACGATTCGCTCGCCGACATCGACTATATGGGCCACGGCCGCGACGGTGGTTACGCCGAATACCAGGCGGTGCCGGCCGAGAACGCTCATGTCATCGACACCGACATGAGCGATATCGAACTCGCCACCTTCTGCTGCGCCTACCTGACCGGTGAACAGATGCTGGAGCGCGCCGCGCTCAAGGCCGGCGAGCGCGTGCTGGTCACCGGCGCCTCGGGCGGCGTCGGCTCCGGCATCGTGCAATTGGCACGGGCGCGCGGCGCCATCCCCTATGCCGTCGTCGGCAAGGGCAAGGAGCAGGCGGTGCGCGACATCGGCGCAGAGGCTGTCATCACCCGTGGCGTTGCCGACCTGCCGCATGCCGTGAACGAGGCGACCGGAGGCCAGCCGATCGACGTTGTCGCCGACCTCGTTGGCGGTGCCATCTTCAATGACCTCCTGCGTATTCTCAGGCCCGAGGGCCGCTACACCACGGCTGGCGCAATCGCCGGCCCGGTCGTGCAGCTCGATCTCAGGACCATGTACCTGAAGCAATTGCAGCTGCATGGCTCAAGCCAGGGCACGCGCGCGGATTTCCGCCGCATCGTCGGGCACATCGAGGCGAAAAAGATCCGGCCGCTGGTCGGCGGCGTCTACAAGCTCTCCGATTTCCACCATGCGCAAGCGGATTTCATCGCCAAGGATTTCGTCGGCAAGCTGGTGGTGGTGCCGGATGCCATGTGGGGTTCGGCTATCTGAACGACCGATGTCTCAACCCTGCTGGGCCGCCCGCAGCAGCATGCCGAACAGGTCGCGCGGCTCGTCGGGGTCGGCCAGCATGTCGAGTTCCTGATAGAGGCCGGTCGAGCGCAGTTGATCCCTGACGTAACGCAGTGCCGAAAAATCCTCGATGGCGAAACCGACCGAATCAAACAGCGTGATCTGGGTCGCATCGCGCCGGCCTTGTACGGCGCCCGACATCACCTGCCACAGCTCGGTCACCTTGTGATCTGGTGCAAGCTGCTGGATCTCGCCCTCGATGCGCGTCTGCGGCGGATATTCGACGAAGATGTCGGAGCGCAGCAGGATATCGCGGTGCAGTTCGGTCTTGCCGGGACAGTCGCCACCGACGGCGTTGATGTGCACGCCGGAGCCGACCATGTTGTCGGTGAGGATGGTGGCGCACTGCTTGTCGGCGGTGACGGTGGTGATGATGTCGGCCCCTTCTACCGCCTCTTGCGCGGTGCCGCAGGCGACCATGTCGAAGCCGAGGCCGGCCAGATTGCGGATGCATTTTTCGGTGGCCTTGCGATCGATGTCGTAAAGCCTCAGCCTGTCGACGCCGAGCAGCGCCTTGAAGGCTACCGCCTGGAATTCGGCCTGAGCGCCGTTGCCGATCAGCGCCATGCAGTCGGAGCCAGTCGGCGCCAGGTACTTGGCGGCCAGGGCCGACATCGCCGCCGTGCGCAGCGCGGTCAGGATGGTCATTTCCGACAGCAATACGGGGTAGCCATTGTGGACATCGGCGAGCATTCCGAAGGCGGTCACCGTCTGGCGGCCCTCGCGCATGTTCTTGGGGTGCCCGTTGACATATTTGAAGCCATAGACCTCGCCGTCGCTGGTCGGCATCAGCTCGATGACGCCTTCGGCGCTGTGCGAGGCGACGCGCGGCGTCTTGTCGAACAGTTCCCAGCGGCGGAAATCGTCCTCGATGTAGCCTGAGAGTTCGACGAGGAAGCGCTCGACGCCGATCTTCAGCACCAGCTTCATCATGTGGTCGACGCTGACGAAGGGGACGATGTTGAGATTGGGAATCATTTTTTCTTGTCCTTGCCGCATGCAGCCGGTCAGTCCTGGCGATGCGCGTTGTGCGTCTTCATCATCGTTGCCAGCGCAGGGTCATTTTGCTCCAGCGCCCTGATGGCTCCGCCTGTGTCGTAGAGGCGCTCATCCTGACCCATCTTGAACTTGGCCTCGAGCCGATCGATCGGCAGGTCAAACCCTATGACACCAGGTATGCGCCGCTCCATGCCGCCAGGGCCGAGCTCGCGCATGCGCCAGCGATCCTCGCGATCTTTCTCCAGCACGTCGACAAGCTGCAAGAGATGCCGGGCGGTGGCATGATCGTCGAGCGGAACCGGATGCCCATGACAATGCACGACGGCAAAGTTCCAGGTCGGCGCGCTGTCGCGCACCGGATTGCGCGGATACCAGGACGGCGAGATGTAACCATGCGGACCGTGGAAGATGGCGGCCGTCTCCCTGCCTTCGCTGATCAAGGTGCTGTGCGGATTGGCCCTGGCGAGATGCGAGACCAGCGTTCCGTTTTCACCACGCGCGCGATCGAGCACGAAGGGAAGATGCGAGACGGCAAGGCCCTGCGGTCCCGCTGTCACCACCGTGGCAAAGGCCGCGGCCTCGATCAGGCCGAACACCTCGTCGCGCGACAGCGGCGCAAATTCAGGCTTTGTATACATCAGGTCAGCTTCGCTGGGCGCGAACCGCCGGGATCAGGCCTTGCGGGCGAACCAGCAGCACGGCGATGACGCCCGACAGCACGATGGCGTCGCGATAAGGGGCGATCGCTCCCGGCAATGTCGCCTGCAACAGCACCTCGATGATGCCTAGCAGGAAACCGCCGGCTACAGCACCGGGCAGGCTGCCGAGCCCGCCGACGACGGCGGCGATGAAGGCCTTCAGCACCGGCGTGAAGCCCATCAGCGGATCGACCGAGGCACGCTGCGCCACCCACAGCATGGCCGCCAGCCCGGCCAGCAGGCCGGAGAGCAGAAAGGCGGTGGCGATGATGCGGCTGGCCGGAATGCCCATCAGGCGCACGACGTCGAAATCTTCCGCCGCGGCGCGCATCGCCGTGCCGGTCACCGAGCGGCGAAGGAAGACTTCCAGCGCAATCAGCGCCAGTGCGGAGACGACGATGGAGATGCTGGGACCGACGCCGATGGTGAAATCGCCGAAGGAGAAGGCGCCGGTCATCCAACCGGGCATGGCGACAGCTTGCGGCCGCGCCGAAATGCCGTTCTGGAATACGACCTTCAACAGGCTGGAGACGGCAAAGCTGGTCAACAGCAGGCTGGTGACGCTGGCGCCGCGCATCGGCCTGAAGGCGATACGCTCCATGGCGACAGCGGCGAGCGCGCCGCAGGAGACGGCGACAAGCACGGCTACCGGGAAGGGAAAGCCGAGCACCAGCGAGGCCAGAAGCGCGTAGCCCGACAGCGTCATCAGCTCGCCATGGGCGAAGTTGATGAGGCCGACGATGGAAAAACGATCGCCAGCCCGAGCGCCAGCAGCGCATAGACGCCGCCGAGGCTCACCGCATTGATGATCTGCTGCGCGATCATGCTTCTCAAGCTCCCAAATAGGCCTGGCGGACGAGGTCCGAGGAGGCGAGTTCTTTTGCCGTGCCGGCCAGCACCACTTCGCCATTGGCGAGCACGACGGCGCGGTCGGCGATTTCGAGCGCCAGCGCCACATTCTGTTCGACCAGAAGGATGGTCAGGCCCTTGCGGCGCAGTTCGGCGATCAGGTCGAAGACGGTGTCGATCAGTTGCGGGGCAAGGCCGAGCGAGGGCTCGTCGAGCAGGATCATGCGCGGCTTGCCCATCAGCGCGCGGGCGATGGCCAGCATCTGCTGTTCGCCGCCCGACAGATTGCCGCCCTTGACGCGATGGTAGCGGCGCAGGATCGGGAACAACTCCAGCATCTCCTCCTCGCGCAGCCTTGCCTCGGCCGCCGGCTGATGCACCGCGCCGCCGAGACGCAGATTGTCGGCCACCGTCAGGCTGGCGAAGATACGGCGGCCTTCGGGAACCAGCGCGACGCCCTTGCGGGCTATCGCCTCCGGCGCCAGGCCGGTGATGTCGACACCGTCGAAGACCACCTTGCCGGATGCCGCCGGCACCAGCCCGGCGACGGCGCCGAGCGTCGAGCTCTTGCCGGCGCCGTTGGCGCCGACCAGCGCGATGATCTCGCCGCTGCCGACGGTGAGGTCGACGCGGCGCACCGCCTCGACCTCGCCGTACCGGATTTTCAGGGCTTCGACGCTCAGCATGACATCACGGCGCGGGAACGTCGGCAGCGTCGGGGATCAGTGTCTGGACATGCTTGCCCTCGCCGCCCTCGTAGCGCATCAGCGCCACTGGCCGCAACGGCATGCGATCGGTGCCGGCATAGGTGATCTTGCCGGTGATGCCTTCGAAATCCTTGAGGCCGGCGATGGCGTCGCGGATCGCCTTCGGGTCGTCGGAGCCGGCCGTCTTGACCGCCTGGTCGAGGATCAGGCCGATCTCGTAGCCATTGACCTCATAGGTCGATTCCGGTGCGTGGCCGGCATATTTGGTGAAGGCGGCGTTGAAGGCCTCTAGCTTGCTGCCCGGCTCGGCATAGCCGGCCGCGGTGTAGACGACGCCGTCGACCAGCTTGCCGAGCGCCTTGATGGTCGGCGTGCCGATGGCATCGGCGCCATAGACCGGGATGGTGACGCCGGCGCCGCGCAATTGCTGGATGAAGGCCGGGAAATCCGGCTCGTAGGCCGCCGTCATGATCAGGTCGGGCTTGTCGGCCAGGCCCTTGATGTTGGTGATCTCGGCGGAAAAGTCGGGCTGGCCCATGCTGAAGGTGCCGCGGCCGACAATGGCGCCGCCCTTCTTCTCGAACACTTTGCCGAAATATTCCGGCAGATTGGCGGTGTAGGTGGAGTCCGGCGAGGTCAGCAGGAACACCTTCTTCTTGCCTTCGGAGACGGCAAAGTCGGCGACCGCCGTCGCCTGCACATTGTCGGCCGGATAGGTGCCGAACATGACGTCGCCGACCGCGCCGGTCAGCACCGGGGCGGAGCCGCACAGCGTCAGGGTCGGAATGCCGAGCGGCTGGGTGAGCTGGCCGGCGGAAATCGAGGGATCGGCATCGCACGGCGTGATCATGATCTTGGCGCCGGCGTCGATCAGCTCCTGGGCGACGGTGGCGGTCTGCGCGGTATCGGAGCGCGTGTCCTTGATCAAAAGCTTGACGGTGTATTTGCCGCCGAGCCCGCCCTTGGCGTTGAGTTCGTCGAGCGACATGCGCAGGCCGGCAAGTGCCGGCTGGTCGTAAGGGGCAAGGCCGCCGGTCTGCGCGGTCGCGGCACCGATGATGATCTCCTCGGCGCTGGCCGTCGAAATGGCGGCGATGCCGAACACGGCAGCGCACAGGGCGGCGCGATGGAGGCGATAGAGGCTTGGCATGTCGGTTCTCCTTCTGGATTTTTATGATTGGTTGTCGTTGCAGGTCATGCGGTCTGGTTTTCAGCTGTTGCGGTCTTGGCACGCGCCGTGCGGCTGCCGAGATAGGCGGCGATCACGGCGGGGTTCTTCTGGACGTCGCCGGGCGTGCCGTCAGCGATGACGCGGCCATGATCGATGACGACGATGCGCTCGCACAAATTCATCACCAGCCGCATGTCGTGTTCGATCAGCACGACGCCGATGCGGCGCTCCGCGCGAACCGTCGATAGAATCGAGACCAGTTCGGCGGTCTCGACGGCGTTCATGCCGGCGGCCGGCTCGTCGAGCAGCAGGAAGCGTGGCCTCAACACCAGGGCGCGTGCCACTTCGAGCCGGCGGCGCTGGCCATAGGCAAGCCTGGCGGCCGGCTGATCGGCAAATCTCTCCAGCCCCATGCGCGCAAGCTCGCTCATCGCCGCCGCCTCGGCATGGCCGAGATCAGGTTCCACCTGGCGTGCTGCGACAACGACATTTTCGAGCACCGTCATGTGCGGAAAAACGCGGATGTTCTGGAAGGTGCGGGCAACGCCGGAGCGGGCGAAGCGAAAGGCCGAAGCCTGCCGCACCGCGCCGCCGACAGACACCGTGCCGGTGCTTGGCTGGACATCACCGGCCAGCATGTTGAGCAGCGTGGTCTTGCCGGCGCCATTGGGACCGATAATGCCGGTGATGCTGTCTGTCCCGAAGCTCAAACTGACGTCATCGACGGCAACGACGCCGGCATAGCGGCGCGACAGATGGTCGGCGGTGAGCCGGTCACTCTCGACATGCTGCGGAGGTGCCGCCGAAGCCGTCACGGCCTGGCGTCCCGGCCGGCGCAAAAGGTTGAGCTCACGCTCGCCGAACAGACCGGTCGGGCGTCGCCAGATGACCAGGATCATGGCGATGGCCAGCACGCCCTGGGTCAAGCCGAACAGGACAGGCAGATGCAGGCCGAGCACCTCGCCGCCGCCCTCGAAGCGGCGCACCACTTCGACCAAAACGATGGTGACGATGACGCCGGCGAAAGCGCCGAGCGACGAGGTCATGCCGCCGACGATCAGCATGGCGAGCATGGTGAAGCCGAGGTCGAAATAGAAATCGCGCGGCGAAAACGCGCCAAGGAATTGCGCCATCATGGCGCCGGCGGCCATGGCGGCGACGACGCCCGCCACCCAGGCGGCCAGACGCGCCGTGCGCTGGTCGACGCCGACGGCGGCCGCACCACGCTCGTCATTGGCGGCGGCGCGGGTGGCAAGGCCGAAGGAGGTTTCGCGAAACAACCTCGCCGCCACCAGCGCCACCGAAGCGACAGCGGCAGCCGTCCACAGCCCGACCTCGCGCGGCACGCCGTAAAATGGCTGGCTGCCGCGGGTGATTTCGCGTCCGGCGACCAGCAGCGTGTAGACGATGATCAGCATGGCAAGCGTTGCGATCGAAGCGCTCGATCCGGAAAGCCTGAGCAGCGGCGTGCCGGTCAACAGGCCGACGATGACCGCGAGAGCAAGGACGACGGCCAGCGCCGCGACAAAGGAGAGTTGATGGCCTGCGAGGAATTGCGGCAGGTCGCGCAGCGCCGTTCGCTGCAATGCGGTCGGCATGGTGAGGATGCCCGTAGCGTAGGCGCCGAGGCCGACAAAGGCGGCCTGGCCGAACGAGACGATGCCGCTGTTGCCGGAGAATATCTGCAGGCCAAGCACCGCCGTCAGCATGATCGCTGCATAGGTGACCACACGTTGCATGGCGGCGCTGCCGAAGACAAAGGCGGCAAGCGCCACCAGCAGCAGCACCGCGACCATGCACAGGGCATCGGCGGTGGCGTTGCGAAACGCGGCCGGCATGAGGCCGCGTGAGTTGCTCTCGCTCATCGTCGGCGACGCCATCACGCGGCCCTGAAGCGATCGGGCGAAAACGGCGCCAGGATCGGCTGTGCTCCCTCGGTGACCAGCCTGGCCACGGCCTCGCCGACGGCTGGACCGGTCTTAAAGCCGTGGCCGGAGGATCCGGCAGAAACGACCAGCCCTTCGACCCCAGGCATGGCGCCGATGACAGGCAGATCGTCGGGGCTCATGTCGTAGAGCCCGGCATAGCCGGGGCGGATGCCAAGTTCGGCCATGGCCGGCAAGCGGGTGGCGAAGGTCTCCAGGATCTCGACCGATTCAGCTTCCTCGACACCTTCCATGTAGTTGTCGGGATTTTCGACAAGGCGCGGACGGCCTGCATGCTCATGGCGCAGGCCGGTGCCGCCGCCGGCCCAGGTGCCGGCCAGGATGACGCCGTCATTGTCGGGCCGTGCATAGTTGCAGGAAATGTCGTCGCACCAGGCGAACGGCATGACCTGCCTTGCCTTGCCGGCAGCGTCCAGCACGGCCATCGGATGGCGCTCGACATGCAGCGGCAGATCGAGGCCCACTGTCGCCAGCAGCCGGCGCGTCCATGGCCCGGCGGCCAGGACGACGGTACCGGCTTCCAGCACCGTTCCATCGGTCAAGGTGACGCCGGTGATGCGGTCGCCCTGCCGCTGGAGGCTCTCGACCAACGTGTTCTGCATGATCCCAGCACCGTTGGCGCGGGCGGCACGGGCGATGGCGTTGGTGGCGCCGAAGGCATCGGCGTAGCCATATTCCGGCTCCCACAGCGCCATTGCGACATTGTCCAGGACAAAGCCGGGTGCCGCGTCGGCAAAGGCCTGCGGCGACAATGTCTCGATGCGCGCGCCCTCGCCGCGGATGCGTTCGGCTGCCGCCGTCCAACTCACCTTGTTGTCGTTGCCGCAGACCCACATCATGCCGATTTCGGTGACAAAGGATCCTTCGCCCGCGATTTCCGGCAGCGACACCAGGATCTCTCGGCCACGGATGGACAGCTGCGACAGTTCCGGCATCAGGTAGAAGGCGTGCAGCAGCGCCGACGATTTGCCCGACGGGCCGCCGGCGGGGTGGGTCTGCTCGACCAACGTGACCTTCACACCGGCCTTGGCCAGATGATAGGCGGCGCTCGATCCGACAATACCGGCACCGACGACGATGACGTCGCTTCCGTTTCGCATGGCTGTTCCCCACAGTCTCTTGGCTGCTTTCCGACAAGGTAGGGCCAGCGATCACACAATGTCAACATCTCTTCATTGTTGACCAAGATTTAAATCTCTGTAATAAACTCGACAAAACAAGAGAACATGGATTTCGGGGAGGCCCATGGCGATACGCGATGTTCTGATGCGCGGGGATCTTGCGCTGACGCCGTCGGAAGAGAAGATCGTCCGGCTGCTGTTGACGGACTATCCGACCTCCGGCCTCGGCACCGCTTCGTCGCTTGCGCGGCGCGCTGGCGTCAGCGATCCGACCGTGGTGAGGCTGGTCGTAAAACTCGGCTATGAAGGGTTTCCGGATTTCCAGGCGAAGCTTCTGGCCGAAGTCGAGGCAAGACTGCACTCGCCGCTGCTGATGATGGAGGCCAAGCGGCAGAGCGGTTCCAACGACAGCGCCGTGCTGGCCTATCTCGATAGCGTCACCACGGCCTTGCAGAAAGCCACCGCCGCGACACCCATCCAGACATACGAACGGGCGGCCCGCCTGCTGATGGAGGTCAAGGGCGAGGTCGTGCTGGTTGGCGGCCGGTTCAGCCGCCACATCGCCGGCATGCTGGCCGGCTATCTCGTGCAGTTTCGCTCCGGGGTTCGCGATCTTGGTGTGCTCTCCCCGCAGACCTTCGACACGCTCGCCGACCTCGACCGCCGCGACGTGCTCGTCGTGTTCGACTATCGCCGCTATCAGCTTGATGTGATGGCCTATGCGAGCCAAGCGGCGGCGCTCAATGTGCGCATCGTCCTGTTCACCGACCAATGGCTGTCGCCGATATCAGATCTCGCCGAAGTCACCATCGTCAGCCCGCTCGAAGTCGCCTCGCCCTACGACACGCTGGCGCCGGCGATCGCCCAGATGGAGGCGCTGGTCGCCCATATCGTTTCGACGCTGGGCGACGAGGCCCGCGCCCGCATCGAGCGGCTCGAAAGGGTGCGACATGCCAATGCCGTGACGCTCGACAGCGACCCGCAAGAGAACGGCGCGCGCAAGATACCCGGACCCCGCAAGACGCCGGGACCCAAATCAGCAAAGCAGGACGACAAAGCATGACCCAGGCCCTACCCAAACGAGACGAAGCCTTCCGTGCCGGCGAAACGGCACTGCTGCTCGTCGACATGCAGCGCATCTGGCTGGAGCCGGGCGCCGATCCGTCGCATCCGGAGCGTGGCCCCGATCACTATTTCTACCGGCAGACATCCTCGCGGACGATCCCCAACCAGGAGCGCCTGCTGGCCGCGGCGCGGGCCAATGGCGTCGAGGTGCTGCACACCATCATCCAGAGCCTGACCGAAGACGGCCGCGACCGCTCGCTCGACCACAAGCTGACGCCGATCCATATTGCACCCAGCCTCCCCGAGGGACTGCCGGTGGCATCGCTGGCGCCGGTTGGCGACGAGATCATGCTGCCGAAAACGTCGTCGGGCATCTTCAATTCGACCAATGTCGACTATCTCCTCAAGAACCTCGGCATCCGCTATCTCGTCGTGGTCGGCGTGCTGACCGATCAATGCGTCGACATGGCGGTGCGCGACGGCGCCGACCGCGGCTATCTCGTCACCTGCGTATCGGATGCTTGCGCCACCATCACCCAGGAACGCCACGACATCGCGCTCAAGGCCTTCGGCGGCTACTGCTGGGTGGCCGACACCGACACGGTCGTCGACCGCTTCAACGCTTTGGGAAAACCGGCATGACATCGACCGTCGAGCCTCTGGTTGCCGTCGTCACCACGGATCTCTCCGCCGTCACGCGGGGCCGTTTCGTTGCCGAAAGCAAGTTGCAGAAGACCGCCACGACCGGGGTCGGCTGGCTGCAGGCCAATCTGTCGCTGACGCCGTTCAACTCGATCGTCGATCCCAACCCCTGGGGCTCGTCGGGCGACCTGCGGCTGATCCCCGATCTCAAGGCGCGCTTTCGCACGACACGCACCGGATCGGCGACGCCGTTCGACATGGTCGCCGGCGACATCGTCGAGCTCGACGGCAGCCCATGGCTCGGCTGCACCCGCACGATGCTCAAAGAGGCGTCGGCCGATTTGAAAGCCGCGACCGGCCTGTCGGTCATCGCCGCCTTCGAGCATGAATTCAACGTCGCCGACGGCGGCTTCGCGCCGGCGCATTCGATGTCTTTCGCCGCGCTCAGGCGAACCGACCCCTTCGCGCCCAACCTGATGGCGGCGCTGGAGGAGGCCGGCGTCGCACCCGAAGTGGTCATCGCCGAATTCGGCGACGAGCAGTTCGAGGTGACGCACGAGCCGGCGGACGCGCTGACGGCAGCCGACCGCGCCGTCGCCATCCGCGAAATCACGCGCGAACTGGCGCGCAATGCCGGCTGGCGTGCGAGCTTCGCGCCCAAAACCGCGCCAACTGCCGTCGGCAACGGCGTCCACATCCATTTCAGCTTCGTCGACGAGGCCGGCAAGCCGGTGACATACGATCCGGCACTGGCGGGCGGCCTTTCCGCCAAAGCCGGCGCCTTCTGTGCCGGCGTGCTGCGCCATCTGCCTGGAATGACCGCGATGACGGCGTCGAGCGTGTCGTCCTTCTACCGGCTGAAGCCGCACAGCTGGAGTTCGTCCTATACCTGGCTCGCCGACCGCGACCGCGAGGCGTCGCTGCGCATCTGCCCGACAGTGACGATGGGGGGGCGCGATCCGGCGCGGCAGTACAATATCGAGTACCGGGCGGCGGACGCCACCGGCAATCCCTATCTGTCGCTGGCGGCGATTATCCGCGCCGGGCTGGAAGGGCTGAAGGCGGGCCTGCCGTCGCCACCTTTGGTCACCGGCGACCCGACGCTGATGAGCGAGGCGGAGCGCGCAAGTCTCGGTCTAGTGCGCCTGCCCGAAACCCTGCCCGCGGCACTGGACGCGTTGCTGGCCGACGGCACCGTGACGGGATGGTTCGCGCCTGTCTTCATCGACACTTTCGTCGGCCTCAAACGACATGAAGCCGAGCGTCTTGCCGGTCTCGATCCGGCCTCCATCTGCGATCTCTACCGGACGCTCTATTGATGACCGCACGGACCGAAAAAGATTGGCCGGAGGCCGTCGAGGTCCTCAACGAGCACGGCCGTTCCGATATCGTGCTGTTGTGCGAGCATGCCTCCAACCACATGCCGGCCGAGTATCGACAGCTCGGCCTCGATGCCAATCATCTGCAGCGCCACATCGCCTGGGATATCGGCGCCGCCGAGGTGACCCGCCTGCTGTCCGCGAAGCTCGATTCACCAGCTTTCCTCAGCGGCTACTCCCGGCTGCTGATCGACCTCAACCGGCCGCTCAATACCCAGGGCAGCATTCCGGTGCTGTCGGAAGATACCGGCATTCCCGGCAATGTCGGCATCGACGCGACGGAGCGGACCCGGCGTGCCGAGATCATCTTTTCGCCGTTTCATGACCGGGTGACCGCGCATCTCGACTGCCGGGCACAGGCAGGCCGGCGGACGCGGATCGTGACGATCCATTCCTTCACGCCGGTCTTCCTCGGTGTCAGCAGACCCTGGCATGCCGGCGTGCTGCACGACCAAGCAAGAGATCTCGCCGAAGCGATCCTTTCGGGCCTGCGCACCGACGCCGGGCTCAATGTCGCGGCCAACGTGCCCTATGTGATCAGCCGTGACGCCGACTACGCCGTGCCCATCCATGGCGATGATCGCGGCATCGCCGCCGTCCTCATCGAGATCCGGCAGGACCTTTTGTCGACACGGCGCGGCATCGAGGAATGGGCGGACCGGCTGGCGGCGGCACTGCCGGCACAGAAGGCGGAGAAAGTGTCGTGAGCAATCTCAGCTTGCGCGAACGTGACGCCGCGACCATCGCCCAGATCGGCAAGCTGCGTTTCTCGCCGCTCAGCGTCATCGGCGGCCGGGGCAACCGGCTGATCGAGGAAGACGGCCGCTCCTTGCTCGACCTTTCGGGATCGGCCGGTCCGGCGGTGCTCGGCTACGGCCATCCGGCCATCGTCGAAGCGGTCGAGACGTCGATCCGCGACATGGCCGGCGCCAGCCTGCTGCTCTACCCGAACGAGCCCGCCGTATCGCTGGCGGAGCGGCTGCTGGCGATTACGCCCGGAGAAGGCGAACGGCGCGTCTGGTTCGGCCATTCCGGGTCGGATGCCAACGACTGCGCGGTGCGCGTGCTGCAGGCGGCCACCGGCCGTTCGCGCTTCATCTCGTTCATCGGCTCCTATCACGGAAATCTCTCCGGCTCGATGGGCATCAGCGGCCATACCGCCATGACCCACACGCTACCCCGGCCGGGCGTGCTTCTGCTGCCTTATCCCGATCCGTTCCGACCGAATTTCAGCAGCGACGACGTGCTTGCGCTGCTCGACTACCAGTTCGAGACCACCTGCCCGCCGCATCAGGTCGCGGCGGTGTTCATCGAGCCGTTGATGTCGGATGGCGGGCTGATCGTGCCGCCGCCTGGCTTTCTCAAGGCATTGCAGGAGCGTTGCCGCAGGCACGGCATCAAGATTGTCGTCGACGAGGTCAAGGTCGGGCTCGCTCGCAGCGGCATGATGCACTGCTTCCAGCATGAAGGACTGACGCCGGACCTCGTCGTCTTCGGCAAAGGCATCGGCGGTGGCTTGCCGTTGTCGGCCGTGATCGGCCCTAAGGAGATCATGGACCATGCGCCGGCCTTCGCGCTGCAGACAACCGCCGGCAATCCGGTGGCGACATCGGCCGGCAACGCGGTGCTGAAGACGATCGAGACGGACGGCCTGGTCGAGCGCTCGGCGCGGATCGGCATGCTGTTTTCCGACGCGCTGCGAGCCCTTGCCGCCAGGCATGAGATCATCGGTGATGTGCGCGGGCGCGGCCTTGCCATCGGCGTCGAACTGGTCAAGGGCCGCACGACACGTGAGCCGGTTGCGGCGGCGACCACGGCCAAGATCATCTATCGCGGCTATGAGCTGGGTGCAGCCTTCACCTATGTCGGGTTGAAGGCCAATGTGCTGGAGTTCATGCCACCGCTGACGCTGACGGAAGACGAAGTGGCGGAGGGCGTGGCGATCGTCGACCAGGCGATCGCCGACGTCAACGCCGGCGAGGTCTCGGACGCGGACGTCGCCTCCTTCATGATGTGGTGAACAGAAAGGCGCGGCCACGGCTGCGGCAGAAATTGCCTAGAGCAGTTCACCGTTTCACGGAAACGGCGACCCGCTCTAACTCCTTGTTTTTACGCAATCCGGACGGAAAAGCGTTTCACACTTTTCCTGAAATTGCTCGAGGCAGCCCCGACTGATTGTTGCGCAGCAACTATTCCGCGATACGCACGATCAGCTTGCCGAAATTCCTGCCTTCGAGAAGGCCAAGAAAGGCCTGTGGCGCATTTTCGATGCCATCCACGATATCTTCCCTGTATCGAACCCGGCCGGATGCTATCCAGTCGGCCATCTCGCGGTAGAAGGCCGGGCGCTGGTCGACAAATTCGCGCTGGATGAAACCCCTGATCGTCAGGCTGCGGTGCAGCACTTGCTGCATCAATGTCGGCAACCGGTCGGTGCCGGCATCCGCGATGACGTTGTACTGCGCGATCAGCCCGCAGACCGGCACACGCGCAAACTCGTTCAACAGCGGAAACACCGCGTCCCAGACAGGACCGCCGACATTCTCGAAATAGATGTCGATGCCGCCGGGGCAAGCTGCCTTCAACTGCTCTGCAAAATCGTCGGCCCGGTGATCGACGACCGCGTCAAAGCCCAGCTCGTCTCGCACGAAGGCGCACTTTTCGGCACCGCCGGCAATGCCGACGGCACGCGCTCCCTTGATGCGCGCGATCTGGCCGACGGCCGACCCGACCGCACCGCTGGCGGCCGCCACGACGACCGTTTCGCCAAGCTTCGGCTGTCCGATGGTGAGCAGACCGGCATAGGCGGTGAAGCCCGGCATTCCGAGCACACCCAGTGCGGTCGTGATGGGCGCCGCCGCGGGATCGAGCTTGCGCAGCCCAACACCGTCGGACAATGCAAAACTCTGCCATCCGGAGTGGGACAGGACGATGTCGCCTTCAGCAAATTCCGGATGGCGAGAGATCATCACACGCGCGACGGTGCCGCCCTCCATCACACCGTCGACATCGACCGGCCTGGCATAGGATTTGGTGGCGTTCATACGACCGCGCATATAGGGATCGAGCGACAGATAAAGGATCTGCAACAGCAGTTCGCCCTCTCCCGGCTGGTCAAGGTCAACCGTCTCGATGCGGAAATGATCCGGCTTCGGCCGGCCTTGCGGTCGCGCCGCGAGCACGATGCGGGTGTTGGACTGGATTGACATGGAGACCTCTCCGCGAAGGATGTTCTACTCGAAAAACCGGTTGGGCGGCCGCTTCAGGCCGAGATTCTCGCGCAGTGTCGACCCCTCATATTGCCGCCTGAAGATGCCTCTCCCTTGCAATTCCGGCACCACTTTCTCGGCAAAATCATCGAGCCCTGCCGGCAGGTAGGGAAACATGATGTTGAACCCGTCGGAGCCCTCGGCAACCAGCCATTCCTCCATCTCGTCGGCGATTGTTTCAGGCGTGCCGACAAAAGCAAGCCCGGAATAGCCGCCCAGCCTTTGCGCAAGCTGCCTAACGGTCAGGTTCTCCTCGCGCGCCAGTTCGATGACGCGCTCGCGGCCACTCTTCGAGGCATT
Source organism: Mesorhizobium sp. M0870 (assembly GCF_040319775.1). Classification (NCBI taxonomy): domain Bacteria; kingdom Pseudomonadati; phylum Pseudomonadota; class Alphaproteobacteria; order Hyphomicrobiales; family Phyllobacteriaceae; genus Mesorhizobium; species Mesorhizobium sp. M0870. Next base: position 147,711 of record NZ_JAMYOI010000003.1, read on the forward strand.
GGTCTCGGGGATTTCGGGCAAGGGCGCGTCGGGATCAAAACCGGACGCATCATGTCCGATCGCGATCGACAGCGAGGCGATGCCGCTCTCGTAATAGACGAGGCTGTCGAGCTTAGCCCGTTTGGCCTGCGCGTCCTCGACGCTGTCGCCGACCACGACAAAGGCACCGGGCAGGATTTTGATGTCGTCGCGCGAGCGGCCAAGTTTCTCCGCACGGCCTTTGACGTTGGCGAAGAAACGCTGCCCCGAGGCGAGATCGGCATGGGCGGCGAAAATGACTTCCGCCGTTTCGGCAGCCAGCTGTCGCCCCGCCTCCGAGGCGCCGGCCTGGACGATGACCGGCCAGCCTTGGATAGGCCGCGAGATGTTGAGCGGACCGCGCACCGAAAGATGCTCGCCCTTATGGTCAAGCACATGCAGCTTTGCGGGGTCGAAATAGAGCCCGCTTTCGGCGTCGCGGATGAATGCATCGTCGGCGAAGCTGTCCCACAGGCCGGTGACGACATCGTAGAATTCCCGTGCCCGCCGATAACGCTCATCATGCTCGACATGCTCGTCGAGGCCGAAGTTCAGCGCCGCGTCAGGGTTGGACGTGGTGACGATGTTCCAGCCGGCGCGTCCGCCGCTGATATGGTCCAGCGAGGCGAAGCGGCGGGCAACATGATAGGGCGCGTCGAACGTCGTCGATGCGGTAGCGACCAGCCCGATATGGTCGGTGACGGCGGCGAGCGCCGACAGCAGCGTGAATGGCTCGAACGACGTGACAGTGTGGCTGCGCCGCAGCGCCTCGATCGGCATGTTGAGAACGGCCAGATGGTCGGCCAGGAAGAACGCGTCGAATTTCGCCGCCTCCAGCGTCTGGGCGAAGCGTTTCAGATGCGCGAAATTGAAATTGGCATCGGGATAGGCGCCCGGGTAACGCCAGGCGCCGGTGTGCAGACTGACGGGGCGCATGAAGGCGCCGAGGCGCAATTGTTTTCGTGTCATGTGGCGGATATCTCGGACGTTGGAGATTGAACAAATCTCGACGAGGATCGACCTCCATCAAGGCACGGGGAAGGTATTGCGTTCCCCCGCCACGCGCTTCCGCAGCATTCGCTTCCCCGCCGCCAGCGCAAAATGGCACAGCGCTCCGCCGGCGAGCTTTATGGGCTCAGTGTCGCTGCGACCGGCGCAGATATGTCTCCAGCCAGAGGCTGTAGCGTGAGCCGCCGAAGCACAGCACGAAATAGATCAGCGCAGCGAACAGATAAGCCTCGTCGTAGTAGCCGAGCCACTGCGGATCGGCCGCCGAGGATCGGGCCGCATTGAGCAGGTCGAAAATGCCGATGACGGCAAGCAGCGATGTCGCCAGCAGGAAGCCGATCGCCAGATTGACCATGCCGGGAATGACCAGACGCAGCGCCTGCGGCAGGACAACGAGCTGCATCGTGCGCCAATAGCCGAGGCCAAGCGCGGTCGCGGCCTCGTGCTGGCCCGCCGGTATTGCCTGGAGGCCGGCACGAACGACCTCGGCGACATAGGCCGACCAGAACAGCGTGATCATGATCATCGCCCGGACATTCTTGTCGATCAGCTGGCCATTCGGAATGGCCATTGGCAGGATGAGCATCGCCACATAGAGGATGGCCACCATCGGCGTGCCACGCATCAGTTCGATAAAGGCGATCGCAAGCGTGCGCAGGCCGCCCATGCCGGAACGCCGCGCCAGGGCGAGCAGGATCGCCAGCGGCGTCGCCAGTCCGAAGCAGACCGACCATACGAACAGCGTCACGGCCAGCCCGCCCCACTGGTTCGATGGGACGGCGGGAGGCACCAGCGTGCAGGACATCAAGATCCAGCTGGCGACGACGACGACAGGCCAGGCGACGAGCAATCCCTTGCGCCAAAATCGCGGCTGAGCGGTGATGACGAGGAGCCCCAGCAGCAGCACCATGACGACGAGCGGGCGCCATTGCAGCGCCGGCGGATAGAAGGCGAACAGGATGAAGCGGAATTTCGCCCCCACGAACGCCCAGCATGCGCCGTTGGCGAGTGCACAGTCGGCTGAGGTTCCGGTCCATGTCGCGTCGAATACGCCCCAGCGCAGCAGTGGCGGTACGATCCAGCCCAGCAACGCCACCGTAACCAGGGTGATGACTGAATTGAGCGGGGTGCCGAAAAGCCCGATCTTCAACGTCCGCAGCGTTGCCGACGATCGCCACGGTCGTAGGTAAACAGCGTCGGAGATGCTCATGTCCTCGCAATTCCTCTGAGAGCGACACGCCGGTTGTAGTGGTTCATGGCGGCCGATACGGACAGGTTGATCGCCAGATAGATGCCTATCAGCAGTGTCAGCGCTTCCAGCGACTGCCCGGTCGTGTTGGCGGTGGTGTTGATGATGCTGACGAGATCAGGGTAGCCGATGGCAACCGCAAGGCTGGAATCCTTGGTCAGGTCCAGGTAGCTGGAAGTTGTCAGCGGCGTGATGACGCGCAAGGCCTGCGGCAGCACGACGAGCCGCATGATCTGGCCGCTGTGCAGGCCAAGCGCCCGGGACGCTTCCCATTGGCCACGGTCGACCGACTGGATGCCGGCTCGCACGATCTCGGCGATTGCCGCCGAAAACTTGACCACCAGGCCCGTCAACAGTGCCGTGAATTCCGGCGTCAGATTGTAGCCGCCGCGAATGTTGAAGCCAGCCAGCGCCGGTATCTCCCAACTCGCACCGGCTCCGGTTAGAGGAAAGGTCAGCACAACGCCAGCCAGCAGCCCCGCGGTTGCGATGCCCAGCCGCCTGGCAGGCAAGCTGCCCTCGCGCCGCGCCCTCCAAAGGAAAGCCATATAGGCCAAGGCGAGGCCGACAAGCAGCCAGAGCGTCGGCGCCGACACACCATGAAAGGCGAGCCCGGGAACGAACACGCCCCGGTTGGTGAGGAAGAAACTGCCGAAGACCGAGAGCGCCTGGCGTGGCGAGGGAAACGATTTTGCCAGCGAAATCCAGAAGAACAGCTGAAGCAGAAGCGGCGTGTTGCGGACGATCTCGACATACCAGCGCACGAGCGCGGCCAGCAACAGATTGCCTGAGAGGCCGGCAACACCGAGAGCAACGCCGAGGATCGTGGCGAGCAGACATCCAAGCGCTGCCACCGTCAGCGTGTTCAGAAGACCGGCCAGGATCGCGCGCGCATAGGGGTCGCCCGCCCTGAAGGCGATCGGCGCCTCGCCGATCTCGAAATTCGCCGGCCTGCCGAGGAAGTCGAACCCCGGCGTGATGCCGATGCGCGCCATGGTCGCGGCGGTGTTGTGGCCGAGCAGCCAGAACAGGGCGATGACAGCCGCGATCACCGCGATCTGGGTCAGCGGCCAGTCGCCCCACCACCTGGACAACTTGCGTAACATGCCGGGTCCGTCTGGACCCGGCACGGTTTCGTCCGTCAATGACATTGGCTGAAGGGTCTCAGCGGAACGGCGGTGAGTACAGCAGACCACCGTTGGTCCACAGGCTGTTGTAGCCGCGCTCCCAACCGAGCGGTTTCAGGTTCCGGTCATAGATTTCGCCGTAATTGCCGACGGTCTTGACGATATTATAGGCCCATTTCGGATCGAGGCCGATCGCCTGGGCGAGCGACGGGTCTACGCCGAGAAAGCGCTGGATGGCCGGATCCGGCGATTTCAGGAACTCGTCGACATTCTTGCTGGTGATGCCCCATTCCTCGGCCTGGATGGTTGCGTTGACCGTCCAGTTGACGATTTCGAGCCAGCGGTCGTCGCCACCGGCGATTGCCGGTGCGAGCGGCTCCTTCGACAGCCGCTCGGGCAGGATAATGTAGTCATCGGGCTTCTTCAGCTGGGTGCGCTTGCCAACGAGATCGGACGAGTCCTGCGTGATGGCGTCGACGCGCCCTGTCTCCAGTGCGTTGATGAATTCGCCGGTATCCTCGATCGTCACCGGTGTGAACTTCTTGCCGGTCTTGCGGAAGAAATCGGCGATGTTCAACTCGCCGGTCGTACCGCTCTGAACGCCGATCGTGGCACCGTCCAGGTCGGCAGCCTTGGTGACGCCGAGGTCCTTGCGCACAAGGATGCCCTGGCCGTCGTAGAAAACCGTCGGACCGAAATGGAAGCCGAGCTGGAAGGCACGCGTGATCGTTACCGTCACGCCCGACAGCAGAATGTCGAACTCACCGGCCTGGAGCGCCGGCAGGCGCTGCTGCGGCGAAGAGTTGGTGAACTCCACCTTGTCCGGGTCGCCAAAGACAGTGATCGCCAGGGCGCGTCCATAGTCGGCGAAGAAGCCTTGCCAGCGACCGTTGCTGTCCGGCGAGAAGAAACCGGGTGTCGTGCCGACACCGACCTTGATGGAGCCACGCTCCTTGATCTTGTCGAGCGTCGGGCCAGCATAGGTCGCGGTCGAAAACAATCCCGCCGCCACCACCAGCGTCGTCGCCAGTGCCGTCCTCCAACCGGCGCCAAGCCGCATTGCAATCGTCATGTCAGTCAACTCCTGAGGTTCATTGTTGTCAGCCGATCGCGGAACGTCCCCCGCTCTGTTCGACTGCCCCGAAGTTAACTCTATAATTTTTGTAGACTAAGGAACGGCAATCCAATTTTCTGCCTGTCCGGAAAGCAGATTGCTTCGAAAATGCCCATTGGCGGCGAATGCGAACCTGCACCGTTCCCGAATGTGTTCCCTCGCGAAAGACACGTTCCAGCGCGGCTGAAGAAGAATATCCCGGGACAAAAAAATGGCCGGGCTCGAATACGGCCCGGCCAAAAGAAGGTTAAACCTTCAGAGGGGAACACCGTTCAGCGGAATGGGAGGAAACCGCCGAACGATTTTACCTGTTTGAGCCTATTTTGGTTACTTGGCGACGAATGGAATTCCAAAAATATACAAATGAGCAAAAATTCGTGCTCAGCAGCCGTTACGAGCCCGCGGTTCCGGTCTGGAGGAGATCAGCGTAGTGGCGGCGTGCCACGTCGGGATGTGAACGCAGCCGGCTTTTGAGCACGTTGGTTCCGACATCGCGGAACAACGGGTTGTCGGGATCGCTTGCCGGTCCGCGCGCCTGCGCCGCCAGTTCCTCGGAAAGGCCGAGAAGCGGGATGGTCGCATCGAGCCGCGCGCTGAAGAAGAAGGGGACAGAAATCCGCTCGACGCCGGCAGGCGGCGTCACGACGCGGTGCACGGTGGCCCGCAGATATCCATTCGATGCCAGTTCGAGCAGTTCGCCGATGTTGACGACCAGCGTTCCCGCCAGCGGATCCACATTCACCCAGCTTCCGTCATATTCGACCTGCAGCCCCTTGTTGTCGTCCTGCAGCAGCAGTGTCAGGAAACCGCCATCCTTGTGCGCGCCGACGCCCTGGTCGCCTTCGGTCGCGTCACGGCCGGGATAACGCACGATCTTCATGCGATGATTGGGCGAGTCCCGGTAGATCGCGTCGAAGGCGTCCTCGGGCTGATCGAGCGATAGTGCGAAAGCTTTCAACAGCCGAATCGCCACCGCGGTCGCCTTGGCCTGCCATGCAAGCAGTGCCGGCTTGAGTTCCGGCAGTGCAGACGGCCACTGGTTCGGTCCCTGCAACCTTGTCCATGGTGCAATTCCAGGTCCCTGCGCTATGGGCTGGCGCTCGACGCCTAAATCGAGTTGCTCACGCCAATCGGCCGCGCCCCTGGTCAGTTCGCCGCCGGCGCGGGTGTAGCCGCGGAACTGCTGGGATTTGACCATTTCGATCGCCAGCTTGTCGGCCTCCGGCAGCGCGAAGAACCGGCGCGAGGCATCCAGCACGTCGTCGATCTCCGAGGCGGAAATTCCGTGGCCGCTGAGATAGAAGAAGCCAACGTCTCGCGCCGCCGTGCGCAGGTCCAGGAGAAAGGTACGATATTCGGAGGCACCTTGTTCGAGACGGCTCAGATCGAGCACCGGCACAATTCTGGGCATGGTCAGGTTCCTTCTTTTTTCTGCTTTGGATTTTGCATGAAGCTCCCCCACAGAAGCGCGAAGCTGGAAATGATCGCTCCGGCCCACAACAGTTCGGGCGAATAGCGCCGGATGCCGAGGAAATGCCAAGTCTTGCACAACGACATGGCAAGCGAGCAGCGGTCAGACGTCTGCAGCAGACATGGCAGGGTGCGCTCGATTGGAAATCCGGTGTTCGACATGACCTGTGCGTAGACGATCGCCCACCAGACGAGAGCAATGAGCGTCAGGACAATTCCCGCCGCTTCCAGCCAGCGCGGCGAAAACAGTTTTCTGACCGATGCCGACGTATTTTCGGTCATGCCGAGAACCCGAGAATCTCGAGGATGTGCTGGCGTTGGGCTACGATGCGCGGATCGTCACGCCGCCGGGGGTAGGGCAGATCGACCGCGACCTCGGCCTTGATGCGTGCCGGGCGCTCGGTCAGCACGATGACGCGCCCGGACAACAGCAGCGCCTCTTCGACATCGTGGGTGACCAGAATGACCGTGTATCCGGCCTGCCGCCAGAGCGCCAAAAGCTCCTCCTGCATGGTCAGCCGGGTGAGTGAGTCCAGCCGGCCCAGCGGCTCATCGAGCAACAGCAGGCGCGGGTCGTTGATCAGGGCACGCGCCAGCGCGGCGCGTTGCGCCATGCCGCCGGACAGCTGGTGCGGAAAGGCGGAGGCGAAAGCCTCGAGCTTGACCAGGCGAAGCGCACCATCGATCCGCTTCTGACTGCCAGGCAGGACGCCGCGCGCTTCCGGCCCGATGGCGACATTGTCGCGAACGGTCCGCCACGGAAACAGCGTCGGGTCCTGAAACACCAGGACGCGCGACGGATCCGGTCTGGCGACGATTGTCCCGTTTGCCAGCACCTCACCGCTGCTTGGCCGTTCCAGCCCTGCCGCCAGCCGCAGCAGGGTCGACTTGCCGCAGCCGGACGGACCGAGCAGCGCCACGAACTCGCCTGGCGCCACGGCCAGGTCGATCTGGCGCAGCACCGGCAAGGGTTGCCCATCCAGATCGTACTGATGCGAGACGCCGTGAAAGTCGACGGAAAGACCGGCAGAGTTATCGACCGCGACGCGAGTGGTGCCGAAGGCTACCATTGTACGACACCCTTCTGCCAACCGAGCAGCCGGTCGCGCGCGACGAACAGCAGCTTGACCAGACCCGAGCAGAGCAATGCCATGACGATCAGCATCGCGTAGACGTTGGCGTAGGCCGAATAGGCCGTCTGGAACTGCAGATACCAGCCCAGACCGTATTTCGCGCCGAGCATTTCGGCGACCACCAGCACGGCAAAGGAATAATACAGCCCCATGAACAGGCCGACGAAGACATGCGGCAGAGCGGCCGGTATCGCCACGCGAAGAACCAGATAGCGGCTGCTGGCGCCAAGCGTACGCGCCACGTCGTAGAAGGAGCGGTTGACCGAGTTGACGCCCGACGCGGTCAGGATCGCGACCGGTATGCCGGATGCAAGCGCGACCAGGAACAGGCTCGCCTGGAACGTCGTCGGGAACAGGAAGAAGGTTGCCGGGATCCAGGCGCTCGCCGGCACGGGGCCGATCAGCTTCAGCACCGGCATGCCCCAATAGGCGAAGTTTTTGGACCAGCCTAGCGCCACGCCGCCGATGAAGCCGACAATGATGCCGCTGAAGAAGCCGATGGTCCACAGCCGCGCGGTGTAGGCGATGCAGATGAGGATGCGTAGCCAGTCGACGATATAGACATGCAGGAGGCCGTGCGGCGGCGTGAAGAATGGTTTTGGCATCCAGCCGAGCTTGGCGGTGATCAACTCCCAGACCGCGAACCAAAGGCCCAGCACAATCAGCCATGGACCGTAGTGCATCAGCCCGCGGCCAAATCCGCCAAGCTTTTCGACGCTGAATGCAAGACCGGCCAGGATCATCGCTCCGGCGACCAGCAGGGCGACGAAGACATCGCGGCTACCCCACGGAACGACATCGGGGAAGGCAATCGTGACAATGGCAGCGAGCAGCCAAGCCGAGGCGGCATAGAGCCCGTGCTTCCACACCGGCCCGGCAGAAGCGGAAGAAACACTCTTTTCGCCTGCGTCCTCGTCGATCGCTGCGCTCATCACCGCAACCGTCAGGCCAGAATGTCGACCGTCACCCGCTGCGCGAGTTCCGCCGGGTCGGTGGTGGGATCGAGCACCTTGATCAGCGACAGATCAGCGGCCGCATGCTTCACCTGATCCTGCAGATCCTTGCCGACCGGATGGTTGTGCAACACCCATGACGCAATCTCGTCGCGGATATCTTCAAAGGGGAAGCCCGGGTTGAGATTGTCGACGAACCACTTTGCCACCTCATCTGGATGCGCCGCGGCATATTCGTGGATCTCGATGTCGGCCTCGGCCAACCGCCGGATGGCATCCTTGTTGGCATCCAGGAAAGCCGAATTGACGCCAAGCACACAGCAGACTGCACCTTCGAACGAGCCGGTTTGCGTGTTGGCGACTTCCACAAGGTCGAACTTCTTCTTGTGGGAATAGGCCCACGGATCGAGATGCGCCAGCGCATCGGCCTGACCCTTGCCAACCGTTTCGCCGACCAGATCGAACGGCACGTTGAGCCAGTTCACATCATTTTCGGGATCGAGGCCTGCCTTGGCCAGCGCAACCTGGAAGGAGTGCTTTGGCGGGCTGGCGACGTCATAGGAGACGATGGTCTTGCCCTTCAGACCTTCGAGCGTGGTGACGCCGGAGGCCTCGGACGCCAGCAGCCTTGTACAGCCGCCATGTGAGCCGACGAACAGCTTGACGTCCAGCCCCTGCTCCAGCGGCTTGACCCAGTCATAGAGCAAGCCGGCGCCGGCATCCGTCTTGTTGGTCGCGATCGACTGGATCAGCGTCTGGCCGCTGGCACCTTGATAGTAGAGTTCGATGTCGAGATCATGCCTGGCATAGATGCCCTTCGAAAGGGCGAAGGCGATCGGCGAATGGCAGGCCGCGAACTCGGTCCATGACAACCGCACCTTGGTCGCATTGCCGGCTATGGCGTAGCTGGTCGGCCTGGCGAGCAGGGCCACAGCCGCGGCGCCAACACCGAGTGTGCCGGCGGCGCGCAACACGCCGCGCCGCGAGATCTTCGATGTTGCCCCGATTTTCCTGCTGGAAGTCATTGTACCCTCCTGTGACCGGATCGATGTGGAGCCGACGATTTGTTCGCCAGCAGAAATGCCTCAGGCGGCCTTCAATTCGCGATCGCCGACGGCCTGATCGAGCGCCTGTTCAAGATCGCGAATGATGTCGTCAGGATGCTCGATGCCGACGGAAAGCCTGACATAACCGGGCGTCACGCCGGTCGCGAGCTGCTCTTCCGGCGAAAGCTGCGAGTGGGTCGTGGTCGATGGATGGATAGCCAGCGAGCGCGCATCGCCGATGTTGGCGACGTGATAGAGCAGCTTCAACCCGTTGATGAAGGAACGTCCAGCCTCGCGGCCATCCTTGAGTTCGAACCCGACCAGCGCGCCGTAGCTGCCCTGACGGAAATAGGCGTCGGCCCGGCGCTTGCTCTCGCCGCTTTGGTAGCGTGGGAAGATGACGTTGCTTACCTTTGGATGACCGCGCAGAAACTCCGCCACCTTGATGGCGTTCTCATTGTGTTGACGGAGGCGCAAGGGCAGCGTCTCCAGGCCCTGCAGCAGCTGGAAGGCATTGAACGGGCTGATCGCGGCACCGACGTCGCGCAGAAGCACGGTGCGGATGCGCAGTACATACGCCACCGGTCCAAGCGCTTTGGCCGCCTCGACCCAAACCTTGCCGTGATAGCTTGGATCGGGCTGGTTCAGCGTCGGGAAGCGTTCGGCATGGTCTTCCCATGGGAAGTTGCCGCCATCGATGACGATGCCGCCGATCGAGGTTCCGTGGCCGCCAATGTATTTCGTCGCCGAATAAACCACGACAGCCGCGCCATGGTCGAACGGCCTGATGCTCAGCGGTGCCGCGGTGTTGTCGACGATCAACGGCACGCCGAGCGACCGGCCGATGTCAGCGACTTCCTTGATCGGGAAGACTTGCAGCTTCGGATTGGGCAGCGATTCCGCATAGTAGGCGCGTGTCCGCGCATCGGTGGCACGGCGGAAATTCTCAGGGTCGGACGGATCGACGAACCGTACTTCCACCCCCAGGTGCTTCAGGGTCGCGGCAAAAAGGGCCCAGGTGCCGCCATAGAGATCGGTGGCGGAGACGATGTTGTCGCCGGCGCCGGCAAGGTTCAGCACCGAATAGGCTGAAGCCGCCTGGCCGGAGGACACAAGAAGGGCAGCAGCACCCCCTTCCAGCGCCGCGATGCGGGTCTCCAGCGCATCCTGCGTCGGGTTCGAGACGCGCGTGTAGATATGGCCGATCTCATCGAGGGCGAACAGCCGGTCGGCATGGCCGGTGTCCTGGAACTGGTAAGACGTGGTCTGGTAAATAGGTACGGCAACGGCGCCGGTGGCGGGATCGGCGCGCCAGGAGCCGCCGTGAAGGGCAAGGGTCTCGGGAGAAAGATTTTCCAGGGTCATTTATCGTTCCTTCCTGATGGTTGTGGCGGTCAAGCGACCGGGACAGCTTCGGCGCGTGCCTGGACGGCCAGCAGATCGGCGTGATGGCGCCGCGCGACGTCGGGATGCGAACGCAACCGGCTCTTCAGCGCGTTTTGCCCGGAATTGCGGTAGAGCGGATTCTGCGGATCGCGGGTGACCCCGTTCGCCTGCGCCTTCAGGTGCGGCGCCAAATCCAGGAGCGGAATCTCGGCATCGAACGGAGCGCCGAGGAAGAAGGCGACCGACAGCCGGTCGGTGCCGGCTGGCGGCGTTACGACCCGGTGCACGGTGGCCTTCAGGTAGCCATCGGTCGCCATTTCCAGCAGTTCGCCGATGTTGACGACAAAGGTGCCGGCGCGCGGCTCGGCGTCAATCCAATCGCCATCGGCGCTTTCGACCTGCAGCCCCTTCTGCCTTTCCTGCAGCAGGAGCGTCAGGAAGCCGCTGTCCTTGTGCGCACCGACGCCTTGCTCGCTTTCGGTCGCGTCACGGCCGGGATAGCGGATGATCTTGATGAGGTGGTTCGGCGTGCCGGCATAGATGGCTTCGAAAGCACCCTCATCCTGCTCCAGGACAATGGCAAAGGCTTTCAGCAGGCGCGTCGAAAGATCGGTGAGGCGATCCTGCCACTCCAGCAGAAGCGGCTTCAGCTCGGGCAAGGCGGTCGGCCATTGGTTTGGTCCCTGCAGGCGCGTCCAGGCCGGCAACGAGGCATTGCGCGGCAGCGCCGGTGCCTCCGAGCCGATGTCGACCTGCTCGCGCCAGTCCCTCTGGCCTTTCGTCAGTTCCTGTCCAATCCGGTTGTAGCCGCGGAAATGCGGCGAGTTGACCATCTCTATCTGGAGCTTGTCCTTGTCCGGCAAGGCAAAGAAACGTCGTGACGTGCCAAGCACATCGTCAATCAGCGATTGTGCGATGCCATTTCCGGTCAGGTAAAAAAAGCCAACATCGCGTGCAGCGCGCCGCAGTCCCTCGATGAATTCTTTGCGAGATGCCGGATCGGCTTCATAGCGGGAAAAATCCAGCACCGGAATCGTTTGTTTACCAGCAGAACTGCTCATTTCGACCTCTTGTTTGGTGATCGAAGCGTCGCACCGCAGGCGATGGAAACAAAGAAAACGCCATCCCTTTCGGTGGCAGGTGGGGAAATTCCAGTATCGCTCGGGCAAGACGGACAGCGCGTTTTTGTTAATTCTACAAGATTGGTAGATTTGCCCTGCGACCGGTATCACGCCTCTATTCCGCGGCGGCCCGGTCGATCTGGCTGCGGCTCCGCTCCCAGGACAGGCCTGGGACCGCCGCCAGCAGCGCACGCGCATAGTCGGATCCGGGACGTGTCAAAACCTGTTCGGCGGGACCGTCCTCGACGATCTTGCCGCTCTGCATGACGACGATGCGGTCGGCGATCGCCGAGGCGACACGAAGATCGTGCGTGATGAACAGCATCGACAGGCCAAGATCGCGTTTGATTTCCGCCAGAAGGTCGAGAATCTGCGCCTGTATCGAGACATCCAGGGCCGAGACCGGTTCGTCGGCGACGAGCAGGTCGGGCTCAAGCATGAGTGCTCGCGCCAAGCCAATACGCTGCCTTTGGCCGCCTGAAAAGGCATGCGGGAAACGATCGGCCGCACCGGGGTCAAGTCCGACGCGGACAAGGAGGCGGGACATGCTCTCCTCCGCCCTCTCGCGTGAAAGGCCGTTGACTATGGCGGCTTCGGTAAGGATGCGGCGGACGCGATGGCGCGGATTGAGGGAGGCGAACGGATCCTGAAACACCATCTGGATACGCGGACGTAAAGTGCGCTCCCGTGTCGTGCCGGCGAGATCGCCACCGTCGAAGCTCAGGCTGCCTTCATCCCAGTCGGCCAGTCCGACGACGCATTGGCCGAGCGTCGTCTTGCCCGAACCGGATTCACCGACGAGGGCGACCGTCTCGCCGCGCCCAATCGTCAAATTGGCACCGTCCAGCGCCCTGGTGGCGGAGGCCTGCCGCCGCCAAGGGGCGCGGCGATCACGATAGGTCTTGCTCAGCCTTTGGACAACGAGAAACGGATCCCCTGCGTCCCGTCTTTGAATTGCACTGGTATGAAGAACCGGAACGGCTTCGATCAGGCGGCGTGTGTAGGGCTGCGATGGCGCTTCGAGGACGTCGTCTGCTCTGCCGCTCTCAATCACCCGGCCCTCCTTCATCACCATGACGCGATCGGCGATATCGGCGACCACGCCGATATCATGGGTGATGAACAGAACGGCGAGGCCGAGCCTTTCGCGGATTTCAAGGATCAGCCGCAGGATTTCCGCTTGCGTCGTGACGTCGAGCGCGGTGGTGGGTTCATCGGCGATCAGCAGGTCCGGATCGTTGGCGATCGCCATGGCGATCATCACCCGTTGCCGCTGTCCGCCCGAGAGCTGGTGCGGGTAGCGGTGAATGATCGTCTCGGGATCCGGAAGCCTGGTTGCCCGCGCCAGTTCCAGCACGCGAGCGGTGCGCGCCTTGCGGTCGCCGCCATCATGCGCGGCGAGCGCTTCCTCGATCTGGCGGCCGATGGTCAGCACCGGATTGAGCGCGCTCATCGGTTCCTGGAAGATGAAGCCAATGCGCTTGCCGCGCAGCAGGCGGAACGAAGCCTCGCTGATCCCGGCAATGTCGCGGCCATCGAAACGGATCGCACCGGCGGCGATCCGGAGCTGCTTGGCAGGCAACAGGCCGGCAATGGCCGCGGCCAATACCGATTTGCCGGACCCGGATTCGCCGACCAGGCAGAGCACTTCGCCACGATCGATACGCAACGACACGTCTTCGACGGCCAATGCTCGATCGGCGTGCTCCGGCAAGGCGATGGAGAGACCCGCGATCTCGACCAGAGCCGTCATGCGCGCCCACCGCGATTGCTGTTGCGAGGGTTGAGCCAATGGTTCAGGCCGTCGCCGACGAGGTTCAGGGAAAGAACGGTGAGGAAGATCGCCAGGCCCGGAATGGTCGACAGCCACCAGTTGACGCGAAAGGCGGTCCTGCCGGTGCCGAGCAGATAGCCCCAGGAGACGAACTCGCGATTGCCCAGACCAAGGAAGCTGATGCCCGATTCGATCAGGATGACGGTCGCCGTCATCAACGAAGCGGCAACGATCACGGGCGACAGCACGTTGGGAAGGATGTGCCCCCAGATGATCCGGGCAGTCGACAGCCCGCCAACCCGTGCCGCCCGCACGAAGTCCTGGTTGACGAGGCTCAGCACCTCGGCCCGGACCAGCCGGGCGATCTGCGGCCAGCTGACGATTGCGATGGCCAGGATGATCGAAGCCAGCGAAGGCGCGACGATCGCAACGATGACGACCGTCAGCAGGAAGCTCGGGATGGTCTGGAAGAACTCGGTGAACCGCATGGCGACGTCGTCGACCCAGCCGCCGAAATAGCCGGCGACAGCACCTATCGCCGTGCCGAAGGCGACGGCGAGCAGCGTCACCGCCAGAGCGATCAGCAGCGTGACCTGCGCCCCGTGGGCGATGCCGGCCGCAAGATCACGGCCGAGCATGTCGGTGCCGAACAGATGACCCGGGCTGAAGGGCGGCAGGTTCGGGCGCGCAACCATGCGCCAGGGATCGCCCGGAAAGAGGATACCGGCGAAGATCGCCATCAGGAGGATCGCGATCAGGATCAGCGCGCCGGCGACGGCGCCCGGATGCCTGAGGAACGGGGTTCGCGGCAAGGCCATCGCCTCAAGCTCCCATTTCGATGCGCGGATCGGCGGCAACGTAGAGAAAATCCGCGGCCAGGTTGATGACGACGACGATTGTCGAGGTGATGAAGAAGATCGCCAGCAAGAGGTTGTAGTCCCGCTGCATGAGGGCATCGAAGGCGAGACGCCCGACGCCCGGCCAGGCGAACACCGTCTCGATCAGGATCGACCCGCCGATCAGTTGTCCGGCCTGCAAGGAGGCGAAGGTGATGATCGGCAGCAGCGCGTTCCTCAGCACATGCTGGCGCCAGATCAATCCCGGTTTCAGGCCCTTGGCCCTGGCGGTACGGACAAAATCGCGATCGAGCACGTCGAGCACCGAGGCGCGCGTCACGCGCATGTAGATGGCCATGTAGAACAGGCCGAGCGTCAGAGCCGGAAGAATGAGATGAACGGCGACATCCCCGATAAGCGAGAGATCCGACCCGCCCTCGCCTACCGTCTGCATGCCGTAGGACGGCAGCCAGTTCAGCCAGACCGAAAACAGCAGGATCGCCATCAGGCCGGTCCAGAACAGCGGCATGGCAAAGAACATCACCGAAATGCCGGTCAGCACGGTGTCGAGCAGACTGCCGGCGTGCCGGGCGGCGATAGACCCGAGCGCAATGCCGGTCCCCAACGCAAAGCCAAAGGCGGTCAATGTCAGAAGCAGTGTGGCCGGCAGCCTTTCCGCGATGATATCGATAACAGGACGCTGGTCGCGGTAGGATTGGCCGAAGTCGAGACGCGCCAGCGACTTGGTGTAGATCCACAATTGCTCGGGCACGGAGCGATCAAGCCCGAGATCGTGGCGCAGTTCCGCGACAAAGGCCGGGTCGGCCGCGCCCTGATCCCCGGCCAGGACGGATGCCGCATCTCCCGGCGCGAGGCGCAGCAGCACGAAGTTGAGCACGATAACCCCAAACAGGATGAGAACCGCGCGGGCGGCCCGTCCCGTCAGGAAGCCAAGACGATCCATCCTACCCAGCCCCGCCAGCTATTTCGCCAGCCAGACATCGGCGAAGTTTTCATCTGTGCCGAGACCGGTCGCGATCAGATTGTGAACCTTGGTTCGGTAGAGCGTCGGAAAGACGATGTCGTGCGTCCAGATGAGCGGCACGTCGGCGGAGATGATCTTCTGGGCTTGCGAATAGAGCGCCTTGCGCTTGTCGAAGTCGTTCTCATGGGCGGCGTCGGCCAGCAGTCTGTCGACCTCGGGGTTGGAATAGCCATGGACATTGCCGCCGGTCGTGCCCGCATTGTCGCCTTCGAGCGTGGTGTAGGCATAGCTGATGCCGATTGCCGGGTCGGGGGTGGTGTAGACAAAGTTTTCGGCAAGATCATAGTCGAAGGTGGTCAGCCGCTTGAACCAGCCCGGCACGTCGGTCGCCACGATGTTGACCTTGATGCCGACAGACGTCAGCGCCTCCCGGATATATTCCGCCTCGCGCTGCCACAGCTCGCCATACGGCAGCGGAACGAACTGCAGTTCGAAGCGCACGCCGTTGGCGTCGGGCTTCAGGCCGGCCTCGTCGAGGATGGCGTTCGCCTTGGCCAGGTCGAATTCATATTTCGTTTCGACCGATGTGTCCTTGAACCGCGACAGACGCGACAGCGGGCCGTTGGTCTCGTGGCCGAATCCACCAAAGATCGTGTCGATGATGAACTGGCGGTCGATCGCATGCGCGATCGCCCGGCGCACCCGCGCATCGTCGAGCGGCTTGTGGCGGTTGTTGAGGTGGATGTAGCCGACCGGTTGAAGAAATTCCCAGCCTGCCTCGGTCAGTTGCACGCCATCGAGCCCGGCCAACCGCGTAATGTCGAAGTTCTCGATGTCGCCTGCGCGCAGCACATCCACCTGACCGGTTTCGAAAGCGATGGCGCGGCTGTTGGCGTCAGGGATGACGTGGAAGAAGATGTCGTTCAGATGCGGCTTGCCGGCATCCCAATAGTCAGGGTTGCGGACAAGGTGGATGAAGGACCCCTTCTTCCACTCGGCGAATTTGAACGGCCCGGTGCCGATGAACTTGCTGTTTGCCTCGGCGGTGCGAAAGTCGCTCACCCCTTCATAGAGATGGGCCGGCAGCACGGCGGTGTTGTGGACGTAGATGAAGGCTGGGTACGGCGCCTTGAGCGTGAACACCACGGTGTGGTCGTCCGGCGTGGCGAGGTCCTTCACCTCCGCCAGGTTGAGTCGCGAGCGGGCCTGAAGTGCCGGCAGAAACTTCTTGAAGCTGAACACCACGTCCTTGGCCGTGAACGGCTGGCCGTCATGCCATTTTACATCGCGGCGCAGGTTGAAGGTGTAGACGAGGCCGTCATCCGAAATCGACCAGCTTTGCGCCAGGCGCGGCAGCGGCTTCAGATCGGCCGAATAGGTCAACAGGCTCTCGTAGATCTTGTTGCCGACATAGGTCGTCGGCCCGAGACGATTGACGCCGATATTGACCGTCGGCGGCTCAGGCTGGACGATCAGGTTGAGCGTCCCGCCCGCCTCCTGTGCCGCAAGTCCGGTCAGCGTCAGAAGCGTGGCTGCCAGAGACAGCATGATGGTTCGCAACAGGCGGGAGATCATCGTGAATTCACCTTGTCGAGTAATTGATCGCGGAGCCTGAGATGTCGCTCCGCAGGAGAGTGTGGCTCCACCGAATGACGCGGCCGATCTGCTTGCGAATTGCGGTGCTATTTGTGTAGTAAGATTATAGACAAAGGTGATTATGATAAGGGAACATGCTTCATCGATGTCAGCCAGAGCGAATATTTTTCCCAATATCCGTGCTGAAATGAGAGCGAATTGCCTGATGGCGGGCGGTCACGACAGGCTCGCCGGGTCGCGCCATCTGGTTGTGATGTCGACGGCGAAGGTGCAGAACACGAACGATGCCGCGGCGAAGATCGTCGTCCCGATGACGACCGGAAAATCGCCTTCAAGCGCCGAGTTGATCGCCAGCCGGCCGACGCCGTCCAATCCGAAGATCGTCTCCGTGACGATCGCCCCACCCATGATGACGGCAAGCTCCAGGCCACCCAGCGTGATCACCGGATTGAGCGCGGCCTTCAACGCATGATCGTAATAGACCCGCCATTCCGGAACACCCTTGGCGCGCGCCGTCCTTATGTAGTCCTCGCCCAGAACCTCAAGCATGCTTGCGCGGATCAGCTGCTGGAAAATGCCGATCTCGGCAAGTGCCAGCGTCAGCCACGGCAGGGCCAGATGCCGGGCCCATTCGAACGGATCTTTCGTCAGCGGCACATAACCGCTGCTTGGAAACCAGAAGACCCCATGGTTGGAGAGCTGGAAGAACAGGAAATAGGAGATCAGGATGCCGGAGAGGAACGTCGGCACCGACAGGCTCGCATAGGCGAAGCCCGATATCAGCCTGTCCAGCCAGGAGCCCTGCCGGCGCGCGGCAATCACGCCAAGCAGGATCGACAGCGTCATCCAAATGACGACGGCACCAAGGGCGAGCGAAAGCGTCACCGGCACCTTGGACAGGATGAGGTCTGTCACCGGTGTCTGCTTGCGGAAGGAGTAGCCCAGCGCCGGCGGCCAGTGAGCGATCCCCATCGGCGCGCCCTGGATGTCGGGGCCGCGGTAGAGATAGTACCACAACTGCAGATACCATGGCTCGTTGAGCCGCAGCGCGTGTGCTATGGCATCGATCGCCTGCTGGCTGGCGTTGCGCGGCGCCAGCATCGCGGCCGGATTGCGATAGGCTATGCGGGTGATGAAGAACGCGATCACCAGCACGATCAGCAGCGTCGAGAGTGCCCGGAAGATCAGCCCGCCTGTGTGCCGGATCATGGCGTCACCCGCTGCGGCGATGGGGGTCGAGGACGTTGCGCAGGCCAGCGCTCAGCGTGTTGAAGCCGGCCACGGTCAGAAACAGCGCGATGCCGGGTCCGAGCAGGAACCATGGCTGCAACTGGTAGAGGGATGAGCGCTGCGCCTCGGCGATCATATTGCCCCAGCTCGGCTGCGGCGCCTGCACGCCGACGCCGAGGAAGGAGAGCGTCGCTTCGGCGATGATGTTGGTCGGCAGTTGTACCGCCCAGTAGACCAGGATGACCGGCGCGATGTTGGGCAGGATCTCGCGCATGATGATCCTGGTCTTCGAGGCGCCGATCGTCTGCGCGGCTTCCACCAGCGGGCTGCGGCGCAGGACAAACACCAGGCCACGCGTCAGCCGGGCAAAGTAGGTCCAGGAAAACAGGGTTATGATCAGCACCACCACCAGGGAGGGCGCAACAAACGGCTTGCCATCGACGCCCCGGTTCAGCGACAGGAGGCTGAGCGCGGTGACGATGAACGGAAACGACAAAGCGACGTCCACCGCCTGCGAAATGACGCGGTCGACGCGACCGGCAAGAAATCCGCTGACGAGGCCAATGGCGGTGCCGATGATCATGGCAAGCGTGGTCGCCGGGATGGCGATGGCCAGCGATACGCGCGCGCCGTAGAGCGTTCTGACCAGCACGTCGCGGCCGTTGCCGTCGGCGCCAAGTGGAAATTCGAACGTGGGGCCAGTCGGCAGTCCCATCTCGGTCAACGCCGTATCGCGGAACTGCTCCGTCACCCCGTGCCCCAGCAGCCATGCGACCACTGGCGCCAGCAGCGCACCGGCGGTGACGAAGCCTATGATCAGCGCGCCGATGCGAAAGGACCGTTCGCGCAGCAGCGCTCGCAGAAGCAGCGACCTGTAGGAATTCACCACCTCGCCATGCCCCAGCAGGACGTGGTCCTGGACGGACGCCAGGGCACGGATCTCAGGCATGCGCGGCGATCCGCTCGGGAACCGGGTTGCGCCGCAGGACCTTGCCGGGGATCGCGTCTATCAGCCTGACCGTGTAGGGATGCCGGGGAGCGCCGAAGACACGGCCTGTCTCGCCGGCTTCCACGATGACGCCCTTCTCCAGCACGATGACGCGGTCGCACAGTTCCGACACGACGCCGAGATCATGCGAGATGAAGAGCAGCGACAGGCCTCGCTGCCGGCGAATGGTCTGCAGCAGCCTGATGATCTTCGCCTGCGTCGTGATGTCGAGTGCCGATACCGGCTCGTCGGCGACGATCAGCGAGGGTTCGAGCGCGATGGCGCGCGCAATGGCGACACGCTGCCGCTGGCCACCTGAAAGCTGGGCCGGGTAACGATCCAGCACGTCGTCGGGAAGTTCCACGTCGCGCACCAGATCCTGCACGCGCCGGCGTATCGCCGCGGCGTCCAGTCTGGTGCCGATGATGAACGGTTCCGCCAGAATGGACCGGATGCGCCGCCGCGGGTTGAGGCTCGCATAGGGGTCCTGAAAGATGACCTGTATGTCCGACCTGAGTTTCCGGTCGATGGCGATGCCGCCGACACCCGGACGCGAATAGATACGCTCCCGCAGGGAGATGCTGCCCTCGTCCGGCCGGTCGAGCCCGGCGATCAGCCGGCCGATTGTCGACTTGCCGGAACCGGATTCGCCGACGAGGCCGACGATCTCGTTTTCGCGGACGGTGAACGAGATATCCGTGAGCACCGGCCTGATCAGACCGCCTGCGGCGGAGCGGCCTGCGAACGAACGCGCGATTGCCGAGACGGAGAGCAAATCGGGCATCGACGGCAGCGCCGGGAGTAGCGATGATCGCGCCGCGCGGGCCACCAGGCCGCCAAGCCGCGCCGCACCGAGCAGCTCCCTGGTGTAGGCTTGGCGCGGTGCCCTGTAGATCAGCTCGGCCGGCGCCTGCTCCACGACGTGCCCCGCGCGCATCACCAGGACATCGTCGGCGATGTCCGAAACGACGGCCAGATCGTGGCTGACGAAGATCATTGCCGTGCCGTGGTCCTGCTGAATTCGCTTCAGCAGGTCGAGGATCGAGGCCTGCACGGTCACGTCCAGCGCCGTCGTCGGCTCGTCGGCGATGATGAGGCCGGGATTGAGCGCGATCGCCGCGGCAATCATCACACGCTGGCGCATGCCGCCGGAGAACTGCCTGGGATAGTCGTTCACTCGGGCCGCAGGATCGGGAATGCCTACATCGGCCAGCAGATCGAGAACGCGCCCACGCAGCTCCCGGCGTCCCACCTTGCGGTGCGCGGTGATCGCTTCCGCGATCTGCTGGCCGATGGTCTTCAGCGGATGAAGGTTGCTGAGCGGGTCCTGGAAGATGAAGCCGATGTCGGCGCCCCGCCGCCGGCGCAGATCGCCGGCGGCGAGGCCCAGTATCTCATCGCCCTTGTGCAGGACGCTGCCGCGTACGCTCGCCGCCGGCGGCAGAAGGCCGGTGGCGCCGAGCAGCGACACACTCTTGCCCGAGCCCGATTCGCCGACGATGGCGAGTGTCTTGCCTGGCTCGACTCCAAACGAGACGCCATGCACCACTTCCACCGCGCCGAATGCGACGCGCAGATCGGCGACAGAGAAGATGGGCACGCGCGCCTCCTTTTGCCAATCCGGCCTTGCTACTGCTTGAGGGCTATGTTGGTGATGTCGGCATTCACGGCCAGCGACGACCACACCCAGTTGGCGAGGCGATCGGAAGTGACCACGACCTTGCGCTTCTCGAACAACGGGATCCATGGCAGATCGGCGGAGACGAGTTTGTCGGCCTTCGTCCAGATCGGTCCCGGATCGTCGGAGGGATAGGCCTGCGCCGCGAGCTTGTTGAGTTCCGGATTGCTGTAGCAGATGGCGTGGACGTTGCCGGTGCCGCAAGGTGCCGCGTCCGAATTCAGCCAGCCGCCGAGGAGCATGCGCGTGCTCGGTCCCTGCCAGTCCGGGGAGAATGTGCCGCCGAGGGACACGTCCCAGCGGCTCTTCGGATCCTGGATGAAGGCGTACCACTGCGTCGGCGGGATCGGGATCAGGTTGAGCGTGATACCCGCTGCTTCCAGATCCTCCTTCAGCGTCACGGCAATCGCTTCGAACTGCGCGTTGCCCCTGTAGATCGCGTCGAACGCAATGCCATTCGGATATCCCGCTTCGGCGAGCAGTTCCTTTGCCTTGGCCGGATCACCCCTGTAGCTTTCGGTCGGATACGGGTCGAACTTCTCGTAGCCGAGAATGGTCGAGGTGATGATCTGGGTGAGCGGCACCGCGCCGATCGAGCCAGCCTGGGTCTGCGCCAGATGTTCGCGGTTCACCGCATAGGTCAGCGCCTGCCGGACCTTCAGCTTGCGCAGCGCCTCGGCCCCGTCGCTCTTGACCTCCGGCCGCTGGTTGAAGGTGATGAAGTTCGCCGATCCACTGTTCGTCACATGGATGTCGGGGCTCTTCTGCGACAGGAAGCGCTGGATCGTCGGAATGGGCGGGATGTCGAGATAGAGCGACAGATCAGCCTCACCGGCGATGATCTTCTGGACGACGCTGTCCTCGCTGTTGGCGGTGAAATCGATATCGATCTCATCGGCATAGGCCCTGCGCGCCTGGTCGGACTCCGCCTTGAAATTCTTTGCCTTCTTCAGAACCAGCTTCTGACCCTGCTCATAGGTGTCGACATAGTAAGGGCCGCTGGACGGCAGGTTCTTGCGCGACTCCAGCGAGTCCGGGAAATATTTGGACGCGATCTCGGGCGCCACCGGGGACACGAAATTCATCGAAAGGATGTTGAGGAAGTCGTAGTTCTTGGTGTCCGACTTGATGACCAGCGTGTGCTCGTCGGGAGCCGAGACGCCGGCAATCTCGTGCGTGTCGGTGAAAGCCTTGGTCGCAGCGAGATCGCCTGTCGGCACTTTCGCGAATTCCTTGCAATAGTCGACGAAGCCGGAGATCACGAGGTTGAAATAGTTGATGGCGGCGACCTGCTTGTTGGGATCGCAGAAGCGCTTGACGCCATAGACGAAATCACTGGCGACGATCTTGCGCTCGATGCTGCCGGAGAAGAACACGTCGTCCTTCAAATGGAAGGTGTAGACCTTGCCGTCGTCGCTGATGTCCCAGGACTTGGCGAGATCCGGCACGAGCGTGGTGTCCTCCTTGAGGCCGGCTGGCGAGCCGGGATAGGTCACCAACTGGCGCGTTGTTGCGCGCAGGATTTCCCAGGAATCGATGCTGTAGCCGGTGAGCGGATCGAACGCATCGAGATCGGACTGGATCGAAGCAATCCGCAGGACCCCGCCATGTTTCAGATCTTCCGCTTGCGCGGATGAACCAAGAACATAAATCGACAGAATGCCACCTGCAATTCCCAATAGTAACTTACGCGCAACATGTGTTGTCATTACTTCTCTCCGATTATAAATAATTCTTCAAAATACCATTGCATTTAGCGAGAATAATTTTGAGATAAAATTACCCATTTTTCAAACACACTTTCAAAATACATTTTATATTAGCTCCGCCTGTCAAAACATTGTTCCGGAATGAGGCAAGGCCGGCGCCGTGAACAGCGTGTCGAGCGTTTCGACCGCAGCCCGGTCGAAGTCGCCGAGGCGCCCCGTCTGCGCGAGCTGCCACCACTTCACGCCGCCGAGATAGGCCGCCGAAACCGCGGCCACGTCCGTCACCACGGCGGCGGACAGATTGGTGCGCTCGGCTCCTTCTGGCGAGAGGCGCAGCCTGGTCGCGTTCTCGGGCAGGATGGCATCGGAGACTTCCAGCACGACGCTGCCCTGCCCGGCATAGGACCGGGCTGTTAGAGCCTTTTCAGCGTCCAGGAGCCGCAGCCATGTTTCGTCGCGCGCCGCCGAAACGCGAACGCTTCGAAAATCCTCGAACAGCCACGGCAGCAGATCGTCCGCGGGACGGCTCCAGAAGACGATGCGATGCGGCAGGTCGACCGCCAGCAGATGTGCGACGAGCGCGACATAGGCGGCCGGACTGTAGGCCACGATATCATCGACCACGATGGTGCGTTCCGAGCTGGTGAACCAGCTGTCGAGGCCGACAGGGTGATAGCGCACGAACCCGGTTTCCGAACCCTTGTCGCCGTGAACGGCGAGGTAGTTAGGCGTGCCGCTGTGCGTCTGGCGCAACGCCTGAAAATCCCACCAATAGGCCGAGCGTGTGATGACGCCCGCGCGCGAAACAGGCTGACCCGCGTAGATGCGCGCCTGTATCGCCCAGGCATCGTCGCTGTCGATCAGCCGAATCTTGTCGGAGTACGTCAGCCCTGCCCGCAGGCGCGCGCGCTGGGTGTCGACTTCCAGGCTGACAGAAGTATTGGCGATCGCATAGCCAAAGTTGCCGTAGATGCGCGCGTCGGAGGCCCGCAAGGTGGCCGCCGCCTCGCCCTGTTCGCGCGCGGCGCGCAGCTGCGCCTTGAACAGCGCCGTGGCGGCGCCACGCCGCGTATGGGTGGGCAGCACGCCGACATGGGTGACCGCGGCCTGCGGCAACCAGGCGCCGCCGGGAACCGCGATCCGTCCCGAATAGGAGTCGGTTGTGCCAACGAGCGTCTCGCCGTCGAAGGCGCCCCAGGTGCGATCCGGCTCGAACAGTCTGTCGATCAGCGCGTCGTCGATCGGGCCGAGCGGCGGCAGGCCGACCATGGCCGTGCGGAAGGTGCGTGCGGCCTGCGCGAGTTCGGCCTTCCCGGTCAGCAGGCGCACATCCGATATCATGATGCCTTCCGCGTGGGCACGGCTTCAGGCTTGTGCGCTTCCGGCTGCGGCGGCTGCGCATAGGTTCGCGGTCTCGGCAGCGTTTCGGCCAGCAGATATGTGCCGACCTCGCGCGCCCGGTAGGAGACCGGATCGTGGACGGTATGGGTGCGCGCGTTGCGCCAATAGATGTCGAGGCCATATTTGTTGGCCGTCGAGCGCGCGCCCGTCGCTTCGAAGATGCGCGCCGTCACGTCGAGCACGACGTCGTTGGCGACGATCTTGCCCTGGTCGATGATCGTTGCGAGTTCGCCCCATTGCTGCGCCGTCACCGACGCTCCGGCATGCAGTGCCGCCTCGTAAAGCGCCGCGGCCTTGTCGGCGATTGCTATGCCCGCCGCAATGCCGGCGGATAGCCGGCCGAACAGCACCAGATGGTAGGGATCGTCGATCGCCCGTTCCAGCCCGGACTCCGGCCAGGGCCGGCCGAAGCGGCGGACATGATCGGCGGCGGCGGCAAGAGCGCCCTCGGCGATGCCGAGATAGAAATTGATGAAGATGAGCTGGCTGAACAGGACGCGCAGGCCGTCGCGCAATTCGACATCGCCCTCATAATCGTCGAGGGCGCTGAGCAGCTCATCCTCGAAGACTTCGACACGGTCGAAAGTGACACTGCCGCTCGCCGTCAGTCTCTGGCCGAGATTGTCCCAGTCGCCGCCGAAGCTGATGCCCTTGCGCGTCGGCGGGATCTGATAGTGAGCGCGTTTGCCGTTGTCCCAGAGGCTGACGGTGATGACTTGGGCCACCGAGGCGCCGGTTGCGAAGGTGCGCCTGCCGTTCAGGAAGCGGCGGTCGCCGACATGCTCGATCTCGTTCCACTGGTCGCGCGGGTTGCTGACGCCGCCCTGGAACCAGCCTTGTGCGCCGACGCCACGCGCCGTCTTTTCCCACTGCTGACGCGTGCCGAGAATGTAAGTCCAGACACCGTTGGAATAATGATACGCGATCAGTTGTCCGATCGAGCCGTCGGCGGCCGCGATGATGCGGCTGATCTTGAGCGCCTGGACGAGGTTTGCGCCGGCGCCGCCGAATTCGCGTGGCGCAGCCAAGCCGAGCAGGCCGCTTTCGCGCAGCAGCGCCAGTTCTTCCACCGGGTCCTTGTTTGCCCGGTCGCGTTCGAGCGCCGTTGCCGCGAGTTGCCGCGCCACGTCGCGGGCCTTCTCGGCCCAGGTCTCGAATTCGGCGTCGCTGAGGCCCGGATAGATCTGAATGTCCGACATTGTCTTCTCGTCATGCTCCATTGTCGCGACCACCAAAGGCCGCACATGTTTCAGGCTGCGAGCAGCCCTTTCGATTTCAAGACCGCCAGCGCGCCTTCGGCGAAATGATAGGCTTCCTCGACATGCGGCTGGCCCGACAGGATGAAGTGGTCGAAACCGACGGCGTGGTACTCCTCGATGAGCGACGCCACCTGCTCGTGGCTGCCGACGATCGCGGTGCCGGCGCCGCCGCGAACCAGGCCGTAGCCGGCCCACAGATGCGGCGATATTTCGAGATCGCGCACGCTGCGCGCGGTGAGCGCCGCGGTGCCGCTGTCGCTATGCAACGCGTTCATCCGGCGCTGGCCGGCCGATTCCGTGCGCGCCAGGATTGCCTGCGCCTGCGCGATCCGCTCCGGCGTCAGTCTCTCCAGCAGCCTCTCGGCCTCCTCCCAGGCCTGCGCCTCGGTATCGCGACTGATGACATGCAGGCGTATGCCGAAGCTTAGTTTGCGGCCCTGCGCGGCGGCGAGTTCCCGCACATGGCCTATCCGGGCAGCCTCGGTTGCCGGGCTCTCGCCCCAGACCAGATAGGTGTCGACATGGCGCGCGGCGACCGCTTGCGCAGCACCACTTGCGCCACCGAAGAAGATATCGGGAAGCGGCCATTTGCCGAAATCGATCTGGGCGCCTTCGATGTCATAGTGCTTTCCCCTGAAATCGAAGCGCCGGCCCGAACCGGCTGGCAGGACCACGCCGCGCAGGATCTCGAGGAACTCTCCCGTGCGTTCATAGCGCTGGTCGTGGCCGAGATGATCGCCGAAGCGTTTCTGCTCCAGCGGATCGCCTCCGGTGACGACGTTGAGCAGCAGCCGCCCACCCGATATGCGCTGAAGGGTCGCCGCCTGGTGGGCGACCAGCGTCGGCGAGATCAGGCCGGGACGGAAGGCGACGAGGAACTTCAACCGCGTCGTGACCTGCGCCAGTGCTGCCGTGACTATCCAGGCATCCTCGCACCAGGTTCCGGTCGGCGTCAGCACGGCTTCGAAGCCCAACGTCTCCGCGGTCTTGGCGACCAGCGAGAGATAATCGAGGCTCGCTTCCCGAAACCGCGATCGTGACGGGCCGTTGCCGAGATGGGAATCATCGCCAGAGCCGACGATTTCCCGGCTGTCGCCGTTGGTCGGCAGATACCAGTGGAGATGGATGCCGCTCACTCGGCCGCCTCGACGATGGTACCCCAGTTCGAGCGGTCGCGTGCGGCTGTTCCCGGATGGTCGTCGCGCAGCAGCCGCTGGCCCGCTCCCTGGAAGCGCTCGCGGATCGTGGTGCCGGGCGCGCCACGTTCCCGGATGCGACCCCGCCGCCGCAGCTCCGGGACGACGAATTCGATGAAGTCCTCGAACGTGCCCGGACTGACGACATAGGCCAGGTTGAAGCCGTCGACGCCGGATTCATCGGCGATGCGTTCGAGCTCGTCGGCGATCCTCTGCGGTGAGCCGACCAGCTTGGGATGGATGCCGCCGAGCCCGATATACTCGGCGATCCCGGCCACGGTCCAGCGCCGGTCGGCATCGATCCGCGTCAGATTGGCAAGGGCTGAACGGCCGGCATTTGTCTCGATATATTCGAGCGGGTGGTCGAGTGGGTATTGCGACCAGTCGACGCCGGTCCATGCCGAAAACAGCGCCAGGGCCGCTTCGACACTGGTGTAGGATAGATAGTCCTTGTGCTTGGCCTCGGCCTCTTCGTCCGTGGCTCCGGTGATGACGGTGACCGCGGTGATAAACTTTATCGCATCCGGCGCCCGTCCGAGTTCGACGGCGCGGGCACGGATCGCCTCGACCGAGCGGCGGATGGAGGCCGTGCTGGTGCCGCCGAGGAACACCACCTCGCCGTTGCGAGCAGCGAATTCGCGCCCGCGCGGCGAGGTTCCCGCCTGGAACAGAAGCGGCGTGCGCTGCGGACTGGGCTGCGCGAGATGCGCGCCGGGCACGGAGAAATATTTGCCGAGATGGCCGATCGGATGGACTTTGGAAGAGTCGGTGTAGAGCCCCTTCTCACGATCGTGCACGACCGCCCCGTCCTCCCAGGATCCCTCCCAGAGCTTGTAGGTGACATCCAGGAATTCCTGCGCCAGATCATAACGCTCGTCATGGTCGATCTGGCGTTCCAGGCCGAGATTCTTCGCCGCCGATTCCAGAACCGAGGTGACGACGTTCCAGGCGATGCGGCCCTTGGTCAGATGATCCAACGTGGTGAACTTGCGGGCCAGGAGATAGGGCTGCTCGTAAGTGGTCGACACGGTGATGCCGAAGCCGAGATGCTTGGTGGCGGCGGCCATTGCCGAGACCAGCAGCAGCGGGTCGTTGACCGGCGACTGGGCTGCGGTGCGCAGCGACGCATCCGGTGTCCCCCGGAAGACATCGAGGTGGCCAAGCGCGTCGGCGAGGAACAGCGCGTCGAAGCCGCCGTCGTCGAGCAGCTTTGCCAGCGAGGTCCAGTATTCGAGGCTGGTGTAGGTGTTGGCGCGGTCGCTCGGATGACGCCAGAGGCCCGCCGACACGTGACCGACCACGGTCATACCGAAGCCGTTGAGGATGAGAGGCTTGACCGCCTTATGGGTGGAACTTGCCATGCTTCGGCTCACGAATAGTAGGTTGGCGGCGGCACACGGCCGTTAAGCGCGAAGTCACCGACTTCCAGCACCTTGTAGTGGACGGGATCATGCAGGCTGTGGGTGCGGACGTTGCGCCAGTAGCGGTCGAAGCCGAACGAGCGCGCCGTCGAGCGGGCGCCGGTGAGCTCGAATATCCGCGACGTCACTTCTAGGGCGACCTCGGTCGAATGCACCTTCGACTGGTAGGCGATTGCCGCGGCGCGGCCGCGCTCTTCCGCCGTGAGATCCTTACCGCGCTCGAAGGCGCGCTGCACGGCCTCGCCGGCGGCGTCCGCGAGCGCCTGCGCGGACGCCAGCGCGATCGAAAGCCGGCCGAAGCGCTCGACAACCAGCGTGTCCTCGGCGGCTTTCTTTGCCGGCGAGGACAGCCATGGCCTGCCGCGTTGGGTGATGTAATCCCTGGCGTCTTCCAGGGCAGCAAGGGCGGTGCCGAGATAAAGTTCGCCGAAGGCTGCATGAACGATCGGCACATGCAGCGTGGCATGCGGCGGATGAACCGTATCATCAGGCCAATGCCCGACCAGATCGTCGGCGGATGCGGCGACATTTTCGAGCGCCGCACTGCCGCTCACCGTCAGCCTCTGGCCGATATTGTCCCAGTCATTGCCGAAGCTGAGGCCTGACGTGGGGTTGGCGACGATGAACTGGCCGATATGACCGCTGGCATCGGTGCCGGCGATCCGCGTGCTCCCGGCAAAGCGCACCCAGACCTGCAGCGTGTCGGCCACCTGCGCACCACTGGTGAAAGGCTTGGCGCCGTTGAGCACGAAACCGCCGTCCACCTGCCTCGCCTCGACAAGCGGCTCATAGGCGGCCTGCGCGATGCCGGCATGAAACCAGCCCTTGGAGAGAAAGCCTTGAAGCCGTCTTTCGATCAGGGACTTGTTGTCGCCGTCCAATCCGATTGCCGTGCCGAAGAGATGGTAGATGACGATCTGGGCTATCGATGTATCGCCCCTGGCCAGGATGCGGACGATCCTGAGCACTTCGGCCGGCGTCGCGCCACCGCCGCCAAATCGCTTGGGAATATAGATCGTCAGCAGGCCGGCCAGACGCAAAAGGTCTATCTCGGCATGCGGGGCGGCCCCGGCCAGATCGCGCGCTGCAGCTGTTCGCTTGAGTTCGCGCACGACCTCCTCGGCCTTCTCGGCCCAGCCTTGGAAATCGCTGCGCTGTTCATGCTGAACGGTGGCGTGGATGGTCATGATACCAAAGCCTCCGGCTGACGGCCCTGCGAGAAAGCGTGTTGCGCCGCCGGATGATCGGCGGGCGGGCGGCTGTCACGCCCGAAGAGCCTGGAGCGCAGCGAGGGACCGAGATCCTCGCGAATGCGCCCGCGCCGCCGCAACTCGGGAACGACATGGGCGGAGAAATCGATGAAGCTGCCGGGGCTGACCACATGCGTCAAATTGATGCCGTCGGTATCGGTGGCTTCCAGCCATTGCTCGAGCTCGTCCGCAACGGTCTTCGGACCGCCGACAAACGACTTGCCGCGCCCAAAACCGCCCTCCGGGGAAAACGCCTGGCGCAAGGTCCACTGGCGGCCCGACGACGGGTCGTCGAACATGCGCAGCAGGGAGCGGTTGGAATCGGTTTCGGTGTAGCGGATAGGCTGGTCGAGATCGTGCCTGGAAAAATCGATGCCGGTCGTTGCCGAATAATGCACCAGCGCGCCTTCGACATCGTAGTGCGACCTGTAGTCAGCGAGCTTGGCGGCCGCGGCGGCGTCGGTTTCATCCGTGATCACCGAGACCGCGGATATGAACTTGATGCTGCCTGGAGCCCTGCCTTCATCGCGGGCAAGCCGCTTCACCTCAGCGACATTGCGGCGGATGCCATCGACATCGGCACCGGCGACAAAGACCACCTCCGCGTGACGAGCGGCAAAGCGCTGGCCGCGCGGCGAACCGCCCGCCTGGAACAGCACCGGCACCCTCTGCGGACCGGGCTCCGAGAGATGCGGACCCGGAACGTTGAAGTAGCGACCGGAATGACCGATCGGATGGACCTTTTCCGGATCGGTATAGAGACCGTCCGGGTTGGCGGCGCTGCCGCGATCACGCACCAGGGCACCGTCTTCCCAGGAACCCTGCCAGAGCTTGTAGGCGACATCCATGAACTCGTCGGCGATCTCGTAGCGCTCGTCATGCGCCACCTGCCTGTCGAGACCGAGATTGCGCGCCGCGCTGTCGAGCTGCGAGGTGACGACGTTCCAGGCGATCCGCCCCTTGGTGAGATGATCGAGCGTGGTGAATTTGCGCGCCAGCAGATATGGCTTTTCGTAGGTCGTCGAAACGGTGACGCCGAAACCCAGCCGGCTTGTCGCGCCGGCAAGCGCTGAGACCAGCAACAGCGGATCGTTGACGGGGGACTGCACGCCCTTTGCCAGCGAGGCGTCGTATCCACCGCCATAGACGTCGAGAAGGCCCAGCGCGTCGGCGATGAACAAGCAATCGAAGCCGCCCTCCTCCAGTGCTTTGGCAAGTTCGATCCAGTAGTCCAGCTCGGCATGTCGATAGGCCTGGTCGGCCGGATGACGCCAAAGGCCGTAGGCGACATGGGAGACGGCATTCATGGTGAAGCCATTGAGAATAATAGGAGATTTTGCCATATGACAACCCAGACAAACGCGCTCAGCACGGGATCGATCTTTGTCTATGGATTTAGTGTAATTCAAAGCATCGCGCGTGGAGATTTTTCCTAAAGATCGCGGTGTTTGTGACAATCCATTACTGGATGGTGTCGAAGCGGCCAGTATCGAGCCGCATCACCAAGGTTGTCGTCAAGCCATGCGGACAATCCATGCCCAGCTTCGCCGAACTGCGGCCCAGGGCGTTTCTCATCAATGTGGCATACAAGCACCGCGGGAGTGCAAAACCGGCGCGATAGTTTCAGATCCTGCCAGCCGAATTGAGGGAACCACTCAAGCCAGCTCGAACCGCTCGATGGCGCGCATGATGCCACGCAGCTCGGCGAGGCCTTTCAGCCGGCCGATCAGCGAATAGCCGGGATTGATCCTGGTCTTGCCGATATCGTCGGCGAGCAGATGGCCATGGTCGGGCCGCATCGGAATACGCCAGTCGGCACGGCCCTCCCGGCGGCGGCGCGCCTCTTCCTGCATCAGAGCCAGGATCACATGCGCCATGTCCGTGCCGCCCTCGAGATGCTCGGCCTCGTGGAACGAGCCGTCATCCTCGATGGTGATGTTGCGCAGATGGGCGAAATGGATGCGGTCGGCGAATTCCTTGACCATGGCGACGATGTCGTTGTCGGCGCGCGTGCCATAAGAGCCGGTGCAGAACGTCAGGCCGTTGGCGGGGCTGTCGACGGCGTTGAGGATGAAACGCGCATCCTCGGCGGTCGAAACGATGCGTGGCAGGCCATAGAGCGAGAAGGGCGGGTCGTCGGGATGGATACACATGCGCACCCCCTCCTCTTCGGCCACAGGAATGATCTCGCGCAGGAACCAGGCAAGGTTGTCGCGCAGCTCCCCTGGCCCGATCGCGTCGTATTCCGCCAGGGCCTCGCGAAAACTGTCCCTGTTATAACTGCGCTCGGTTGCCGGCAGGCCGGCGATCAGATTGCGCTCGATCCTGTCGATCGCCTCGCCGCTCAATTCCTTCAGCCGCGCTTCCGCCTCGGCGATGCGGGCGGGGGTATAGCCGGCCTCGGCATTGACGCGCTTCAGCACAAACAAATCGTAGGCCGCGAAATCGATCGCGTCGAAACGCAGCGCATAACCTGTCGTTGGCAGCCGATAGGCGAGATCCGTGCGCGTCCAGTCGACCACCGGCATGAAATTGTAGCAGACCGTCGCAATGCCGGCCTTGGCGAGCGCGCGGGTTGAGTCGCGATAGTAGCCGGCGTAGCGCTCGCGTTCCGGCGTGCCGATCTTGAAGGAGTTGTGGACCGGAATGCTCTCGACCACCGACCATGTCAGGCCGGCGGCCTCGATGACACGCTTGCGCTCCAGAATGCTCTCGAGCGGCCAGGCGCGACCGTCGTAGATATCGTGCAAGGCGCTCACCACGCCGGTCGCACCGGCCTGCCTGACATGATCGAGCGTTACCGGATCGTTCGGTCCATACCAGCGCCAGCACTGTTCCATTGCCGCTTCCTTCTGCGAGAGAACGGCAACCTATTGTTGGACCACAATGGGTGTCAAACTAGGAACGGTTTCGGACAGCGAATGAAGGAGTTTTCCCAATGAAGGATTTCGACGGCAAGGTGGCTTTGGTGACGGGCACGACCGGGATTGGCCTCGCAACCGCCAGACGCCTCGCTGCAGGGGGTGCTGCGATCGTCGCCTGCGGCATCGACCGCGCGGCCAACGCTGCGCTGAAATGGGAACTGGAAAGCTCCGCAGCCGGGGCGCTGGTCATAGGCGCCGACGTCTCCGTGCCCGATCAGGTTCGCGACGCGGTCGCGACTGGCGTCGAGCGGTTCGGCGGCCTCGATATCATCGTCAATTCGGCGGCGGTGCATCCGTACGGAACCGCGACCAGCACCGATTTCGAGACCTGGAACAGGGCGATGTCGGTCAATGTCGGGTCGATCTATCTGACAGCGCATTTCGGCATCCCGGAAATGGTCCGCAGGGGCGGCGGCGCCATCATCAACGTCGCTTCGGTGCAGGGCTTTGCCTGCCAGCAAAACGTCGCCGCCTATGCCACCACCAAGGGCGCCATCCACACGCTGACGCGTGCCCTGGCCCTCGACCATGCGCGCTCCGGCATCCGCGTCAATTCCGTCAGCCCGGGCTCGATCCGCACCCCGATCCTGGAGAAGGCCGCCCGCGGCGAGAACGGCACGGATGCCGATGTCGAGGCCGCCTACAAGCGCTTCGGCGAAGCGCACCCCATCGGGCGCATCGGCGAGCCGGAGGAAGTGGCTGAACTCATCGCTTTCCTGTGTTCGTCGAAGGCCGGCTTCTGCACTGGCGCGGACTACAAGATCGATGGCGGCCTGACCGCCGGCATCGGCGTGAAGTAGATCGCGAAGATTGGGGCTTGTCCGTTACCGGGACCAGCCGGCATCCGACAATTGGTTTGCCGATCTTCTTGCAGATCACTGCCCAGGCAAATCGAACACCGCACGGGCCACGCCGAACACGAAAGGGGGGCGGTGCGATCGATGAAATAATAGGCATTCTTGCCGATTGACAAAAACATCAACAGGCGACCAAGATCATATGACCATCAACGATATTGGTCCCGAGGTTGCCCCTCGGCATTGGCGTAAAGGAGAGCCAGATGCCCCTTCAGCAGAGAGTGACCCATCGTCCGAAACAACGTTCCGCCGCTCCCATCCTTGCCACCGCACTGCTAGGCCTCGGCCTGATCACAGTGCCCGGCATCGGCCACGCCGAAGGGATCACGCTCAAGATCTTCGGCGGCTCGGCGCTCGACGAACTCGCGCCGCGCCAACCGCCGGACGAGCAGAAGAAAATCCAGCAGCAGGTTATCGACGGCTTCCTCAAGGCCAACCCCGACGTCGCCGCGGTCGAGTGGGATGCCCAGGGGCCGCAAACCGATTCCATCCAGCGCGTGATGACCGCAAAACTTGCAAACCAGGAAATGGATCTGATCGCCTGCCCGGCCTTCTACACCAATGGCGCCTATGTCAGGCGAAAACTGGTGATGCCGATTACCGACAAGATCAAGCCGTTCCAGGACAGGATCGACGCCGCCGCACTTGGCGCCTTCACGGTCAACGGCCAAGTCTACGGCGTGCCGATCTCGACGCTGTCGACATCGACGATCTTCTACAATGTCGATCTCTTTCAGAAGCTCGCCATTCCTGTCCCGCCAACCTATGACGACCTGAAGGCAGCCGTGCCGAAGTTCAAGACCGCGGGCGTGATCCCTCTGCTGCATCAGGGCTCTAACACCGTGATGTGGCCGATGTGGTACTTCGAGACCTTTTCGCAGGCCTCGGGCGACCCGGTCGGCAAGACGCAGAAGAACCTCGAGGGCACGGCGAAATTCACCGACGCGCCCGATGTCGAGGGGTTCAAGCTGATCAAGCAATGGGTCGATGATGGCATCCTTTCCAAGGATTCGCTTTCCGTCGACCAGGACGGCATGCGTGCGGCCTTCGCCGCCGGCAAGAGCGCCATGTATTATGGCGGCACCTGGGAAATCCCGTCGCTGCAGTCGAGCGTCAAGGACTTCAAATGGGGCGTCTTCGCCTTTCCGAAAATGGACGGAACGCCGGGCGCGCCTGGCCATGGCGGCGGTGCCGACAACGGCATGTGCGTCGCCTCCTCGATCCCGCCCGAGAAGCTCGATGCCGCGGTCAAGTTCATCGAATATTTGACAAGGCCCGAGGTCGCGACGCTCTACCTCGCGCCGGAACAGCCGATCGCGGCCTCGATCAAGGGCGTGCCGCAGGTCGACGATGCCTATGCCGTCGAACTGCGCAAGCAAGCCTTCCCGAACACGATCAAGTTCCTCGACTGGATCTGGCCCTCGGAGGTCGCGAGCGCCACGTCTTCGGCAATCGCCGGCATCGTCGGTGGCACGACCACGCCCGAAGATGCCGCCGCATCGATCCAGGCCATTTTCGACGACCTCAAGGCCCAGGGCAGTTGGCCGCCCAAATGAGGCCCTGAAGTAGCGCCTGCAAGCGAGCGCACATCCGGTCGGGCTGATGCGCCAGGCAAGAAAAACAGAGGCTGCCTGCTTCGGGCAGCCTCGCCCATCGGAGAGAACACATGACGACACATCGCGCCGAACGGCAGCGCTTCTCGATCGGTTATCATCTGAACAGCTGGGACCTGACCGGCCTTCCGCTACGGCCAGCCATCAAGTTCCTGGCAGACCAGGGCTTCGGCTGGTTCGAGATCCTCGCCTTCACCAGCCTGTCGGACCAATACGCCCGCAAATACATGCAGCTCGGCAACCAGGCGCCGATGGGGGTGACCACCGACACCGACATCTTGCGGCGCTATGCGCTGCTGTCGGAAGGCCAGAGCGAGTATGGCATCAAGCTCTCCTCCTTCTACGTCAATGCGATCTTCACCAACCCCGTCGCCTGGCCCTATGAACGGGATGTGCTCGTCGCGCTGACCAGGATGTTGAAGGGGTTCGGCTCACCGGTGCTGGTTCTCGGCGGCGGTCCATCGGAAGCCGCTGCCGGGGCGCACACGGCCGACGACTACCGCGCC
The DNA here is from genome assembly GCF_040319775.1 of Mesorhizobium sp. M0870. Lineage (NCBI taxonomy): Bacteria > Pseudomonadati > Pseudomonadota > Alphaproteobacteria > Hyphomicrobiales > Phyllobacteriaceae > Mesorhizobium > Mesorhizobium sp. M0870. The sequence continues at coordinate 182,559 of NZ_JAMYOI010000003.1, forward strand.
TTTTGCCGGGCGCTCGAGGATATCGGCAGGCGGACAAAGGACCTTGGCATCGAGACGGTCTATCACCCGCACCTCGACACCTTCATCGAGCGCCGCGACCAGCTCGATCGCATGATGGATGAACTGGATACCGATCTGGCCGGCCTGTGCATCGATCCGGCGCATCTTGCGCATACCAATTCCGATCCGGTCGACGCGGTAAAGACCTACATTTCGGCCGTGCGCTACATGCATTTCAAGGACACCAGGGTCGATCCGGCGCTGAAGGGCTATGACCGCTATGGCGCCTTTTGCGAGCTCGGCGCCGGGGTCGTCGATCTCGCCGGCATCGTCGACGTCCTGCTGGATGCAAACTACGATGGGCTCGCCATCATCGAGCTGGATGCGTCCAGGAAAACGGCAGAGCAAAGCACGCTCGAGAGCATCGCCTATGTCAGGGACACGCTCGGGCTGGTGCTGACCCCGCAAGGCGCGAAGGCCGCGTGAGCACGCGACCGCAAAAGGCGGCTCCTGTTTCGAGCCGATCCGGCACCTGGCGTTTCGATGCCGGGGACGGGGCTACGGCCTTCGTCATGATCCTGCCCGCCGCGATCCTCTTCGGTCTTTTCTACCTCTGGCCGTTCGTCAACGGCTTCTGGCTCAGCCTGCACAATTGGGACGGGTTTTCCGACCCGACCTGGGCAGGCTTTTCCAACTACATGCGCCTGGCGCATGATCGCATCTTCCTCGGTGCGCTGCGCAATAATCTGATTTTCGTCGTTGCCGTCGTCGTCCTGAAGAACGTGCTCGGCCTCGGGCTGGCGCTGCTTCTGAACCGGGCGCTGCTCGGCCGCGCCTTCTTTCGCGCCGCCGCCTTCATCCCGGTGACGATGTCCTTCGTCGCCGTCGGCCTGCTCTGGTCCTGGATCTACAATCCCGTCTTCGGCCTGCTCAACAGCGGGCTCGATCTCATTGGCCTCGCCGGGCTGAAACGATCATGGCTCGGCGACGCCGACATCGCGCTCTACTCGATCATCGTCGTCGATGTCTGGAAATGGCTCGGCTTCCATGCCGTCATCTATCTGGCCGGGCTGCAGACGATCCCCTCGGAGCTTTATGAATCGGCGAAGATGGACGGCGCCGGCCCCTTGCAGCGCTTCCGGCACGTCACCGTTCCGATGATGATGCCGATCATCTTCATCAACACCATCCTCGGCCTTTCCGGCGCCTTCGTGCGCAACTTCGACATCGTCTATGTCCTGACCAAGGGTGGTCCGAACCACGCCACCGAAGTGGTGCTCACCTACATGATGAGCAAGGCCTTCCAGGACGGCGCCATGAGCTACGCCGCGGCGATCGGCTATGTGCTGTTCATGATCGTCGGGCTGGCCAGCGTCGGCCTGCTGGCCCTGATGCGGCGGCAAAGGCTCGACGTCTGATGAGAGCAGCCGCCAACCCTCCGCTTCCCCTGGATGATGGCGCCGCCGGCTCTCGCCGTCGCGGGCTCATGCAGCGCCTCGGCATGCGCGGCATCCTCGAACTTGGCGGCATCTATGCCGCGCTCATTCTCGTGCTCTTCGAGACCCTTTATCCGCTGCTTTGGGTGCTGTTCGGTTCGCTCAAGACCAAACAGGAAATGCTCAGCAATGTCTGGGGTCCGCCATCGAGCCTGGTGCTGCAGAACTATGCCGATGCCTGGCGGATCGCCGGCATGGGATCGCGCATCGTCAACAGCATCTTCGTCACCGGCTCGGCATTGATCATCCTGGTGGCCGTCGCGACGCCGTGCGCCTATGCGGTGGCGCGTCTTCGTTTCCCCGGACGCGGTCTTGTGGTCGCAGTCGCAGTTGCGGCCATGCTGGTGCCGCCGCAGGTGATGGCCATTCCGCTGTTCCTGGTGGCGCGCGATCTCGGCCTGATAAACAGCCGGCTCGGCATTGCCTTCATCTATGCCGCGACGTCGCTGCCGCTTTCGGTCTTCATCCTGCGCAGCTTCTTCATCACATTGCCGGCCGACCTCGAAGATGCCGCTCGCATCGATGGCGCCAGCCGGCTCGAGATCCTGATCCACATCATGCTGCCCCTGGTGCGGCCGGGCGTGGCGCTGATCCTCATCTTCGGCTTCATCGAGATCTGGAACGATTTCTTCCTGGCCTTCCTGCTGTTGCGCGACCCTTTAGTGCAGACCATTCCGCTTGGACTGGTCAGCTTCTTCCAGCAATACGACTCGCTCTGGACGCTCTATTTCGCCGCGTTGACGATCACGACACTGCCGGTGATCGTCGTCTTTGTCGCCATGCAACGGCAGTTCATCGCCGGCCTGACAGCCGGCGCCGTGAAGGGTTGACATGCAGGATCGCGTCATTGGCGTTGGCGTCATCGGCTGCGGCGAGATCGCCCAGTTGATGCACTTGCCTTATCTCATGGAATTGCCGGCGTTTCGCATCGCCGCCTTGTGCGACATCTCTCCCGGCACGGTCGACAAGGTGGCGGAACATTATGGCGTCACTGCCAGATATACCGACCATCGCGCGCTGCTTGCCGACCCGAATGTCGATGCGGTCGTGATCTGCACCTACGATCATGGCGAGATGGTCGCCGATGCAATCCGAGCCGGCAAGCACCTGGTCGTCGAGAAGCCGCTTGCCTTCACGCCGCAGGAGGCGCGCCCGCTGGTCGAGCAGGCCGAGCGGAGCGGCCTCGTCGCCCTTGTCGGCTACATGAAATTCTATGATCCCGGCTATGAGATCGGGCTGGAGCGCATCGCCGCCATCGGCCGGCCGAAGTCGATCCATGTCCACGATTTCGCGGGCCGCTTCGACCGTTATGGCCAACTCTACACGCAGACCAGGGTCACCGACGTGCCGGCCGATGTGTTAGCGGCGGGACGCGAAACGGTCGCTCGGCGCATCGAGGCGGCGCTCGGTGTGGACCATGCCGGCTATCGCGATCTCTATCTTGTACTGCTCAGCCTCGCCAGCCACGACCTTGCCGTCATGCGCGGCGCTTTCGGCACGCCGGACCGCGTCGTGCATGCACAGCAGACCGGTCCCAACCAGCTGCTGGCCGTGCTCGATTATGGCGGCGTCCCTTGCCTCTTCGACATGGCACTTGCCCAGTATGAATGGTGGGACGAGTGGATCCACGTGCATGGTGAGCGCGACGAGGTCCGGATCGAATTCCAGAACCCCTATTTCCGCAATGCCTCGGCGACCGTCCGGCTGCGCGAAACCACAGGCGAAGCTGCATCCGAACGCGCTCTGCCTGGCGTTCCGGATACGTCGTTCCGCCGCGAATGGCTGCATTTCGCCGATTGCGTCCATGGCGGCGCGAAGCCGCGCACGCCGCTTTCGGGCGGGCTCGCCGATCTCGATCTTGCCGTTCGGATCATCCAGGCAATGCCGCCGAAAAGACTTTAGCGAAATTTCGGAAACGCGCCGCCAGCCGGCGCGTTGGCCCAGCTCTGCAAGGTCTGGCCGCCGTCGATCAGCCAATCCACGCCTGTGACGTGCCTCGCCTCGTCGGAGGCCAGGAAAGCCACGGCGGCCGCGACATCGTCCGGCTGGCCGATGCGGCGCAACGGAATGCGGTCGGCGAAATGCTGGACGCTGCTCTTGAATTCGCCGTCGCCGGAAACCGGTACGCCAAGCGTCGTCTCGATCACGCCGGGGCAGATGGCGTTGACGCGTATGCCGTAAGGCGCGGCATCGAGCGCTGCGACCCGCGTCAGGCCGACCACCCCGTGTTTGGAAGCGACATAGCCGGCACCACCCAAAAGGACGTCCCAACCGGCCATGGACGAGCCCATGTTGACGATCGAGCCACCGGTCCCGGCCTCGATCATCGCCCGAAGCGACGCCTGCAGCACGAGGAAGATGCCGCGCAGATTGATGCGGATGGTCGTATCCCAGTCCTCGACCGGCAGGTCGTGAACGGGAGCGACGACGCCGGAAATGCCGGCATTGTTGAACACCACGTCGAGGCCGCCGAACGTCTCGACGATCGTTGCGACGGCGCGCCGCACATCCGCTTCATCGGTGACGTCAGCCTCGATCGCCAGGGCGTCGTCGCCGAGGGAGCTGGCCAATTGCCGCGCCGCCGCGTCATTGCGGTCGACAATGGCGACCCGCGCGCCTTCGTCAAGGAAACGCCGCACCGCTGCGCTGCCGATCGCGCCGGCGCCGCCGGTGACGAGGACCTTTTTCTGGTCGAACCGTTTCATCCCAGGGTCTCCGGCTTTGGATAGGAACGCCATGAATACTGTGGTTCGAAGCCGATCGTTTCGCGCGCATGGATCGTGTCCAGAACGGCGCCGAAGCCGGCGATCGGCCGCGACAGAGCGACATCAGGATAGACCCGGCGCACGAGCGCTTCGGTCTCCTCTTCCATGAATGTGTCGGCGGCGCTCAGGAGGACGCGCAGATGGCCGTCGCCTTGCCATTCAAGCGCCCGCAGGAAGCCCTGCCCGGCGTCGCGCGCATCCAGATAGGCCCACAGGTCGCGGGCACTGTCGGCAGTGGCGCGGCGCGGCCCTACGCCGTCGAAAAAAGAACCCAGCGTCTGGATCCACGGCATGCGGATACTGACCGCCGAGAAGGCCCCCCGGCGCACCGCCGCGTCGACGATTTCCTCGCCCAGCCATTTCGACAGGCCGTACGGGTCCTGCGCGCCGACCGGATGGTTCAAGTCGACCGGCAGATAGGGCGGCCGCACAGGTTTCTCGAAAAAGGGATAGCCGAAAACGCTGAAGGACGAGGCATAGACGAAGCGCCTGGCGCCGGCCATGGCAGCTGCCTCGACCACATTGTAGGCGGTCGCGATGTTGGTCTTGAACACCTCGCCGCCGGCCCGGCCGGTCGGCCGCGGAATGGCCGCGACATGCACAACGGCATCGCAATCGCGCACCAGCTGCAGTGTCGATCCCAGATCGGTCAAATCGGCGGTTGCGTGGCGCCATGCGACCTCACCCGGCACCACGGCATCGACACCAAGCACATCGTGGCCGGCCGCAACCAGAGCCTCGGCCACATGGCGGCCAAGCAGGCCGCTGGCTCCGGTGACGATGGTTTTCATATCTCGGCCTCGGCTCCGCAATTAAGCGGCTTGAATATTGTTGATGGTCACACAAATCGAGCACATGCCTGACAAGCGTTGTCAAGGCCATTTCGCGATGGACAAATAGCGCATACGCTTGTCGGAGCGCGGTGCGCAAGGCCGACCAGCACGCTTTGCGTCGAACGGGATTGACTTGGCATCCGCTAGGGTTTTTTGTATGAGCATCAACGATCGGTCAAAGGAGCTCGCCATGTCCGTGGACAGTTTTTCCTCACATCGGCACGATGACGCGGTGCGCCTCGATCCACGCCGTGCGGCCGTTGTCGTCATCGATATGGTCAATGAGTTCTGCAAGCCCGGCGGGGCCATGGTCCTGCCTGGGTACGAGACGCTGGTAGCGCCGCAACTGGCCGTGATCGAAGCCGCGCGCGCCGCCGGCGTGCCGGTGATCTGGGTCCATGACAGCCACCGGCCGGGCATGCGCCGCGAGCGCGAATGGCTGAAGCGCACACCGCATTGCCTGGATGGAAGCTGGGGGCCGGAGATCATCGAGGATCTCGGCGCCCGCGACGATGAGATCCATGTGATCAAGCGGCGCTACTCGGCCTTCTTTCAAACCGACCTCGACCTGACGCTGAAAGACATGCAGACCGATCAGTTGATCATCTTCGGCGTGGTCACCAACATCTGTGTGCGCTCGACCGTCCATGATGCCTTTTTCGAGGGCTATGAGGTGGTGGTGCCAAGCGATTGCTGCGCGGCGACGGGACCACGCGAGCAGGAAAGCTCGCTCTACGACATAGCGACCCATTTCGGCGTGGTCAGCGATTCGGCTGATGTCGTCGCAGCCCTCCGCGACGGGACGTCGCTTCAACCAGCGGAGGTCGCGGCTTGAGCTTTTTCCGAACCGGCGACATCCAAGACAGCGGCGATAGGAGTCCGGTGTGACGACTGAATCCGAAAAAGACGCGACGCCGAAAACGCCGAGCGGCGATGCACCCCCGAGCCGCGAGCAGGTGCTGCAGCAATACGCCGGGACCGGCTATGAACTGGACCGCCACCCGGCGCACGTCATCCGCCGGGCGCATCAGCGCGCGACACTGCGCTTCCAGCAGGTCATGGCCGGCGAAGACCTTTCGCCAACGCAATTCGCGGCGCTCGCCACGATCCTCAAGCATGGCGAAGTCTCGCAGAACCATCTCGGCCGGCTGACGGCGATGGACCCATCGACCATAAGCATCGTCATGCGCAAACTGCTCAAACACGGGCTGATCACGCGCAGCGCCTCCGAAACCGACCAACGCCTGACGATGATCGCGCTGACCGGCAAAGGGACCGACTATACGCTGGAGCGGCTCGAACGCAGCGTCGAGGTCGGGCGGCGGTTCCTGTCGCCGCTCTCACCGGCCGAGCAGGCGACGCTGCTTCGCCTGCTCCAGCGCATCAACGACGACGACCCAACGAATGGCGACAGCGGCAAATAAGCCGCGTCCAGTCCTTTTTTCCATAACAGCAAAAGTGAGAACCGATGTCGTCCGACCTCCAGTCGTCTGCCAACACGCTCGTCGTCCGCAATATCGGTCTCATGCTGAGTGGCGATCTCGCACAACCGATCATCGACGCCGACACCATCGTCGTGAGCGATGGACGCATCACCAGCATTGGCAAGGCAGGCGACATTGATGGCGGCAGCGCGGCGACGATCATCGATGCGATGGGCTGTGCGGTCTCGCCGGGTCTTATCGATAACCACGCCCATCCGGTGGCCGGCGACTGGACGCCTCGGCAGAACCAGATCGGCTGGATGGATTCGACTGTGCATGGCGGCGTCACCACCATGATCTCGGCGGGTGAAGTCCACACGCCGGGCCGACCGCGCGACCTTGTCGGGCTGAAGGCGCTGGCGATCGCTGCCCAACGCACCTTCTCCAACTTCCGTCCGAACGGCATGAAGATCCTGGCCGGGGCACCGATCCTGGAACCCGGCCTTACCGAGGAAGACTTCCGCAGTCTCGCCGAGGCCGGCGTGACGCTTGTCGGCGAGGTCGGACTTGGCGGCGTCAAGGACGGGCCGACCGGCCGGCAGATGATCGCCTGGGCGCGCAAATACGGCATGACCTCGATGACCCACACGGGCGGTCCATCCCTGCCCGGCTCCGGCCGCATCGGCGCGGATGTCGTGCTGGAGGTCGACGCCGACATCGTCGCGCACGTCAATGGCGGGCCAACCGCCCTGCCCGACGCGGAAATACGGCAGATCTGCGAGAAGGGCTCGAGGGCGCTTGAAATCGTCCATAACGGCAATTTGCGCACCGGACTGTTCGTGCTCGACCTGGCAAGGCAGCGCGGCGAACTTTCGCGCGTCATCCTCGGCACCGACAGCCCGGCCGGATCCGGCGTGCAGCCGCTCGGCATCCTGCGAACCCTGACCATGCTGGCTTCGCTGGGTGGTATCGCGCCGGAAGTGGCGTTCTGTCTTGCCAGCGGCAACACGGCGCGTGTGCGCGGACTGGATGATCGCGGTTTGATCGAGGTCGGTCGCGCCGCCGACCTGATCTTCATGGATAAGGCGATAGGCGGCGCCGGCGACGGGCTGCTCGACAGCGTGGCGCTGGGCAATCTTCCAGGCATTGGAATGGTCGTCATCGACGGCGTGGTGCGGACCGGCCGGAGCCGCAACACCCCGCCGGCGATGCGGGTGCCGGAAGTCCTGGCGGCCTGACGGTCAGCCGACGCCGTCAATCCCGACAATCTTGTCCTTGGTCAGCCCGCCGACGCGCGGGTGCGGCCTGCCGGAATCGGTCACGGCGATAGCGACGACGATCTCGTCGGCACGCGGTGCGTCGGGCACGCGAACCTCCATGCCGTCGAAATGGCTGCGCACCCGCGCCGCATCCTTGTGACCGAGCGGAATATCGAGTGGCACGCCAAGGCCGCCGCGCTTCTTCGATGAAGGAATGAGCGCGGCGCCCTTGCCGAGCACGTCGCGGAACGGGGCACCGAGCTTTGGATGAAGGATGGCGGCGGCATGTTCGAGCTCGCCATCGGCGCCGACGGCGGCGGCCTTGCCGAAGCTCTCGACCCGGTCGCCGGCGATGCCCAGAGCAGCGACGGCGCGCTTGGGCAAGATATCGCCCAAGGCTTCGCCTATGGCGCTCAGTGCCGACAGGTCCTCGATGTAGGTACCCGCATAGGGGTTGCGGATCACCGCGATGGCTGCGGCACGCCGCGTCGGCGGATCGACGGGTCGCCCGCCTTCGATCCGGGTTTCCTCGACGATGGTGATGATACGGCGGATTTCCGGGTTCATCGCAAGCCGTCCTCGCCCTTGATGTCGGCGGCGGCAAGGCCGCCGACCCGTGCATGAACGCGTGCGCCGGTGGTCATCGCCAGGATGACCGCCATTTCGTCGCCGCGCGGCGCATCGGCAATGCCGATCTCGATCGCATCGAAATGGCTGCGCACATAGGAGGCGTTTATGTGCGTGATCGGGATGTCGATGCGCGTTCCGGGGCCGCCGACCTTCTTGGTCGAAGGCACGATCGCCTTGGCATTGCCGAGCAGTTCGCGCATCGCATAGCCGCCCGGATTGTGCCAGAGCGCGCCATGTTCAAGCTCGCCGGCGGCACCGACTATGGCACCCTTGCCATAGCCTTCGATAGCCTGGCCGCCTTCACCAATGGCGTCGATCAGGCGCCGAGCCATATCGAGACCGAGCGGCTTCAGGTCTTCCATGAAGCCGGTGATCTCTTCGACATAACGTCCGGCAAAAGGGTTGGCGATGACCGCGACGACCGCGCCCCGCTTGAGCGGGCGTGCCGCGTGGGGTCCGCCCTCATGGAATATCTCTTCGACCTGAACCAGAAATTTCCTGACCACCACAGCCGGCATCGTTCGCTTCCTTCATCCCGTCGTTCATAAAAACTCATTAGAGTATCAACAATTATGCCCATGGACATTTGTCAAGCGCAGACGTCGAGCAAGTGGGCGAAGGGCCAAGAAAACTGCATCGGATGACGATTGACAGCCTGTTAAGCCGCTCCTAAACTCATATGACCATCAACGAACTCGCCGTTGTCCCGGCGGACACGTGGGGATGGTCAAAGCGTGGCTTCAAAAGCTGAAAAAAGCTGAAGGGGAATGACATGAAAAGGGCGCTCAAGAGTTTATTTCTGGCCGGCACGATGCTTGCCATTTCGTTCGGACCGGCCGCGGCACAGGCCAAGGTTTCCGTGGCCGCCATCTCGGGATATTTTGCCCAGGGCTTCGGCGTTTCGATCGTCAACGGCCTCAACAAGGCCAAGACCGATTTCGGCATCGACCTCAAGCTGGTCGACACCGGCAATCGCGCGCTCGACTACCAGCAGCAGTTCGAGAATCTTGCCAAGGGCAAACAGTACGACCTCATCTTCGTGATGGGCTGGGAGCTGGTGGACTCGCTGCAAAAGGTCAGCGCCGAATATCCTGACCAGCGCTTCGTGTTCATCGATGGCGTCCTCGACAACCCCAAGATGATCTACGCCAATTTCGCCGAGGAGCAGGGATCCTTCGTCGCCGGCGCGCTTGCCGGCATGATCGAAGCCAAGGGCACCGCCTTCGACAAGATCGGCGACGGCAAGGCGATCGGCTTTGTCGGCGGCCGAGATATCCCGGTGATCCGCAACTTCCTGGGCGGCTACGAGCAAGGCGCTAAATATGCCGCGCCCGACGTCAAGGTAAACTCCGTCTTCGCCGGAACCTTCGACGACCCGGCCAAGGGAAGCGAACTTGCCCAGGCGCTTTACGGCCAGGGCTCCGACATTGTCTACAACGTCGCCGGCCCGACGGGTGAAGGCGTGATGCAGGCAAGTGCCGCGGTCGACAAATATTCGATCGGCGTCGACATCGACATGTGCGGCTCGGCTCCCGGAAATGTGCTCGCCAGCATGCTGAAGCGCGGCGACATCGCCGTCTACACGCTGATCAAGGACGAGGTCGAGGGCCGCAAGATCACCGCCGGCACCCGCACTTTCGACCTCGCCTCGGGCGGTGTCGAGGTCAAGGTCTGCGATGACATCGCCGCCAAGATCCCGGCAGAGATGACCGCCAAGCTCGATGAGATCAAAAAGGGCATCGTTGACGGCAAGATCGTGATCGCCAAGGCAAAATAAGCCAACAACAGCGCCTCCCTCCCAAGAAAGCGCTACACTGATCCGCCGCGGCGTGCCGCGGCGGATCAGTGTCCAATCTGCGAGAGCCACGTTGTCGAACACGCCGGGGTCGCCGACCCTCCACAGCAATGCCGCGATGGCCGTCGAGTTGACTGGCATCACCAAGCGTTTTGGCGCATTCGTCGCCAATGACGGCATCGACCTTGCGGTCCGCCGCGGCGAGATCCACGCCATCATCGGCGAGAATGGTGCCGGCAAGACGACGCTGATGAACATCCTGTTCGGCCTCTTGCAGCCGGACGAAGGCTCGATCCGGCTGAACGGTGAAGAGATCGTGATCGCCGACCCGTCCGTGGCGATAAAGGCCGGCCTCGGCATGGTTCACCAGCATTTCAAGCTGGTTCCCTCGCTCTCGGTTGCCGACAACGTCTTTCTCGGTATGGAAATCCGTCGCCATGGGCTGATCGACCACGCTGCACAGGTTGAGCGCACGCGCGAACTGTCGAAGCGCTTCGGCTTGCAGGTCGATCCGACCGAGCGCGTCGGGCTGCTCTCGGTCGGCATAGAGCAACGCATCGAAATCCTGAAGGTCCTGGTGCGCGGCGCGCGCACCATCATCCTCGACGAACCGACCGCCGTGCTGACGCCGCAGGAGAGCCGTGAGCTGTTCCAGACGCTGCGCAGCTTCGTGGCCGAGGGCATGACGGTGATCTTCATTTCGCACCACCTGGAAGAAGTGATGGAAGTGTCCGACACGGTGACGGTGCTGCGCAACGGCAGGAAGGTGGCGACCCGGCCGACGGCCGAACTCAGCAAGGACGAGTTGGTGCATATGATGGTCGGCCGCGAGGTCAGCTTCGACCGCCGGGCGCGTGCGTCGCTGCACGGCGACGTGGTGCTCGAAGTGAAGGATCTGTGGGCGCGCGACGATCGCCTGCTGCCGGCCCTTCGCGATGCCAGTTTCACGGTCCGCTCCGGCGAGGTGGTGGGGATCGCGGGTGTGGCCGGCAATGGTCAGACAGAGCTGGCGGAAGTGCTTTCGGGCCTGCGACCGGCAAGCCATGGCGGGGCGTGGCTGAAGGGCCGGAATCTCACCGCTCTATCCCCCGCCGCGATCCGCCAGGCAGGCCTCGCCCATGTTCCAGGCGACCGCATGGTGCGCGGGGTCGATCGCAACGCTTCGATAGCGGCCAACACCCTGATGGGCCGCCAGCATCGCGCACCATGGAGCCGCGGCGGCATGCTCAACTGGAATGCCATAAATCAAAACGCCGAAACGCTGATCAAGAGCTTCGATATTCGCGCGCGCGGAGCCGGTGATGCGGTCAAGCGGCTTTCGGGCGGAAACATCCAGAAGGTCGTTCTGGCGCGCGAATTCACCAATGGCGCCGATTTCCTGCTGATCGACCAGCCGACGCGTGGCGTCGACATCGGCGCCCAGGAGGCCATTCATGACGAGATCATGCGCCAGCGCGCCGCCGGCCGCGCGATCCTGCTGATTTCCGTGCAGCTGGACGAACTGGCCGCCCTTGCCGACCGCATCCTGGTGATGTTCAACGGGCGGATCATGGGCGAGGTCGCCGGCGACGAGGCCGACGAGGAGCGCATTGGCATGATGATGGCAGGCGTGGCCGCGCCTGAACCCGCCGCGGAGACCGCATCATGAAAGACCATTTGAGTGCCGTTTCCGGCCAGGTGATCGCCATCGGTGTGGCGCTGCTGATGGGCGCGATCATCATCCTCATGGTCGGCGAAAGCCCGGTGCGTGTGTTCATGACGCTGTTGCGCGGCGCCTTCGGCGATCAGGAGAAGATCGCCGGGACCCTGCTGCAGACGACGCCGATCCTGATCTGCGGTGTCGCTGCGTGCATCGGCCTGCGCGGCGGCATGTTCAACGTCGGCATCGAGGGCCAGCTGTTCCTCGGCGGTTTCGCCGCCGCCTGGGTCGGCTTTGCCATGCCCCTGCCCGCGGGCATTCACACGCTGGCAGCACTGGCGCTGGCGGTCGTGGCAGGCGCGGCCTGGGTCGCCATCCCCGCCTACTTCCGCGCCCGCTACAACACCAACGAGGTCGTCTCGACGATCCTGTCGAACTACGTGGCGGTGCTGCTCACGTCCTACTTCACCATCTTCCTGTTCAAGCGGCCGGGCGGCTGGTCGGAGACCCCGCCGATCCTGCCCACATCTTATCTGCCGGAGATCTTCACCTTCTCGCGGTTGAACTGGGGCCTGGTCATTGGCCTGGTGCTGGCGGTCGGCGCAGCCCTTGTCTTCCGCTACACCAAATGGGGTTACGGCGTCACGATGGTCGGTTCGGCGCCGAAATTCGCCGAATATGGCGGCGTCAACGTGAAACGGCAGGGTTTCCTGGTCCTGCTGCTTTCGGGGGCCGTCGGCGGGCTGGCCGGCGGCGTCGAGACGCTCGGCGTCCATCACCGCTTCATGGAAGGATTTGCCCCCGGTTTCGGCTTCGACGGGCTGATCGCCGCCCTGCTTGCCAATGGCTCGCCTGTCGCCACCATCTTCACCGCACTGTTCTTCGGCGCCCTGCGCAACGGATCGCTGCTGCTCGAGGTCGATACCAGCGCGTCGCGCGAGATCATCACCGTGATCCAGGCGCTGATCATCCTCAGCGTGTCGGCCCAGGTGCTGGTGAGAAAGCGCGGCGACAGCCAGGCAGGGGAGCGGCGATGGAAATTCTAGACAAGCTCATCAACGTCGCGCTGATCGCGGCGACGCTTCGCACCACCGCGCCCATCCTTCTGGTCGCGCTTGGCGGCTCGTTCACTACCAAGGCTGGCATCTTCAACATCGGCCTCGAGGGGCAGATGCTGGTCGGCGCCTTCTTCGCCGTCCTTGGTTCGATCTGGACCGGTTCCGCGCTGGCGGGCGTCGCCTGCGGCGTTGCGGCGGCGCTCGTCTTCGCCCTGGTTTTTGCTGTCCTGGTGGTGAGCTTCAAGGCCAATGAAGTGGTCGTCGGGCTGGCGCTCAACATCCTGGCCGGCGGCATGACGATCTCGCTGATGAAAGCGATCTTCGGCACGCGCGGCTCGATCGTCGGTCACGGCATCGTCGGCCTGCCGAAAGTCCAGCTGCCCGGTGCCCGCGACCTTCTCGGCTCATGGGCGCCGCTGATCTCCGGCTTCACGCCGCTCGTCTATGTCGCCTTCATCGCCGTGCCGCTGCTGGTTCTGTGCTACAATCGAACGCGGCTCGGCCTCTATATCCGCGTCGTCGGCGAAAAGCCGGAAGCCGCCGAGGCGCTTGGCATCTCGATCACCCGCGTCCGCTACATCGCGTCCCTGCTGTGCGGATTGCTGGCGGGCCTCGCCGGCGCTCATCTGTCACTCGGCTACATCACCATGTTCACGGAAAACATGTCTTCGGGCCGTGGTTTCATGGCGGTGGCGATCCTGATCTTTTCCAACGGCGATCCGCTGAAGGTGCTGGCCGGCTGCCTGCTGTTCGGCTTCGCCGATGCTTTTTCGTTGCGCCTGCAGACGTTCGGCTATCCCTCCTACCTGGTTCTCACCGTCCCCTATGTCGTCGCGCTGATCGCATTGTTCGCGCTGTCCTACCGGGCGCGCCCGAGGATTATCGCGGAGACGCTGGAATCGATGCGTAAGCTGCTGTCGGTAGACAAGAACACTGAACCCGGCGGCAAAAATCCCCAGTGAAGGAAGCCTTTATGGAACGCATAATCCTCGACGTGGATTCGGCCGGCGACGATATTCTCGCCGTGCTGTTTGCAGCGGTCAATCCGAGGCTCCGGCTCGAGGGCGTGACCACCGTGACCGGTGCGGCCGGCCCGATCGAGCAGGTCACCAACGTCGTCCTCAACACGCTGACGCTCGCCGGGCGTGACGACATCCCGGTTCACGCCGGCGCGTGGCGGCCGATCGTCGGCAACGCCAAGGCCGACATGGAGGCGCCGGTGCATTTCGAAAAACGGCTCGTTGCCCGTTTCGGCGATCGCCTGAAGAAGTTCAACCCGCCGGCGCCGACGCCGGTGCGGCAGGCTACATCGGGACATGCGGTCGATTTCATCATCGGCACGGTCATGGCCAATCCGGGCGAGATCACGCTGGTGACGACCGGCCCGCTGACCAACGCGGCGATGGCGCTGTTGCAGGAGCCGCGATTGACCGGTGCACTCAAGCGGCTGATCGTGCTCGGCGGCAATTTCCAGACGCCGGGCAACATCACACCCCTGTCGGAATACAACATCTGGGCCGATCCGGAGGCTTCGCGCATCGTGCTGAACGCCGATGTCGAGAAGATCCTCGTGCCGCTCGACATCTGCGAGGACAACCGCGTCGCCGATTCGATGCTGACGCGCGACGACATCGCCGACATGCAGGCCGTCGCCAGGGACAATCCCGTCCTTGAGATGATCGCCGACAGCTTCCCGATCTACATCGACATCTGGCGCGAGTTCTTCGACCTCGTCGGGTTCCCGATGGACGACGTGATCACCGTGGCGCTGGCTTACGATCCCGGCCTGGCGACGATGACCGAGCCGCTGTTCGCCGACGTCGTGCTCGACGGCCGGCTGGCGCGCGGCCAGACCGTCGCTTATCGCGGCCGGCAATTGCTGCCCGGCGGCGGGCCCAAGACCACCCGCATCTGCACCGGCCTGGACGGCCGGCGTTTCCTCGACGGCTTCAAGAAAACCATAGCGCGCTACGAGCGGGCGGCGTGAAAGACGACATGATGACCAAGCCAACTCCTATCCTGTTCGACTGCGATCCCGGCCACGACGACGCCATTGCGCTGGTCATGGCGCATCGGTCGCCGGCCATCGAACTCATCGGCGTCACCACGACCTGCGGCAATGCGGAGGTCGAGAAGACGACCGCCAATGCCTTGCGCATCCTGGAGTATATCGGCGCCGGCGACGTGCCTGTCGCGCAGGGCTGTCACCGTCCGCTGGCGCGCCCGCTGGTGCTCGGCACCGCAGATGGACCAAGCGGGCTCGAGGGCTCGCCCTACCTGCCGCAGGCGACGATCAAGCCGGTTGACCAGCACGCCGTCGATTTCCTGGCCGACAGGCTGCGCGCCGCGCCCGAACCGATCCTGGTCGTCGCCACCGGCCCGCTCAGCAATATCGGCCTGATGATCCTCAAGCACCGCGACGTGCTGCCCAAGATCAAGGAATTGATCTGGATGGGAGGCGTGTTCTACCGCAAGAGCGAGATCATCACGCCGACCGAGTTCAATGCGTTCTGCGACCCCGAAGCGCTTAAGATCGTCCTGGACAGCGGCGTGCCGATCCTGATGGTCGGCCTCGACGTCACCATGCAGGTGCTGATCGAGGCGCCGCAATATGCCGAACTCGCCACCATCGACACGCCGCTCGGCCGGCTCGTCAACGACTGGCTGCTGTTCTACGAGAAGCTGCACCGCAACTCGATGGGCGTCGGCGGCGCCATGCACGATCCCTTGGCGCTGGCGCTGGCCATCGACCCGACATTGGTGCGCACGCGCCCTGCCCATATCGGCGTCGATCTGTCCGGCACCTACGCCTTCGGCGCGACCATCGCCGACTACTGGGGCGAGCGCGGCGAGAAGGACAATGCCCGCATCGCCCATGAGGTCGACGCGGACCGCTTCTTCAAGCTGATGTTCGATCTGCTGCGGGACTGAACGGAGCGCGAGCAGCGCAAGGCAGCGTTTCACGATAGGAATTTTTTCTTGACTTCCTGCCCTCAGCTATGGTACATTTTTGTCTATGGTGCAGATTTGCGCCAATGACCCGCCGAGCAAGGGGGTTTTTCGTCTGGTCCGTCAAATCTCCCTGACAAATTCAGCCGCGTGAGATGTCAGGGTCAGTTGAGCTGGTTGAGGATTCCAGAGCTGCTCGCGACCATCAAACTCCTGTAGATCAGGAACCCTAGCGTACAGATCGCGGCCAGTGAGATCGGCACGCCGAACGGCACCACGCCCTTGCGGTCCAGATGCTGCACGACAAGCCGAAAAGCACCCGCGGGCAGCATGAACGGGTTTTTCACGATCGCCGCGGTCGCCAGGGCGAAAACCAGAAGCAGCACCGAAAACACCGCGAGAGCGCCGCCGCTGATCAGGAATGGCACGACTGCCAGCAGCTTGACATCTCCGGCGCCGATCTTGCGCAAGGCCCAGAAGGGGAAGAGTGCGACGAACAACAGAAGCCCGGCGAGAGCGCTCAGTCCCATGTCCCACCACGAGCCGGACTGGAGCGACAGCAGCAGCAAGCCCCCGGCCCCCAGGCAGAGCAGCAGCAGCACGTCGCGATTGGAAATCTTCTGCGTGGTGAAGTCGAGCCAGGCAATCCTGCCCAGCAGAGGGATGGCGAGCACCTTCAGCAGCACCGCCTCGACCAGCAGCATGCTAGCGCTCGACGTTCTGCACGCTTGACGACAAAAGCTTCAGATTGTTGGCGACGGTCGGGTCGTTGGGCGCCAGTTCGTAAGCCTTGAGGAAGTTCGAGCGCGCATCCTGCAGCTTGCCGCGCAGCAGGTAGGAATAGCCGACATTGTTGTAATATTCGGGCGTCGCGCCGACCAGCTTGAAGGCCCTGGCATAGGCCTTGTCGGACAGGTCGAAGCGGTGAATCCGGTCGGTGCAGGCGGCCAGCCCCATCCAGGCGTTACCATCATTGGGCGCCAGTTGCGTCGCCTTGAAGAACAACGCGCCGGCATTGCCGTAATTTTCGGCGCGGAACTGGTTCTTGGCTTCGGCAACAGCCTGGTCCGAGGCATAATATTCGACATCGCTGACCGTCTTCAGCCCGTCGAAAGCATCGCCAAAGGACGTTACGTCGCCTTTCGACGGCTCGTTGGTGCGGACGACACCATCGGTGGCGTCCGTCTGGCAGCCGGCAAGCAAAACCGTCAACAGGCAGAACGCCGCCGCGATAGCCCTCTTCATACAGATTCCCCCAAGGGTCTCGGACCTCATATTAGAATCAGATCATACACGCAATCAGAAGATAATGCCCCTCATGCGGATGATCACCGGTAGCATGATGACCATCATAACCACAGGGAAGATACAAAGCCCCAACGGAATCATCATTTTCACAGGCAAAGAATTGGCGCGTTCCTCTGCACTCAGGATTCTTTGCCCACGCATCTCGGCGCTATAAACACGCAATGCGTCGGTGAGACTGGTACCGAGTTCTTCCGACTGCCTAAAGAGGACAGCCAGTGCCCGCGCCTCGTCAAGTCCGATGCGATCCGAGAGTTCGCGTAGCGCTTCCCGCAACGGCTTGCCAGCACGCAGTTGCAAATTCATGATCGACAGCTGTATCCCCAGCCATTTGTGGGTGGCGGCCATTTCATGGCTGACGCGTTCGACTGCCCCCTCCAGGCTCATGCCGGCATCGGCGCAGGTGATCATCATATCCATGAAGTCGGGGAAGGCTCGACGATAGATCTGTTTCTGGCTGTTCTCGAAACGGTCGAGCAGAATGGCGGGAAGCACGATGCAGGCCAGGCCGAACAGGGCAGAACCGGCAAGGGTGATGAAACCTGGCAGGTGCGGCGGCAGAACCCGCGACAGGAGCGCATACATTGCCAGAAAGCCGACGCAGACGGCGATCAGGCGACTTAGCGTATAAATTAGCGGTGCGCTTGATTGATAAAAGCCGGCGCGAAACAGCTTCGCCTCCAGGGCGTTTGGCTCTTCTCGCTCCTTCTCGATCGACTTGAAGTAGGCATCGACCGGCCGTTGCGCCGCAAGTTTGGCAAGCTGGTCTTGTCCGAGCATCGATCGGCGGTCTGTAATTCCTTCGCCCATCAGGCTCTGCGCGACGAGTTTTCGTGTCTGCAGAGCCGGGAGGAAGACAAGCGCACCGAACAGGAAGAGGGACACCGCCGCCACAAAGACGGCAATAGACACCAAGAAGCCCAGGTCCATGTTCGAAAACAATTTCTTTCGTCGCTCCCAGTCAAAAATCGAAAGTAACCATCCGGTACATGATGAAGTCGCCAAGCAGCGCCCACAGCCCAAAAATCAGGAATACCGGGAAGATGAGCGGGTTACCCCAGACGGTGCCGTAGTAGGCCGGGGCAACAATTTGAAGTATGAAGAACATCACGACAGGAAACAAGGAGATGATCCATGCGGAGACGCGACCCTCGGCCGAAAGCGCCCTGATTTTCATTCGCAATTTCTGCCGTTCACGCAGTACGGAGGAAAGATTAGTCAGAATTTCGGTCAAATTGCCGCCCGTCTTGGCCTGGATCGACAGCGATACCGACAGCAGCTGAAGGCCCTCGAAGCCGACACGCTGCGAAAGCTTTCGCACGGCCTGCTCGATGCTGAGGCCAAAGGTGATTTCATCGGAGACGATGCCAAACTCCGTGCCCAACGGATCCGGCATTTCGCGCCCGACCAGACCGATCGCTACCGAAGCGGGGTGCCCGGCGCGCAGCGAACGGACGATCATGTCGAGCGCATCCGGCAGCTGTTTGGCAAACTTCCGGATTCGCTTGTTGCGTGCACGCCGGAGGACGAGAAGCGGCAAGACAAGCCCTACGACCAGAAAGACAATGAGCGATGCCAAAGCGGAAAAATTGAAGAGGATCGCCAGCAGCAAAGCCATAGCCATCCCCGCAAGCAGGAAAGTCGCGGCGAACGTCAGGGGATTTCCGGTGATACCGGATTGGGTATAGAGCCTGTTCAACCAGACCATTCCAAAAAGAAAGTCGCCGGAGTCCGTGAGGCCGCGTTCTCGCAGCAACCCTTGCAACGTTTGTTCGGCCGGAACCTCGCCGGCGAGCCGCTTCAGCCGGCGATTAACTGCTAGAGACCGGGAGCGGCGTCCGGCAAATGAAAGATAAAGGGCTTCTCCGGCGAGAATGACCGAAGCCGCCGCCAGCATATAGATAAAGTAAAGTAGAGCTTGACCCGTCGGCATCAGAGGGCAGCCTGCGGGTTGAAGGCGTCCTTGGCAAAATGATGGCCAAGAGTCGCGGCCTCCGGAGCGAAGCGCGGACGGACACCGGTTGCGCGAAAGTCTCCGATGACCTTGCCCTCGGCTGTGACTTCACGGCGGACGAAATGATAGATTTCCTGAAGCTGGACGACATTGCCCTCCATGCCAGTCAGTTCCGATATGGAGGTGACACGCCGGCCGCCGTCCGAAAGACGCTGTGTCTGGACGATGATGTCGATGGCGGAGGCGATCTGCGCCCGGATCGAGTCGTGCGTCATCGGCATGCCGGCCATGCCGACCATCTGCTCGAGCCGCGAGATAGCATCGCGCGGCGTGTTGGCATGAATGGTGGTCATCGAGCCTTCATGGCCGGTGTTCATCGCCTGCAGCATGTCGAAAGCTTCCTCGCCACGCACCTCGCCAACGATGATGCGATCCGGCCGCATGCGCAACGCGTTCTTGAGCAATTCGCGCTGGCGCACCTCGCCCTTGCCCTCGACATTAGGCGGACGCGTCTCCAGCCGCCCGACATGCGGCTGCTGCAATTGCAGTTCGGCCGCATCCTCGATGGTGATTAGCCGCTCCTTCGAGGGTATGTAGCTCGACAATGCATTGAGCAACGTCGTCTTGCCGCTGCCCGTGCCGCCCGAAACCAGGATCGATTTGCGCGACTGGACGGCGATCCGCAGCAGATCGACCATCGGCGGCCGGATGGAGTTGAAAGCCATCAAGCGTTCGAGCGAATAGGGGTTCTTGGAGAACTTGCGGATCGACACCAGTGGGCCGTCCACAGATACCGGTCGCACCGCGATGTTGACGCGGGAGCCGTCTTCCAGCCGCGCATCGACCATCGGCGACGATTCATCGACGCGGCGGCCGATGGCGGAGACGATCTTGTTGATGACGCGCAGCAGATGCGCCTCGTCACGAAACCGAATTGGCGTCTCTTCGACTAGGCCACGCCGCTCGATAAAGACGCGCTTATGCGTGTTGATCAGGATGTCGGTAATGGAATCGTCCTTGAGCAGTGGTTCGATCGGCCCGAGACCCAGCATTTCGTCGGCGGTGTCGCTGGTCAATTGATCGAGTTCGCGGGCATTCAGCGGCACGTTGCGGCCGCGAACGAACTCGCGGACGATCGGACGGATCTCATTCAGGATCTCATCCTTGGACGCGCTTTCGAGAGCGGTCAGGTTGAACCGATCGATAAGGTGGCGATGAATCTCGACCTTGAGCGTCAGGAAATCGTCGCCATACGATTCGATTTCGGCCGCCGGCGAAAGGGCTAGAGCAACAGGCGGCACTGCCAGCGGCTCGACCTTTGTCACTGCCTGCTGCTCGCCTGGCCCTTTGATGAACCGCCCCAGCATAATTGCTTATACTCCCCTTAGTCCCTCATTAGCGGAAACTAACTGTTAACCACGGGAGGCACAAGCGCCCAAGTGATCGGCGTTCCCCGAATACTTTCTACATAGTTAAGATCAAAAGCCTGTAATAACGTGCTTATTTGATATGGCTGCCAGTTCGTGCTCAGCGCGTCGGCACCGCTTTTCAGGCTCTCCCGATTTTTGGGGGCAAACCGCCCGGAAGACGCTGCTAAGCCCCTAGATATAAAGGAATATGCAGTATTACTAATGCTTTCTCAATCTCGCCACATCCGAGGCCAAATTGTGAACGAATGGTTAAGGCGCTTGAAAAATGAGGAGAATCAAGCTGTTGGGTAAAATCAGAACTGTGATCTTCTTGCCGAATCATGTACATGAAAGTTAAGGAACCCTTAATCTCGTTTGACTCCGCGTTTTCTCGGGACCTAGGATCGAGATGACGGGGGATGCTTGGGTATGGTTTTCATCCTTTGCTCTGTCTCGTCGGGTTCCAACCTCCAAAGGGAGAAATTGACATGAACAAGCTCATGACGATGACCCGGCAGTTCCGCGACGATGAAAACGGCGCTGCCATGGTCGAATATTCCATCCTTATCGGCATTATCGCCGTTGCATCGATCCTGACTGTCCTCGCCATTGGCGGATGGGTGAACGGTCGTTTCTCGGCACTCTGCACCGCCCTCGACGGGCATCCGACCGGCACCTGCAATGCCGGGGCCGGCACCGGTTCCTGATGAGCTAGCGATTTTCAGGCCCGGATCAAATCCGGGCCTGAAACCATTCAAGTCACTCGGCCGTTCTTCTGCCTTTTTCGGGGTTTGGGCTTATGCGCGCCAACACACTTATCATGATCGTGCTCGCCGGCGTGTTCGGCGTCCTGGCGGTGGTTCTGGTCAATATCTGGCTGGCTGGCCAGCGTAGCGCCATGGCGCAAACGGGCCTCGTTCAAGGCAGCACAGTCGTCGTAGCGGCAATGCCGCTGAAGTTCGGCGACGCGCTCACCGCAGATAAATTGCGCGAAGTCGCGTGGCCGGCAGGTGCGGTCCCAGCCGGAGCGTTCAAGTCAACTAAGGACCTGTTAGCTGGTGACGCCAAGCAGGCATTGCAAGCGATCGGCGTCAATGAGCCGATTCTTGCTACCAAGATTACTGGCCCCGGCCAACGCGCCACACTATCGGCAGTGCTTGGCGAAGGCATGAAGGCCGTTTCGATCCGCGTCAACGACGTGCTCGGCGTCGCCGGCTTCGTTTTCCCGGGCGATCGAGTCGATATTCTACTCACCCGCACAGCACGCGGCGATGATGGCACGGATAAGAGTTTCGTCGACGTGCTGCTGCAGAGCATGAAGGTGCTCGCCATCGACCAGGTGGCCGACGAAAGCAAGGACAGCCCGACGGTGGTGAAGTCCGTGACGCTCGAGGCCAGCACCAGGGACGCGCAAAAGCTGACGCTGGCGGCAGGCGCCGGCCAATTGTCGTTGGCGCTTCGCCAGGCCGCAGCCAGCCAGGGAGAAACGACCGAACGGGTGACGCTTTCGGACCTGACCGGCGAAACGCCGGCCGATGTCGCCGCCAGGCAGGCGGAGCTCGACAGGAAGGCGGCAGCGGAAGCCGAAGCTGCAGCCGAGCGCAAGCGCGCCGAGGACAAGATTGCCGGGTTGACCCAGGCAGTGGAGCGGGTGGGAAGCCGTCTCGACGAACTGGGCAAGGTAAAGCCTGCTCCGGCCGTGGCGCCCGAAGTCGTTAAGGAAGTGGTCAAATATGTCACACCCGAGCCACCGGCGCGTGCTACTGTGGGCGTTTTTCGGGGCGTGAAGCTTGAAACATACGACGTGCCGCGACAACAATAACAGAGTGCGGCGAAACGGAACGGGCTGCCGCCGGCAGCGAGTGGGGAGACGGGGATGCAGGGGTCTTGGTTGAGGGTGGCGGCCGCGTTGTCCTGTCTGGCAGCGCTGTTTCTGTCGAGCCTGGGGGCTGGTGCGGCCGACCGTTTCATCGACGTGTCTACCCCCAGCGTCCATCGTATCTTCCTGCCGATGTCGCAATCGGTAACGATCCAGGTGAGTGCCAATCTGGGCGATATCGTCGTCGGCGACGAGAAGATCGCCGATGCCCAGCCGATGACCGACCGAACGCTTTATGTCATAGGCAAGGGCGCCGGCACCACCACGGTCAATCTGTTTTCCACGGACAAGCGTTCGCTGGGCGCCCTCCAGATCGAGGTCGGCGTCGACGTCAGCGACATGGCGCAGGCGATCCGCCAGGTGGCGCCAAAGTCGCGCATCGAAATCGGCTCGGTCAACGGCAGGGTCAGGCTTGGCGGCCATGTCAAGGATGGCGCCACGCTGGCGTCCATCATGGAGGTGGCGCAGCAATATGGTCCCGACGCCATCATAAATTCCGTCATCGTCGACGACAGCCAGCAGGTGAATCTCGAGGTCCGCGTGCTCGAGGCCAAGCGCAATACCGGGCGCGACGTCGGCGTCTCGATCAGGAGCACAAACGGTAGCGGCACGTCGCGCACCGGAACCGGCATTGCCGCCGTCGACGAAGACGATGTGGTGCTTGGACCGGGCGGTCTGCTTAGCGGTCTACTGTCGAACAGTAGTCCCTTCGCGGCGCTGATCACCCGCGTTATTGACAGCAACATCAAGGTCGACCTGATCATTGAAGCGCTTGAGGCCAAGGGGGCTGTGCGCACGCTGGCGAACCCCAATCTCACCACCCTTTCCGGTGAGCCGGCCAGCTTCAACGCCGGCGGCGAAGTGCCTATCCGTGTCATCGGCACCGATGGCGAGGTAACCATCACGTACAAGCAATTCGGCGTCAATCTGCTGTTCACGCCGGTCGTACTCGACGACGGCAAGATCCATATGAAGCTGGCGCCGGAAGTGAGTGACCTCACCGGTTTCACCACTGCCGGCGACCCGATCTTCACCAACCGCAAGCTGGAAACTGTCGTTGAGCTGCGCGACGGCCAGAGCTTCGCCGTCGGCGGACTTCTGTCCAGCAAGACCACCAAGCTCCAGAACCAGGTGCCCTGGCTTGGCCAGGTGCCTGTCATCGGGACGCTGTTTCGCAATTCGAGCAACCAGAAGGAAGAAACCGAGCTCGTGGTCATCGTCACGCCGCATATCGTGCGGCCGGTGAAACCCGGCGAGCAGCTGGCGACACCGTTCGACAAGACCCGGCCCGCCAACGATCCGGAATTCTTCGTGCTCGGCCAGCTCGAGGTGAACAAGGACATGATCCGAAAATACGAAACGGGCGACGGCGTCACCGGCCCCTATGGCCACATGCTCGACTTCAAATCGAAGGACAAGATGCTCTATGTCAAGAAATAGCGCCTTGATCCTCATTGTGTGCGTCGGTGCGCTGTCGGGCTGCGCCGCGGACTATCTGAATCACTACGATTCGGTGACCTTGGCCGCCGGCGACACGCAGAAATTCAATTCGATGCTGCAGACGGTCGACCCGCTCAACCCGGCGTCCCGGAACACCCATATCGAAGGCGACGGCACGCGCGCCGCCGCTGTTGCCCACAATTACAAATTTCCACCGCCACCCCCGCCGCCGCCGGCGATCACGGTCAATGTCGGCGGGTCGGGTGTGACACCGTGAACTGAACGGAAGGATGCGGAGGGCGCCGGGCATGCGAGGAGCCCTGGCGCGAGGTGAAAGAGAGTAGGGTCATGTTGGGGACCATTCGAGCCTTCTGGAACGATCAACGCGGCGTCGCGATGATCCTCGTGGCTATCATGCTGCCCGTGCTTATCGGCTTCGCTCTGTTGGCTATCGATATGAGCCGGGCCAACGGACTGCATAACGATCTGCAGAAGGGTGTCGATGCGCTCGCGCTTGCGACCGCTGCGGAACTGGATGGCAGAGCGGATTCAATCGACCGAGCGAACCGGGCGATGACGACCCTACTCACCAACAAAACCAAGTTTTCTACCTCTGACGATCCCACTTCTCACGATCACACGCTCGCCGTGGCTGATGTGACCGTCACATATCTGACGGGAATACCCGCCGACGACAGCACCACTTTGAGCGCCGCCGGTGTCGATTCTACCGGCCATGACTGGTCAAGCACCGATCCCAAAGCTGTGACATTCTCCCTGGTGACGGTGAACGCTTCCGGCTTGGCGGATGGCGCAGGTGCCTTCGCGACGATATTCCCGGCAAGCTTTCTAGGCGGCAGCGACACCATGGATTTAAGGCCACAGGCTGTGGCCGGATTTGTCCAGTCGATCTGCGAAACGGTGCCGATCTTCATGTGCAATCCGTTCGAGACGACCGACCCGTCGACCAGCAAGACCATCCAGCAAGCTTTTGCAGCCGGGCTCACCTACAGCCGCGAACTCCGCGTCCTCAAGGTCGACAGCAACCCCGGCCCCGGCAATTTCGGACTGATCGACAACAATCTCGCGTCACTGCGGGACGCGCTCGCTGTCGGAACCGCGGGCACCTGCTATCAACGCGATAAGCTCACCACTAAGACCGGCGTCACCCTGGGCCAGGTCAACGCTGGTCTCAATGTACGCTTCGACATCTACAGCACTTCGCTGAAGAGCCATGACACCGATTGGCAATATCGGCCGGCGAGCAATGTGCGCAAGGGCGTCGATAAGACCGCGAACTGCAACAAATACAAGACCAACACAGACGGAACAGCGATGGCGCTGCCGCCGGGCGACAGCTTCGATTCCGCCACCGGGATGACGAATTCGACCTGGGATCGCACCAATTACTGGCTGATCAACCATGGTGCCGCATATCCCTCCGTCCCTAGCACCACCAACCCGACCGGCGCCTCTGTGCCGGCTTCCAGATATGACGTCTACAAATACGAGATTGCGAACGGACTCGTCGGGGACAAGTCCCCCGCGCCGACAAAGGAAAGCGGCGTTCCAGCCTGTTTCAAAGGCACAACGCCGACCTCGGATCCCGATCGCCGTCTGCTCAACATGGCGATCGTCGACTGCATCGCCAACCAAGCCAAGATCAATGGCCATGTCCAACTCAAGCCTGATGGCTATGCCAGTGTCTTTATAAACAGCCCCATCCAGAAGCAGGACAACAGCAAGGACGATGAGGACACCACGGCCGGTGAGAAACCTATCAGCCTGGAGATCGCCGATGTCGATGGAGGGTTTGCCAACAACACCCTTTTAGACAAAGCATTCCGCAACGAAGCCCAGTTGTATCGGTAGAGTCGACATGACCAGGTTCGGCAAAATCATCAGGCGGTTCCGAGGCGACGAAAATGGCGCTGCTTTGGTGGAAGCCGCGATCACCATACCACTCGTGTTGCTGTTGTCGGCCGGTGTGTTTGAGTTCTCCAACATCCTGAACACGCGCCTGCTTCTCGAAGCCGGTGTTGAGGATGCGGCTCGCTACATGGCACGATGCAGTAGCGATTGGGCGACTTGCAAGGGCCGGGCCGAAAACCTTGCAGCCAATGGGGCGGTCGCCAACGGCAGCGCCAGAGTGACCGGATGGCTGCCGACGGCAGTTGAGATCACCACGGCGGCCTCGCTGGACGCGGTTGATGTGGCCACGGGCACGCAGCTTTATCTTAGCAGCAAGAGCACTGTCGATGTCGTGGACGTCACTACCTCCTATTCTTATTCAGGCGTCTGGTCGTCTCTTGGCTTTGGTGCTGTCACGCTGAGCGTGTCCCATCAGGAACGAGTTATTGGATGGTGACGGAGCGCATCAAGTTTTGGGCCAACCAGTCCGGAGCGACTATGGTCGAAATGGCCATAGTGATGCCGCTACTGTTGACGCTTCTGCTTGGCTTCGTCGATTTCGGCTACGCCTTTTACCAATGGAATGCAGGGAACAAAGCGGTGCAAGCCGGCGCAAGGCTGGCGCAGATTTCCACCCCCGTCGCCAGCGGGCTGCTACTCGAAACAATTACGCAGAGCGATGCAACCAAAGTCGGAACAGCGGTTCCCGCAAACACTTACAATTATGTCTGTACGGCCAATTCCGCTGGAAGCGTTACTTGCACTTGTGGCACAGGCGCCACGTGCCAGAACCTTAATGTGAGCCAGGCCGCCTTTGATTTCATTTTCAGCGGCAACAGCAACCGGGCAGGAATGCAGACATTCCTGCCGATGCTGGCGAAGTCCGAGGTGCGGATACAATATCAAGCGTCCGGCCTCGGCTACTGGACGCGCCCCAGTGGACCGGTGCCGACCATCACCGTCAGCATCACCAATCATCCCTTCCAGTTCTTCTTCCTCGGATTCGCAAACATCACCATGCCCTCCATGCTGAGCACGGTCACGGGCGAAGACATGAAAAGTACCTGGCCATGAATGCCATCAACACCAAGGTTACACCGACCAAGCGCAAGCAGGTGGCGCTGTTCTCGTCGGATCCGAATTTCAAGCGCGATGTTGCAACGCGGCTCGATGCGCTGGCGATCTATGACGTCAGGGTTTCCGAGACGAGCGACTTTCTCAAGGGGCCGCCCGCCGACACGCGCCCGGGCATCGTCATTCTCGATCTCGGCAATGGCGAGTTGCTCGGCAGGCCCGGCATCGTCGAGGCGCGCGCGCTTTGGGCTGATGTGCCGTTGATCGCGGTTTCCGACGAGCTGACGTCGGAACGGACGCGCGTGCTGGTGCGCATGAACGCCTCGGACTGGCTGCACAAGCCGCTCGACGGCAAGGAGCTGCTCAACGCGGTGACCTTCCACGACACCGGCAACCAGGGAACGAAAAGCCGGATCATCACCTTCATCGGCGCCAGCGGTGGCGCGGGTGCGACGACGCTGGCGCTGTCGGCGGCCGAATTCCTGGCCTCGAAATCGACTGAGCGCGCGGCTTCCACCTGTCTGGTCGATCTCGATTTCCAGAGCGCCAATTGCGGCGCCTATCTCAATTTGTTCAACCAGTTCGATCTTGCCGGCATCATCGGCCAGCCGGAACGGCTCGATGTCGAACTGATGGACGTGATCAAGCTGTCGCGCCCGTCCGGGCTCACGCTCTACGCATTCGAGCGGCCGCAACTGCCGTTCGAGCCGCATGGCAGCGATTTCGTCTTCCGGCTGCTCGACCTCGTCGCCTACCGCTTCGACGACATCGTCATCGACCTGCCCAACCTCGAAACGCCTTGGCACAATTCCGTGCTGTCGACGAGCGACGAGATCTTCATCGTCTTCGAGCTCAACGTCGCGTCGCTGCGGCAAGGCAAGCGGCTCTACAAGAAGATCCGCGAGCTGCGCGGCAATGCGGTCTCGATCACGCTGGTCGCCAACAAGCACAAACGCAAATGGTTCGGGAACCATTTTTCGCGCAGCGAGCTCGAGAAGATCTTCAAGGCGCCGCACATCAAGTCGGTCGCGCTGGACAACGCGCTTCTGACCGACGCGCTGAACAGGGCCATCCCGCCATCGGAAGTGGATGGACGGGCGCGCTTCAACAAGGATCTGAAGCGGATGTTCAAAGAGCGGCTCGATGACGCTGCCCGATAGATATCGGATCGTCCCAAAGCTCGCCGGCGCCTGCGTGCTCGGCGTGGCGCTGGCGCTGTCCGTCCACGACTTCGCCGAGGCGCGATCGGGACTTGTCGAGCGGCCGCCGCTGCCGGCGATGGGCCCCAGCCTGCGCAAGGCCGTCGCCTTCGCAACCGCCGAGCAGCCGGGAACGATCATCATCCGCAAGGACGAGAAGGCGCTTTACCTGGTGACCCGCCAGGGCCAGGCGCTGCGCTACCAGATCAGCGTCGGGCGCGACGGGTTCGGCTGGACGGGCGTCGTCAAGGTCGGGGCGAAGACCGAATGGCCGGAGTGGCGCCCGCCGCAGGAAATGCGGGCCCGCCAGCCGGAGCTGCCGAAAATGGTGCCCGCCGGCCCCTACAACCCGCTCGGCGCAAGGGCGCTCTACCTGTCGCGGGACGGGCGCGACACGCTCTACCGCATTCACGGCACCAACGCCCCGTCGGGTGTCGGCTTCGACGGGACATCGGGCTGTTTTCGTCTCACCAACACGGATGTGATCGATCTTTTCAAACGCGTCGCTGTCGGCGCAAAGGTGGTGGTCCAATGACGATGATCAGCGAACCGGACATGCCGGCGATCGATATCGGAAACCAGGAACAGCGCGACCCGGTTGCCACCGGGAAACCCAGCAAGGCAAAGACGATCGGCGTCATCGTCGCCGGTGGCGCGCTTCTGATCACCGCGGTCAACATGGCGGCCGCGGTCTATCTCTATCGGGGCATGAGCGACCTGCGTTTCGTCGAAGCGCGGCTGGAGCAGCTCGGCGCGTTCGAGCAGCGGATCGCGGCCCGGCTCGACACGGTCAACAACGGTTTTCAGAGCCGGTTCGAGAAACTGGACAGCCAGCTGCAAGGCAGCTTCAACGAGATCGATGGCAACATTGCCCGGTTGGGGCGCAATGTGCCGGTCGCCGGTGGCGAGACCATGCCGGGTGCGCAAGAACCGTCCGAGATCGCCACCAGCACGCTGGCACAAGCGCCCGAAGCCCTCGACGGCGAGAGCGCGAGCGAACCCGGCGTCATCGAAGCGCCCGCACCCAGGAAGAGAATCGCATCGGCCTCGCCCCCTGCTCCAAGCTCCAACTACCAGCGCATCCAGCAGCCCGACGGCAAGGTCTATTACCGCCGGATCAACTAGACGCCATATATTGCTCTAGAGATCGCGCTGCAGCGCCAGGATGCGGATGGTCCGGACGGACCGCTCCCGCGCCTCAGTGAGGAAGGCGATGTGGCAGTAGGCACAGGCCACGATGCCCAAAAGCAGAACCAGGCTGTTCTTCAAGGTGAAATCGACGGCCAGCGAATACGGAAGACCCTTGGGCGAGGTGAATTCGGCAATCGTGCTCGCCGTTTCCGAATGGCTGCCGACGGCGATCATCAGGCCAGCGAAAATCAAGGCGACGTGGTTGGCGAGGAACGAGAATGCCGACTTTTTGGTGTGGCACGCCACCCAGCAGACGATCGCTGCCGCGGCGAGAATGACGGCGTCGAGAGCCATGGAGCCGCCCAGCCAGACATCGACCTGCTGCCAAAGCACCGTCGACAGAGGGCGCAGTTCAAGCCATAGCCGCCATGCGGTGGGGCTGGCTGGGTATGTGCCCAGCAACAAGGTCGCAATGCGCTCCCCTGCCAGGAGCGCCAGAATGAGAAACGGAAAGGCGAAAAGCAGAAGCGGCTTGCGTTTCATGTTCCCTCGACAATCTGCAAGCCAGGATAGGCCGTATAGATTGCTCAAGGCTTAACAGCCTACTTCCGGCCCTCTCCCGATTGCGAGCGTTCGAGGACGGCGAAGAAGATCACGGTGAGCAGAAGGACGATCAGCAGCAGCACGAACGCGGCTGCCGCGCCTTCGTTGAGCGAAAGGCCGAGAAAGGCACGGCGATAGGCAAAGAAGCTCAGCACCTCGGTCGCATTGCCTGGCCCGCCCTTGGTCAGGACATAGGGCAGATCGTAGGTCCGGAACTCGTTGATCAGCTGGATGATGATGGTGATCGCCGCGACCGGCCGAAGCATCGGCAGCGTGATGTAGAAGAATTGCTGCCAGCCGCGCGCGCCGTCCACTTCAGCCGCCTCATAGGGATCGCGCGGCAAAGCAGCGAGCCCCGCGGCGAGGATCAGCACGACGAAGGACATTTGCTGCCAGATGTCGATCGCCGCCATCGTCCAGAGCGCCATGCCTGGCGTGCCCAGCCAGTCGAGGCGCGGCAGGCCGAACGTTTCCATCAGATGATTGGCGATGCCGAGATTGGGCTGGAGCAGCATGCGCCAGATCAAGGCGACGCTGATCGGCGACATCGCCATGGGAATGGTCAGAACCGCGAAATAGACCGGCTTCATCCGGACCGTCCGGTTGAGCATCAGGGCGATGCCGAGCCCGATCACGAATTCGCCGACAACCGTCACCGCCGAATAGCGCACGGTGAGCCAGAGCGCGTTCCAGAACAGCTCATCGCCGATCATCGAGGCGAAATTCTTGAACCCGACAAGCGGCAGAAGCTGCGGCTTGATCAAGGTCATCGAGGAGATCGAGAGGATGCAGGCATAGGCCAGCGGAAAGCCCATCACGATCGCCAGCAGCAGCAGGCCGGGCAAGGCAAAGGCCCAGCCGGTCCGCCACTCGCGGCCACGGGCAGCCCATCCTTTTTTGATCGCATTGTGCATCGTAGCCGAGCCTTGGTCGGGGTGGCGTTGCTGATCTCGTCAAGATCCGGGGTCTGGACAAGATCCGGCGCGGCTGACACCGCCGCGCCGGATCTCCTTGCCGAGCCGGACCGCTATTTATCGAGGAGCCCCTGCAAGCCGTCGGAAGCCGCCTTCAGCGCCGCGTCCGATGTCGCCTGGCCGCCAGCCGCCAGCGAGAGCTGGGTACCGAGCAGATCCTCGTATTGCGCCGAATAGGTGAAGATCGGGAACGACTTGCCGGTCGCCACCACATCCTCGGCGGTCTTGTAGAAGGGATATTTCGCCAGCACCGCCGCATCGGCATAGACATCGCTGCGCACGGGCGCGTGGCCCTCGAGCGCGCGCTTCACCGAAACATCCTTGCTCTGCACCCACTGGATGAAGGTCCAGGCGGCTTCCTGCTCTTCCGGCGACGTGTTCTTGGGAATGCCCCAGCCCCAACCGCCGCTTTCGCCGTGGCCACCCGGCATCACCGACAGGCCGACCTTGCCGGCGACCGTCGGACACTTCACGGCATCGTCCATCTGCGGCAGCATCCACCAATAGGTGACCATGCTGAAGGCCGAACCGCTGCACATCAGGCGCATGGTGTCATCGAGCGTCGCCGACACGGCACCCTGCTGGGCGCCGTGCTGGATGTTGTCGACATAGAGATCGAGCGCCTTCTTGGCCTCTGCCGTGTCGAGGCTCGCCTTGCCGTCGGCATTGAGATAGCTGCCGCCGGCGGAGAACAGGTAATTGGAGAATTCCATGCTGTTGGGATCGCCGCGCTGGCCCTGCATCGCGGCTCCGGCGACGCCGGCATTGGCCTTCATGAATTTGGAAATCGTCACATAGTCTTCGGGCGTCGTCGGCAAAGCGAGCTCCTTGCCGGTTGCCGTCTTGTAGGCGGCCTTGAGCTTCTCGTCGCCGATCAGGTCCGTGCGGTAGAGGAGGCCCATCGAGTAGTTGTACATGGGCACCAGAAACAGCTGGTCCTTGGTCCGGCCGAGCAGGTCAAGCGTCGAGGGAATGAAGGGGCTCAGATCGTATTTGGATTTCTCGACGAAGGGTTTCAGATCGGCGAGCCAGCCGGCGGCCGGAAATTCGCCGGCCCACAGGAAGTCGACCTCGAGCACATTGTAGTAGCTCTGCGGCGCGGTCAGCTGGGACACCAGCTTGTCGTGCATGTCGGGATAGCCGATCTTCTCGAACTCGACCTTGATGCCGGTCTGCTTCTCGAATTCGGGCAACAGCGCTTCGATGATCTTGGTTTCCGGCACGTCCTCCATCAAGGCGTGCAAGGTGATGGGCTCAGCCGCCCTGGCCGGAAGCGATGCGCTGACAACAGCTGCCCCGCTCACGGCCGTCATCAGCATTTTGATCAAGGTCTGCTTGTTCCAAGTCATAACTCTCTACTCCTCTTTCCCTCTGGACGCGGCGGTGATCCCGCCACGATTTCCTAACCGGCTAGCGAGCCATGTCGGCTCTCGGAGCGGCCGGCCTATTTCACGCTGCCGAACGTCAAGCCCTGGACGATGAAACGCTGGATGAAGCGGGAAGCCACGACCAGCGGCAGGATGGCAAGCACGACGCCGGCAGAAACCTTGGCGATCTGGACGCCGTTCGAGGTCTGCAACGCGGCGAGCGCAACCGGTATGGTCGCCGTCTTCGGCCCGCTCAAAACCAGGGCAAACAAAAACTCATTCCACGCCAGGATGAAACCGAGCACGCCGGCGGCCGCGATACCGGGCATCGACACCGGCAGCACAATGCGCCAGAAGGCGCCCCAGGCGGTCGCGCCGTCGGTCATCGCCGCCCACTCCAGATCGACTGGAATGCCTTCGAAGAAGCCCATCAGGATCCAGGTCAGGAAAGGCAGGTTGAGCGCGGCATAAACGATGATCAGCCCGGTCAGCGAATTGCTGAGCTCCAGGCTTCGGAACAGCGTGAAGGTCGGCAGCACCAGCGCCACGGGCGGCAGCATTTGCGTCGCCAGAACGGCAAAGCGCGCCCAACGACCGCCCGTACGGAAGCGGGCGAAGGCATAGCCGGTGGTGGCGGCGAAAGGCAAAGCGAGCAGAACCGAGCCGAGCGCGACGATCAGGCTGTTGAGGTAGGACTGACCGAAGCGACCTGACAGCAGCGCCGAATAATTGTCCGTCGTAAAGGCCGGCATCAGCTCGTTGCTGTAGGATAGCTGCTCGGGCACGAAGCTCGTCCGCAGCACCCAGAGCGGCGGCAGCAGCACGATGGCGCAAACGACAATCAGCCCGAAATGCAGGCCGAAGCGGCGGCGAAAGGCAGGCCGTTCGTTTCTGTCCATCATCGAGTGGCCCCCATGAGGCTCGGCCGCGCGATGACCAGTTCGGTCTCGGGATCAAACAGGTGCATTGGCAGCGGGTCGATGTAGAGCTCGACGATCGAGCCGACGGGCGCCGTGAAATAACGGCTCAGGCGGGCGGCGATCTCCAACGGCTTGTCGTCTCCGGCGGGGTGGGCATGATCCTTGCCGGTGGCCTGACCCGCGATCTGGCCGATCAGGACGTTCTCGGCGCCGAGAGCCTCGACGGCCACGACCCGTACGGCAATCTTCTGCCAGTCCGGCTTGTCGGCGCGTTCGTGGAAATCTTCGGCTCGAACGCCCAGAATGACGCGGCGCCCGACACGCTCGCCATAGGCGTTGCGGTGGCGGGCGGGGACGGTAAGCACGGCACCACTGTCGGTCACGACGGAGAGCCCTTCGCCAGGTGCGGGCTGAAGCGTGGCCGGAATGAGGTTCATCGGCGGCGTCGCCAGGAAGCGCGCGACGAAGGTGTTGACCGGGTCGGCATAGACTTCAAGCGGCCGGCCGGCCTGGACCAGGCGACCATCGCGCATGATGCATATGCGATCGCCCATGGTCATGGCCTCGACCTGGTCATGCGTGACATGGACGATGGTGCGGCCAAGGCGCCGGTGCAGCTTGACGAGTTCGAGCCGCATCTCTGCACGCAGCTGCGCATCGAGGTTGGACAGCGGCTCGTCAAGCAGGAAGGCCGCCGGTTCGCGAACGATCGCCCGACCGAGCGCGACACGCTGCCGCTGGCCGCCCGAAAGCGCTGCCGGCTTGCGGCCGAGAAGATTCTGCAGCCCGAGCAGGTTAGCGGCGTCCGCAATCTTGGCATCGATGACCGCTGCGTCGGTGCCGCGCATCTTCAGCCCGAAGGCCATATTCTGCCGCACCGACATATGCGGATAGAGCGCGTAGCTCTGGAAAACCACCGCGACGTTGCGGTCGCGCGGCGCGACATTGGCGACGCTCTTGCCACCGATGCGGAGATCGCCGGAAGAGATACTCTCCAGGCCGGCAATCATCCGCAGCGTCGTCGACTTGCCGCATCCCGACGGGCCGAGAAAGATCACGAATTCACCGTCAGGAATGGTGAGATCGACCTCATGCACCCCGTAATTGCCATTGCCGTAGAGCTTGGAAACGCGATCGAGCTCGATAGACGCCATAGACTTTCCTCATGAACCCGTCTGACCCGGCTGAACGCCGAAGGCCGGAGTCGAGCGAACGGTCATCTTAGAGAACAAAATATAACATTGAAAGCCTGCCTTCTGATCATATGTGTTCACTTTTTTTGGATGGCGCGTGCCAGCATCAGGATCCGGTTACAGCCGCCAAAAGCCGTCAGGTCATGTAGACGCCGCCGGTCACGTTGACCCCCTGGCCAGTCATGAAGCGGGCTTGATCCGAACAGAGGAAGACGACGACGTCGGCGACATCCTCCGGCAGCTCGAGCCGGCCGAGCGGCGTCTGCGCGATATAGTCGGCGACCACCCGTTCGGGCGTGACTTGCCGCAGATGCGCCTCCCACTCGACTTCTCGCGATTGCATGCCGGTCTTGACGAACCCCGGGCAGACGGCATTGACGCGTATCCCTTTGGGCGCGAGCTCGCGGGCAAAGGCCTGCGTCCAGCCGAGCACGGCGAACTTGGACGCCGAATAATGCGCCAGGAGCGGCGCACCGACCTTCGCCGCAAGCGAGGCGGTGTTGACGATACAGCCCGTGCCCTGCTTGACAAAATGCCGTCCAGCGATCTGATTTGCCAGGAATACACCACGTGCATTGACGGAGAAGTTGAAGTCCCACTCCTCGTCGGTCAGGTCCAGCGCATGCTGCATGGTGGACACGCCGGCATTGGCGATCAGGATGTCGCAGCCGCCTAGCGCTTCCAGCACAGTGGCAAAGGCCGTCTCGACGGAATCGCGGCGGCGAACATCGACCGTGACGGCGGCGGCATCGCCGCCAATTTCCTCAGCCGCCTTGCGTGCCGCGTCGGGATCCAGATCACCGATCGCCACGGCGACGCCCTGCCGCGTCAGGGCGGTCGCGATCGCGCGACCGATCCCCGCGCCGCCGCCCGTCACGAAGGCACGCTTGCCCGCGAGTTCGGCAAGCACTGGAGGAATGACGGAGACAGCCGGCATGGTCGTATTCTCTCTGCTTGGTGACGGAATGCGTTCTGTTGATATGGAGATGCATACCATAAATTCGAACACTGCAAACATATTTTTGTTTGAAAATGTTTGATCATGCGATAGAGTCAAAACTGCAGACCGCTTCGTCAGCGGCTTACCCACCGGATACATCGATGGCAGACGACACCGCCGCTCCTGAGACATCCACGCATGGCGCACCGCGCGATGCCGATCGTCAGCGCCTTCTCGCGCACGATCGACAAGCCCGCATCCTCGCTTTCCTGCGCCGGACCGGGTCGCTCACCGTCGCCGCGGCAGCGGCCGAACTCGCCGTTTCCGACATGACGATCCGCCGCGATCTCGTCGAACTGGAACGCGAGGGCAGGCTGGTGCGAATCCATGGCGGCGCGATCGAGGCCGATAACCCGCCGCTGGTCGCCATGGACAGTGAGGAGCCGAGTTTCGATTCGCGCTTGCGCCAGCGCCGTGACCCGAAGGCCGCGATTGCCGCCGCCGCGGCCGCCTTGGTTTCGGGATACCGCACGATCGCATTGGATGTCGGCACCACCACCTATCTGATGGCCGAGCACCTCAAGGACCTTCCGCACGCCAAGGTGTTCACCAACAGCCTCAGGATCGCGGCGGCGCTGAACGGCGGTATGCCCGAAGTCTATGTTGCCGGCGGCCGCGTACGAGCCGACGAGATGTCGACCGGCGGACCCGCGGCTATCGCCCAGTTCGAGGCGCTGTGGTTCGACGTCGCCGTGATCGGCGTCTCCGGCATCACGGCGGACGGCCTTTTCGACTATTCCTTCGATGATACCGATATGAAGCGCGCCTATCTGAGACGCTCAGGCACCAAGATCGTGCTCTGCGATTCCGCCAAATTCCTGCGCATGTCGCTGGTGCGGATAGCGCCACTATCGGACATCGATATCCTCATCACCGATGCCGAGCCGCCGGCCAACATCGCCGCGGCGCTCGCCGCGGCCAAGGTCGACCTGCGCATCGCGCCGCCACTGACGCGCGACTGAGGCGCAACATTCTCACTTTATCCCCAAGGAGACGACTCGATGGTATTTGAATTTTTCGGCGACAAGAAGAAGGCTGTCATCTCGATGGCCCACATCGGTGCCCTGCCGGGAACGCCCCTCTATGATGCCGATGGCGGCCTCGACAAGCTGATCGATGGCGTACTCTCCGACATCCGCAAGCTGCAGAGCGGCGGCGTCGATGCCATCATGTTCGGCAACGAGAACGACCGCCCCTATGTCTTCAAGGCGCCGCCGGAAGGCATTGCCGCCATGACTGCGATCGTCCAGGCGGTGAAGCCCGAACTGAAAGTGCCGTTTGGCGTCAATTATCTCTGGGATCCGACCGCCAGCGTCGCGATCGGGGCTGCCACCGGAGCCCGTTTCGTGCGCGAGATCTTCACCGGCCTGTTCGCTTCCGACATGGGCTTGTGGGAGCCCGATTGCGCCGCCGCCTCGCGCCTGCGGCACAATCTTGGCCGCGACGACATGAAGCTTCTCTTCAACATCAATGCAGAGTTCGCACACTCGCTCGACCAGCGTCCTATTGAATTGCGCGCCAAGAGCGCGGTGTTCTCGTCGATGGCCGACGCCATCCTCGTTTCCGGTCCGATCACTGGCCAGCCGGCCGACCAGTCCCACCTGCGCAGCGTCTGCGAGACGATCAAGGACGTGCCGGTCTTCGCCAACACCGGCGTGAACATCGACAATGTCCGCGATGTCCTTTCGCTGGCGAGCGGCGTCGTGATCGGCACCCATTTCAAGATCGATGGCAATACCTGGAACGCCGTTGACGGCGATCGGGTCAAGCGCTTCATGGATGTTGTCGCCAGTTTGCGCTGAGGGCGGCTTCCACAGCGATGCCGGCCATCGCGCCGGCTCGCGGTGATCATATCGATCGTTGCAGGCCGGCGTCCGGAATGATCGACTGGTATCGAGCAGCGGGACACAACGAGGCAGACGGGTTCGCCCGCCGGCCGTTCCCAGCATTTCAATGGATTCGACATGGCGTTCGTTCTAGGGCTCGATATCGGCACCACCTCGACGATCGGCATTCTGATCCGGCTTCCCGATCAGGTGCTGGGCCTCGCCTCGCGCCCCGTCACGCTACATTCAGAGCACGCGGGCTGGGCTGAGGAAGACCCCGCGCAATGGTGGACCAATGTCCGGGACATCGTGCAGGAGCTGCTCAGGACCAGCGGCATCAAAGCCGAGGAGATCGTGGCATTGGGCACAACCGGCATGCTGCCAGCGGTCGTTCTTCTGGATGACCAGGGCGAGGTGCTGCGGCCGAGCATCCAGCAGAGCGACGGCCGCTGTGGCGCCGAAGTTGCCGAACTGCGGACCGAATGCGATGAGACGGCATTCATCGCCAAGGCCGGCAACGGCATCAACCAACAGCTCGTCACCGCAAAGCTGCGCTGGATAGAGCGTCACGAGCCGGAGGTGTTCAGCCGCATCGCCACCGTTTTCGGCTCCTATGACTATATCAACTGGCGCCTCACCGGCGAACGCGCGGTCGAGCAGAACTGGGCGCTGGAGGCCGGCTTCGTCGATGTTTCGACACACCGGATCGACGGCGATCTGGTGGCGCTCGCGCACATACCGCGCTCGGCCGTGCCACGGAAGATCGCCTCGCATGAAATCCTCGGTTCCGTCTCGGCGAAGGCCGCGGATGAGACCGGCCTGGTAGCGGGAACACCGGTTGTCGGCGGTGCGGCCGACATGATCGCCTCCGCGCTCGGCGCCGGCGTCGCCAAGGCAGGCGATGTCCTCCTGAAATTCGGTGGCTCGGTCGATATCCTGATCGCTACCGACCAGATCAAGCCCGATCCGCGCATGTATCTCGATTACCATCTGGTGCCGGGCCTGTTCATGCCCAATGGCTGCATGTCGACCGGCGGCTCGGGCCTCAACTGGTTCGTACGCAATTTCGCCGGCGGCGAGATGGTCGCGGCACAGGCCGAGGGTAGTTCGGTACACCAGCGGCTCGATGCGCTGGCGGCAGAGCGTCCCGCCGGTGCCGATGGCCTCATCATCCTGCCCTATTTCCTCGGCGAGAAGACGCCGATCCATGATCCAGCGGCCCGTGGCGTGATCGATGGGCTGACGCTGTCGCACGATATCGGCCATGTCTGGCGCGCTTTGCTCGAGGCCTATGCCTTTGCCATCGCGCATCATGTCGAGGTGCTCAACGACATGGGCCACCGGACCGAGCGCTATCTCGCCTCCGACGGCGGCTCAAGCAGCAAGGTCTGGATGCAGATTGTCGCGGATGTCCTGCAAAAGCCGGTCCAACGCCTGACCGGGCACCCCGGCTCTTGCATCGGCGCTGCCTGGACGGCGGCGATCGGCGTCGGCCTAACCGACGACTGGTCGGGCGTTTCCGGTTTCGTCAGCTTCGCCGACCGGCTCGATCCCGACCCGCGCAAGGCTGACATCTACCGCGACGGCTATCGCCGCTATCGCGATCTTTATGCGCGCCTGTCGGCTCCTGGCGCGACCAGAGCGGGATCGTCATCGTGATGTATCGCGCCGTCGCCTGGGACATCGACGGAACGCTGATCGACAGCGAGCCGTTGCATCATCAATCCCTCCTCGCCGGCTGCCGCAACTGGAACGTCGATCTTGACGACCTGCCCGACCAAGCCTTTCGCGGCATCCATATGGGCGACGTCTGGACAATGCTGCGTCCGCGTCTCCCAGTCGGGCTCGACCAGGCGGAGTGGCTCGCCGCTATCAATGCCCACTACGTCGCGAACCGGGCGAACGCCGTCCCAATCCCCGAGGCGGTCGAGACGATTCGGACCCTGGCTGACCGCGGCGTCCCGCAGGTCTGCGTCTCGAATTCCGGCCGGCAAGTCGTCAATGCCAATCTCGATGCGCTCGGCGTGCTCGATCATATGAGTCTCACAATCAGCCTCGACGACGTGTCGGCCGGCAAGCCCGACCCCACGCCCTATTGCGAGGCCTGCCGGCAGCTCGCCGTAGCTCCAGGGTCGGTGGTGGCCGTGGAAGACAGCCGCACCGGCACTAAGGCAGCACGAGCCGCCGGTCTGTTCGTGGTTGGCTATCTCCCCAGTGGCGGCCTGCTCGGCGACGTCGATCTCAGCACCAACCGTCTGTCGTCGATCCTGGATCTGTTTCCAGGCTGAGGGTTTGCGCGTCGTTACCTTCCAGGTGTGCGCTTGACCATGCATCAGGATCGTAGCGTGATGGCAACTGATCGATTCACATCGACCGGTAGGAATCCCCCTTGCGCCTCGGCGTCGTGAAACCGCAAACGACACCACACCAGGATGGACGCTTGATGAACGACCTCCCCCAAACACTTGCAGCGGACTCGCTCGGGCCAACCGTGACGATTGGAGAAATCCTGGTAGAGATCGTCGCGAGGCAGACAGGCACCGGCTTCCGGGAACCTATCGACCTCATTGGCCCCTTTCCGAGCGGCGCGCCCGCCATCTTCATCGATCAATGCGCACGTATGGGCGGAGCGGCCGCAATGGTGGGCGTGGTCGGCGACGACGATTTCGGCGTCGTCAACGTGGAGCGCCTGAAGCGGGACGGCGTAGACACTTCCGCCATCGCTGTTTCCCCGGATTATCCGACGGGCAGCGCCTTTGTTCGCTACCGCACGGACGGAAGCCGCGATTTCGTCTACAACATCGCCAAATCCGCCGCCGCTCGATTGGAATGGACCCCGCAGGTCGAGGCGCTGATCGCGCGTTGCGGGCATATCCATGTCATGGGAACGGTGTTCGCAAGTCCCGCAGCCTGGGCGATCACCGAACGCGCGATCCCGCTGATCAAGGCACGCGGCGGCACGATGTCGCTCGATCCGAACCTGCGCAAGGAATTGCTGGCGCACGGCCAGACCGAGGAGAAATTCGCCGGTCTGGTGGACGAAGCGGACCTGCTGCTGCCGTCGGGCAATGAATTGTTCCTGGCCGCCGGCACGGACGGGGAGGAACGCGCGATCGAGGCGCTGTTCAGACGAGGGGTCAAGGAGATCGCTGTGAAGCGCGGCGAACATGGCGCGTCAGCCCGTCAAAGCACCGGAGCCCGCGCCGATTGCCCCGGCCTCATCGTCGAGGAAACGGACCCCACCGGCGCCGGCGACTGTTTCGGGGGAGCCTATGTCGCATGCCGGCGGCTGGGCATGGCGCTGCAGACGGCGCTCGAATTCGCCAACGCGGCAGGGGCGCGCAACGTCACACGCCACGGTCCCATGGAGGGAGCCGGCACGCCGGCCGAGCTGGAAGATTTCATGGCAAGAACGGCGAGAAGAAATTGATGCGTGTGGCGATCGAAGATTTGCCGGCCCTGCACAGAGACGGGAAGAAAATCGGGGTAACCTCGGTGTGCTCGGCGCACCCGCTGGTGCTTAAAGCCGCACTGCGCCACGGCCGGGAAACCGGCACCACCGTGCTGATCGAGGCGACGTGCAATCAGGTCAATCATCTGGGCGGTTATACGGGCATGACGCCGGCCTATTTCGCGGCGATGGTGGAAGCGCTCGCGGCAGCCGAGCGGTGCCCGGAAGAGCTGATCGTGCTTGGCGGGGATCATCTCGGTCCTAATCCCTGGAAAGACCGGCCCGCCGAGGAGGCGATGGCGCAGGCCGGGACGATGGTCGATGCCTATGTCCGCGCCGGCTTCCGCAAGATCCACCTCGATGCTTCGATGGGCTGCGCGGGTGAACCGGCGACGCTAGACGACCACACGGTGGCCGGGCGCGCGGCCAGGCTGGCGGGCGTCGCGGAGCAGGCGGCAGCGCAGAGCGGCGGGGCAAGCCCGGTCTACATCATCGGGACGGAGGTGCCGCCGCCCGGTGGCGCCGATCACGCTTTGGATGCGATCACCCCGACCAGTCCGGAGGCGGCTAGCCAGACACATGCCATTCACGCCCAGGCATTCCAAACCGCCGGGCTTGAAAGCGCATTTTCCCGCGTCATCGGGCTTGTGGTGCAGCCGGGCGTGGAGTTCGGCAACCAGAATGTGATTTTCTACGATCGGGCAAAGGCCCGCGACCTGGCGGCAACCCTCGACAGATTGCCGTCGCTCATTTTCGAAGCCCATTCGACGGACTATCAGGGTGAGAGGCCGTTGCGTGAACTCGTCGAGGACGGCTTCGCCGTCCTCAAGGTCGGACCCGAGCTGACCTTCAAGCTGCGCGAGGCGCTGTACTCGCTCGACCTGATCGCTTCCGACCTGGTGCCTGACTATGGCGAGCGGCCGCTTTACCACGCAATGGAAGAGCTGATGCAAGGCACCCCCAAGAATTGGGCAAGCCACTATCATGGAAGCGATGCCGACAAGCGGACGCTGCGCCACTACTCCTATTCCGATCGCATCCGATATTATTGGGCGATCCCGCAAGCCCGTACCGCCTGCAACCGTCTCTTCGATACGTTGAACGGCCGCAAGGTGCCGGTGATGCTGTTTCTCCAGCACCTGCCTTCTGCAGTCACATGGGCTGACCGCGCCTGCGACGTCGAGGAGATCGCGATCGGTCACGTCCGGCGGAGCATCGAGGCCTACGCCCGGGCATGCGGCACCTGAGATCCTCGTCCGGTCCTTCAAGGCCAGAGCGGATGGGCTGGCGGGCGGCAGGAACGCTTACAGCGATGGCCCCAATCGGATCGGACTGCCGTCGCTGAAACGGGATTGACGGAACCTATAGAGGTTGTGCCCAGTCTCGTTGCCTTGGACGAGGTCGGACAACACACGGCCGATGCCGGGTCCGATGCCGAAGCCGTGGCCGCTCATCCCGGTCGCTATAACGAGACCCGGGATCGCAGCGGCGCGATCGACGATGGGCACGACATC
This sequence comes from Mesorhizobium sp. M0870, assembly GCF_040319775.1. Taxonomy (NCBI): domain Bacteria; kingdom Pseudomonadati; phylum Pseudomonadota; class Alphaproteobacteria; order Hyphomicrobiales; family Phyllobacteriaceae; genus Mesorhizobium; species Mesorhizobium sp. M0870. The sequence goes on from NZ_JAMYOI010000003.1 coordinate 224,557, forward strand.
AGGCATCGCATCGATCATGCCCGCCCAGCTCGCCTTGAGCGGTACAGTCGTGAACTGAGGGAAAAGCTCCCTGAACCCGCGGTCGATGGCGCGGAGCGCCGACGTCTCGGGAGCGGGATTGAGGACCCGCATCCGTTCGAAAGGGCTTTCTTCATCCGCGTTCCATCTGCGCGGCGTCGACCAGCCATCCGGGTATCCTCGCGGCGCGGCCGGCAGGTAGCGCGTGCCGAAGGGATTGGCCATCAGGGCGCTGAAATATTTGCCCGCATGGCGAAATGCGTCCGGCCCTATGTAGAGTTGGCTGCTGCCTCCCGATGCGAGCGTATACCCGCCATCCTGCCTGCGCCGGAAAGCGATGCGTTCATCCGCGGCGGCACCGGCGTGGATCTCCGGCATCGGTGCTGTCGCGGCGACGGTCGCCCTGACGCTGAGCTGCGGAATCGAGATGCCGTGGGCGCGCAGAAAGAGCGACGTCCACGCGCCGCTGGCGACGACGACGCTCGAGGTCGCGATGCGCCCTTTCTCGGTCCAGACGCCACTGATGCGTCCCGCGGAGATGTCGAGCATACGTGCCGCGCAATTCTCGATGATCGTCACACCTTCGCGGGCCGCCAGGCGAGCAAGCGCGGGCACCGCGACCCAAGGTTCCGCCCGCATGTCCGATGGGGTGATCATTGCGCCTTTGAACGGTCGCGACATGGCCGGGATCAGGCTTGCCAACTCACCTTGGTCGAGGAGACGCGTGTCGACGCCATGAGCCTGGGCAATCTCGAGAAACTTCGCGAAACCGGCCATCTCCTTGTCTGTCCGCGCAAGATAGGTAACGCCCGTCTGCTTCAGTCCTATGTCCTCGCCACATTCCTGCGCCAGTTGCCGCCAGAGGCGCTGCGCTTCGATGACGATCGGCAGTTCGTCGGCATCGCGGCCCTGCTGCCGGATCCAGCCCCAATTGCGCGAGGATTGCTCGGCGGCGATGCGGCCCTTTTCCAGCAGCGTCACCGAGACGTTCCGTCGCGCCAGGAACAGTGCCGTGCTCACGCCAATGACCCCGCCGCCGATGATCACGACGTCCGAAGTCTTCGGCAGGGGCTGCTGGAACTGGATCGGGGTGGCTTCGGTGAAGGGGAAGATTGTCAAAGAGCACCGTCCTTCTTGGTATGCTGCGGCGACATCCGGTCCACGCTGGCAGCGAGATCTGGGCAGCGATATCTGGCCGCCGTGAAATGTCGATACCACGCGAGGAGATTGATCGTCAGCTACTGCTTGCCGACAAGGACGGCGACAGATCGCGGGTCTGGAAGCCCCTCTGGACAATGAGTTTTGAAACTGCCGGCCAAAGGCTGGCGACTGTGCAAGCGTGCCCCACTATTGCGTTATCGGCGGCGGCATCGTCGGCCTGGCGACGGCCATGCGGCTGGTTGAGACATATCCCGGCTGCAGCCTGATGCTGTTGGCCGGAAATACTGTCCGAGCCTCGGCCTCGCCGACCTGCTCCCGCACGAAGCAGGCATCCGCGCGCAAGCCGTGCGCAAAGACAGTGCCCTCATCCATGATTTCCTGTTCGCACAAACGGACCGCATGCTGCACGTCTGTAACGCCCCTTCACCCGCCGCCTCCTCGGCGATCCCGATTGCAGAGATGATTCGAGATCGCCTCATGCAGGGCTGCTGAAAACGAGGCGGTATGCATGGAGCCGCAACGCCCGCTGAACGCTGGAGTATCCGTCTTGGCCAAGAAAGGGATTGGGGCACCGGCCGCGGGCAACGCAGCTTTTGCGTCAGAACCAGATCCGCTCACCACCGGGCCAGCAATTCCGCTCCCGGCGAGAAGGTACTTGGCCTGCCGGCCATAGCCGCTCGGCCTCAGGCCTGCGGTTTCCGCAAGCGTTAGCCTCCTGTGGACGCCGGCATTTTTGGCTGCGCAAAGATCTCAAGCGAAACGACGGCCGACGTCGCAGGTTCGACCGTCATAGGCATAGCTCGACGAGCTCCCTATGGTACACGTCCACAGAATGCACTGACACTCAAGCCAGCTTGGCTAAGCCAGAAATCTTTAAGTCTTTGAAATGACCTGACTATTTATGGTACCCTTGGCTGGGACCTATCCCCGGATCAAGCTATTGTTTTTATTATGTTTTTTCTGCTCCAACGTCCGATTTGTATCACAATAGGTATCACAATCTGTAGCACCTTCTCCGCGACCCTTGGATGCCTTCGCCCACAGCGGCCGCAGCGTGTTTGACTAAAGCCACTCGCAGATCCGGTGTCGTGGCAGGTAAAAGAATACCGTCATTCTTCTAACCGATTGCGTCATACGAATTCACCGCCACCGGCCGCTCCCAGGCTAGTCGGCTCAGCTTGCCTATGCACGAAGAAGCCGAAGCAAACCGTCATCAACTTTCCTTACTCGAAGGAATAGGTGAAGCCCTCCTTGGAGGCGCCGACGGTTACCCTTGTCATCCTTTCGCCCTCGAGCGAGCGGTTCAGCACGCCGCGGCTCAATTCCGGCAGCAGCGTGTTTGTCAGGATGGCATCGATCATCCGCCCGCCGGATTCGATCTCGGTGCAGCGGGCCTTGACTAGGTCCATGACGCCATCGCCGATCACCAATTCTGCGTCGTTGGTCGCACGCAGCCGGCGAGCGATCTTGGCAAACTGGTGACGGGTGATCGCTTCGATCATCGAACCCGAAAGCGGATAGTAAGGAATGGTCACCACCCGGCCAAGAAAGGCCGCAGGGAAGACCTTCAGCAACGGGCTGCGCAGCGCGGTGTCCAGATCGTCGAGCCCTGCCCGCAGCGTGCCATTCCTGGTCCGATCCATGATGACTTCGGAGCCGACATTCGAGGTGAGCAGGATCAGCGTGTTCTTGAAATCGATGCGCCGGCCCTCGCTGTCGTCCATCATCCCCTTGTCGAAGACCTGGAAGAAGATTTCGTGCACGTCAGGATGCGCCTTCTCGACCTCGTCGAGCAGGATCACCGAATAGGGTTTGCGGCGGACCGCCTCGGTCAGGATGCCGCCCTTGCCGTAGCCGACATATCCGGGCGGCGCCCCCTTCAAGGTAGAGACCGTGTGCGCCTCCTGGAACTCGGACATGTTGATCGAGATCAGGTTCTGCTCGCCGCCGTAGAGCGTCTCGGCCAAGGCCAATGCGGTTTCGGTCTTGCCAACGCCCGAGGGGCCGCAGAGCAGGAACACGCCCACCGGCTTCTCCGGCGCGCCGAGCCCGGCGCGGCTGGTCTGCACACGCTTGGCAATCATCTCCATGGCGTGATCCTGGCCGACCACGCGTTCGGACAGAGTGCTGGCCAGCCGCAGCGCTTTTTCGGTCTGGCTCGACAGCATCCGCCCCGTCGGGATGCCGGTCCAGTCCTGAACGACCGCCGCCACGGCGTTGCGGTCGACCGACGGCAGGATCAGCGGCGTCTCGCCTTGCGCCTCGGCCAGTTCGACCATCAGTTCGCGCAACCGGGTGAGATCGGCGGCCGGATCGGGTGGAGGGGCATTGGCAGCCGCCGGTGCCTCCACATTGATTTTGGCCGTTTTGGTCTTGGGCGTTTCGACCTTGGGCAGCGGAGTCTCAACCGAGTCCGTGCCTGCTGTTTCCCTATTGGTCTCCGGCGTCTCCACCGCATCGAGCGGCACACCTTCGCCACGCAGCCTGGCGCGCAGTTCGAGTATTTCGGCAACGAGTGCCTTTTCCCCGTCCCAACGCTCCTGTGCGGCGGCGAGCATGACTTCGGTTTCGGCTAACCCGGTGTCGACCCGTGCCTGCCGGTCGCTCACCTCGATGCCGATCGCGGCCTCGCGACCGATGATGCCGCGCTCGACCTCCAGCGCCTGGCGTCGGCGCATGATGTCCTCGACCTCCGCCGGCGTGGCGTGCTGCGATATGGCGACACGGGCGCAAGCGGTGTCGAGAAGGCTCACCGCCTTGTCAGGCAGTTGCCGCGCCGGGATATAGCGATGCGAGAGACCAACCGCCGCCTCGATCGCCTCATCCAATATCTGCACCTTGTGGTGCTGTTCAAGAACGCCGGCGATACCGCGCAACATGAGAACGGCCACCGCCTCGGACGGCTCGTCGATCTTGACTACCTGGAAACGGCGGGTCAGCGCCGGATCCTTCTCGATATGCTGCTTGTACTCGGCCCAGGTCGTTGCCGCGATCGTGCGCAGTTCGCCGCGCGCCAGCGCCGGCTTCAGCAGATTGGCCGCGTCGCCTGTTCCAGCCGCGCCGCCAGCGCCAATCAAGGTGTGAGCCTCATCGATGAACAGGATGACCGGCGTTTCGGAAGACTGCACCTCATCGATGACTGCCTTCAGCCGCTTTTCGAACTCCCCCTTTACGCTTGCACCCGCCTGCATCAATCCGACATCGAGCATGCGCACACTGACCCCTTGCAGTGTCGGCGGCACGTCGTCCGCAGCGATACGCAAGGCAAAGCCCTCGACGACCGCGGTCTTGCCGACCCCGGCCTCACCGGTCAAGATCGGGTTGTTTTGCCGGCGTCGCATCAGGATATCGACGATCTGCCTGATCTCTGGATCGCGGCCGACAACCGGATCTATCTTACCGTCGCGGGCGCGCTGGGTCAGGTCGGTGGCGTATTTCGCCAGCGCCGAATCCCCACCCGGAGGCCGCCGCGGCGCCTCTGCGGTGGAGACCGTGGTCGAGGCGCCGGCTTCGAGCGAGCCCTCCATGACAACGGCGAACCGTGCGATGACCGCGGCGGCGTCGATCTTGTCAAACTCGCCGCTGATCTTCGACAGCAGGCCTTCCAGGACCGGCGTCTTCAGGCAGGCAAGGAGAATGTGGGCGCTGCGGACTTCCTCGACGCTGAACTCCAGCGTGGCTAGGTTCCAGGCTTCCTGGATGGCATGGAAGATATGGTCGGAAAATTCCTCGATCGACGTTGCGCCGTAAGGCAGCTTGTCGACGGCGCGGGTCATATCGGCCGTGAGCCGGCTCGCATCAAGGCCCGCATCGGCGATTATCATTTGCATATCCGAACGGTCGGAAAGTACCAGTTGCTCGATGAAGTGGACGAGCTCGACGTAAGGATTGCCGCGCAGTTTGGCGGTGTCGGCCGCAGCCTTGAAGGCGCGCACACCGACAGGATTGAGCTTGCCGACCAGTTCCTTGCGTTTGAAGGTCTGCGATGACCGGCGCTGTTCCATCGAACGTGCTCCTGCAATCTGCCAGTCGATAACCTGCCACATAAGCCGTCACTTGACAAAGCGTGATGAACAGCGCCCCTTCCACTTGTGGAGAGTGCCGCGCCATCAGATGCAAACAACCACGCAATTGTCCGCCTCGGTGTAATGCATTTCACATACAGGGTCAGCAATCTGGTCAAGGGTTCCAGCACCCAAGACGCGGCTTGGTCAGCTTTCGTTAATTTTTTGAGCAGTGCTTGAATTGTGGTAAAGTGCAACCGTGTGATACCGTAGGGTCACGTACGGTTTGAGGGCCGATCGCTGGGGGTTGGTGTGATTGATGTCGCACTCTGGCTTGCTCCGCTCGACGGTGAAAATCCGTCAGGGGAGGATTTGCGCAACGACCCGGCTTTTCATGAGCTGGAGCGCCTGACGGAACCCGAGATCAAGGTCGTCCACGACGGCCAGAACAAACCCGCCTCGCAAAGCACCATTCCGGTCGACTGGCCCGCGGTGCTCGCCAAGGCGGAGGAATTGCGTGCGCATGGCCGGGACCTGCGCCTGCTCGTCGTCGTCACGCGCGCGCTGGCCAATGAAGAAGGACTGGCCGGGCTCGCGCAGGGGCTGGCCCTTATTGCGCAGACCTTCGATCAGCATTGGGAAACAATGCATCCGGCACTGCGGCCCAACGCTTTGCCACGCGATGCCGCCTTGCGCCGTATCAACGCGCTGCTCGACCTCCAGAATGGTCAGGAGGGGTTGTTGGCGAACCTGCGGCTAATGACGTTCTTTGCGCCACGTGCGATCGGCCCGATCCAGGGCAAGGATCTGGAAAGGTGTGCGCTCGACGACCGTGTCATGCTCCAGGAAGCCGCCTCGGGATTGAACGCGGCAGAAAAGGCCGCACTGGTCAGTGCGCACGGACAATTGTTGAACCGGGTGCGTGCTGGATGTGCGGCACAGATGGATCAAGCCAACGCAGAAATGGTCTTGCTCGTCGCCGACGCCCGGGCAGCGATCGCAGCCCTTGATGCGGTCGAGACCGCTCTCAACGCCCGTCTCGAGGGCGGCGGCGCTCCTGTTCCGGAATTGAAGCGGTTTCTGCAGCGTCTGCTGACGACCCTCGAACGGAATTCGGCAGCCGGCGCCTTGGCGAATGGCGCGGCCAAGCCGCCCACGCCGGCAGAACCGGCAACGCCTGCTCGAAACGGTCATGGAGCCGATACTATGGCAAGTGCGGCAAGCTACGCGGACTCGAGCACGGGGCTTCCCAACCGGATTTCCTCGCGCGACGACGTGGTGAAATGCCTCGACCTCGTCGTCGCCTTTTATGACCGCACTGAACCGTCGAGCCCGATTCCGCACCTAGCGCGGCGCGTGCGCCGGATGGTGCATATGGATTTCGTTGAACTGATGGAAGATCTCGCGCCGTCGGGGCTGAAGGAATTCCGGCTCCTTGCCGGCGTTCCCGATGTCAAGAAGACGGCTCAGAAGGATGAAAGGTAACAGCACATGCCAGCCGAAAGCAAAGCGAAGGTTATCGAACGAAATCGCGCACCGCGGGTGCAGATCGCCTACGACGTGGAAACCTACGGTAGCCCGACGACGATCGAATTGCCGTTTGTCATGGGCGTGATGGCCGACCTTTCCGGTGCTTCGCAGACCAAGGAAGCGTCAAAGTCGGTGCTGGACCGTTCCTTTGTCGAGACCGACGCAAACCGCTTCCCCAAATTCATGGAGGCGCTCGGACCACGAGTGAAAGCCCGCGTGAAGAATACGCTGCCTCAGGTTGAGGGCGCCGAGCGGGACGAGGAACTGGCGCTCGACCTTACATTTTCCAGAATGGGCGATTTCGCCCCGGACAAGATTGCCGAGCAAGTTCCGCAACTGGCCGAGATCCTCAAGATGCGGCGCCAGCTCGAGGAGCTGCTTGGCTTCATGGATGGCCGCGTCGACGCCGAAAAACGCATCGCGCAACTTCTGAACAACGAACCACTTCTTGGCAAGATCGCCAGCCAGGCGCTGGCCGACGACGACAAGGTTGGGGAGTAAATCATGGCCGAACAGCAAAAGACCGCCGCCGTCGCCGCCGAGGCGGAAGCCATAGATCTTGGAGAATTCAGCGGGCTTCTCGAGAAGGATTTCAAGGTCAAGAAGGACGACAGCGAGAAACTGCAGCAACTCGTGCGCAATCTCGCACTCGCGGCGCAGTCCCGTTCCGAGACCACCACCATCTCCTCCAATGCGATCAAGTCGATCAAGTCGCTGATCGCGGGCATCGACAAGATGCTGACGACACAGGTCAACGAGATCCTGCACGCGCCCGAAGTGCGTGAGATGGAAGGCACATGGCGCGGCCTCTGGTATCTCATCAACAACACCGAGACGGATCAGAAGCTGAAGATCCGGGTGATGAACATCTCCAAGGAGCAACTGGCCGACACGCTCGAAGACTATGAAGGCCAGATGTGGGATCAGAGCCCGATCTTCAAGAAAGTCTATACGGACGAGTATTCGATGCTTGGCGGCGAGCCGATCGGCTGTGTGATTGGCGCCTACGAATTCTCGAACCACCCGCGCGACGTCGGTTTGTTGCGTAACATCTCCGGCATCTGTGCTTCAGCACACACGCCGTTTATCGCAGCCGCCTCGCCGCGCCTGTTCCGCATGGACAGCTGGCAGGAATTGCCGAACCCGCAAGATCTCCAGCAGATCGTCTCCAACCCGGCCTATGCCTCGTGGCAGTCGTTGCGCGAGAGCGAGGACGCTCGCTATATCGGCCTGACCATGCCGCGTGTTCTGGCGCGGCTGCCATACGGCACGGATACCGTTCCGGTGAAGGGCTTCACCTTCGAGGAAGAGGTGCAGGGCGATCACAACAAATATGTCTGGATGAACGCCGCCTTCCCTATGGGCGTGAACATAAACCGCAGCCACAAGCTCTATGGCTGGGGCACGCAGATCCGCGGCGTCGAGAATGGCGGCACGGTGCTTAACCTGCCGGTGCACAGCTTCCCGACCGATGACGGATCGATCGCGATGAAATGTCCGACCGAAGTCGCCATCGACGACCGGCGCGAAGCGGAACTGGCCAAGCTAGGCCTGATGCCGATCCTGCATCGAAAGAACACCGATCTCGCGGCCTTCATCGGCGCACACTCACTGCAGGACGACGAGACGCGGGCGGGGCGGCTGGTCGACCCCGACGCGCAGTCCAATGAGCGGCTGAGTGCCAACCTGCCCTATCTCTTCCCGGTCTCGCGCTTTGCGCATTACCTCAAGGCCATTGCGCGCGACAAGGTCGGCTCGTTCAAAGAGCGCTCCGACATGCAGATCTGGCTGACCGAATGGATCAACCGATATGTGCTGGCCAACCCGGCCTTCGCCGACGACAAGGCGCGCGCCAAGCGCCCGCTTGCCGCGGCCGAGGTTCAGGTGGACAGCGTTGAGGGGCGGCCGGGCTATTACAACGCCCGCTTCTATTTGCGTCCGCATTACCAGCTCGAGGGCATCAATGCCTCGCTCCGACTGGTCTCGGAACTACCGTCCGTGAAGACTTGAATTGCAGCAACACCATCTTGGTTTTTTGAAAGCGGTGGAGAAAGACAATGCCCACAGGTACGAAGATTGATGGCTTTCTAAAAGTTCCGGATATCAAAGGCCCAAGCGTTCGTGACGGCCACGAGGACGAAATCGAAATCCATGGGGTCGATTACAAGATAGTCGCGCCATACGATCCGAATTCGCTCTCGCGCCGCGGCCGTGTCTCCTTGGGAATGATCAAGTTCACCAAGCACTACGACAAGTCCTCGCCCTATCTGAAGAAAGCACTGTTCGAGAACAAGGCGCTGGACGAAGTGGTGTTCTCGGCTCGCCGGACCATCGATGGCGAGACGAATGATTACCTGGTCGTCACCCTCACCGACGCCTCGATCATGGAATACGACCTGTCGCAGGCGGAGGATGAGGAAGACCTGATCGAGGAAGAGGTCAGCTTCGCCTACAAGAAGATCAAGTTCGTCTATGACGGCAATGACGAAATCGAAATGGATGTCTATGTCGGCAAGTGAGGGCCGGCGGCCCGACGCGGACAAGCTGCAGGTCACCGCTGGTTCGCGAGCAAAACGCGAAGCGGTCCAGCCCTCTCTCTGGGACCGCCTCGTAAACGACCTGCCGGGCATGACCTCCGAGATAGACGGGCTGCGCCAGGCCTTGCAGGACGAACTCGGCGCCGACCGGCTGGAGGGTCTGGTTGCGGGCAGCGCGCGGCTCATCGATGCCGATGCGGAGCTGACGGCCGATCAGAAGCGGCGCCTGCACCGCCTGGCCTTTCAGATCCAGCATCGCGTGGAGATGGAAAGCCGCGGCGTGGTCGTGTCGGCCCGCGTGCTCCGGGAGGCCGTGCGGCGCGATATCGAGGCCCTGTTCAACACCGAGCGTTTCGAGGCTGTTCCGCTTCTTTCCGATCTCGAAAGCGAGCAGGCAGCGGACAACCCGCCGTCGCTCGCCGATTTCCCGGAGGTGCGCCGAAGCGTGATCAACTACGGCGTGCCCTCCTTTTCGGGCCGTTCCTCCCGCGATTTTGATCGCGAGGCGCTCGCCCGCGAGATCCGCTCGGTGCTTGCTACCTTCGAGCCACGCCTCAAGGAAAGTACGACGAAGGTCACGGTGACGCTTGGCGACAAGAGCGTGGGTTTGAAGATCGAGATTGACGCGGTGCTGATCATGACGCCGACGCCGGAACGCATGCGTCTGCGCACCACGATCAATCTCGACAACGGCTTGGCGCGGACCGAATTTAGGGAGGCCTGAGATGGATCGGGTCTTCGTGGAATATTACGAGGAGGAACTGACCCATATCCGTGCGCTGGCGGCGGAATTTGCCGACCTGCATCCGGCGGTGGCGCGCAATCTCTCCCTCGACACGGTGCCGTGTCCGGATCCGTATGTCGAGCGGTTGCTTGACGGCGTCGCTTTTCTCGCGGCGCGCACCCGGCTGAAAGTCGATGCCGAGCGCTCGCGGTTTTCACGCAGCGTGCTGGATGTCCTCTATCCCGATCTGGTCACGCCGGCGCCGGCAACGGCTATGGTGGTGCTGAAACCCGGCCAGCAGGTCCAGACGATGGTTGCCGGCCATGTCGTCAAGCGCAACACCCGGCTGGTTTCCGGCCTGCAGCCCGGCCTTTCGACGCGCTGCACCTTCACCACCGCCCAGGACGTCACGCTGTGGCCGATAGCGGTGACTTCGGTAAGCTATTTTCAAGATCGCAGCGCGCTGGCGGCGGCCGGCATAGGGCCGATCGGCGGTGTGGCCGGCGAGGCGGCGCTCCGCATCGTGCTGGCCCGAACCGGAAAAGGCAGGCTCGACGAATTGTCGCTCGACAAGCTTGATCTCTATTTTTCCGGGCGCACCAAGGCACCCTTGATTCTCGACGCGATTTTTGGCGCTTGTTCGGCCGTTGGCGCACGCGCGGAAGGCAAGACCAACCCCGTATCGCCCTTGCCGGAACCCGAAATGATCGGCATCAGCGACGACGAAGCCCTGATGCCTCGGACCCGTCCGACATTCGAGGGGTACCGTCTGCTGCGCGAATATTTCATGATGCCCGAGCGCTTTCACTATGCGCGGGTTTCCGGACTGCAGCCCGTCGTGCGCCGATGCGCCGCCGGGCTCGAGATCATCTTCATGTTCAGGCGTCCAGTGCCCGAGCTTGCCGACTTGACCCCGGCCGATTTCGAACTTTTCGCAACGCCGATCATCAATCTCTTCGAGCGTGAGTGCAACGTCATCGAGCTTGATCCGCGCAGGACGCGCCAGGTGCTGCATGCCGACCGAACGCGGGCGCGTGACTTCGAAATCTATCGGGTCATCCGCGTGGAGGACGCCGACACCGGGGGCAGCGATGCCGAAATTCCGGAGCTCTTCAGCCTGGGTCAGAATCGTGGCAGTGGCTGGGTCTACTCGACCGAGCGGCGTCCTCGTCGCGCGACGGAAGACGAGCGGCGCGACGGGCTGACCCGCACCTCCTACGCAGGGGACGATGTTTTCCTGGCAATTTCACGCCCGGTGGAAAGCCAGGCGAACCGGTCGCTGAAGCGTGTCGACATCGTGGCGCTTTGCACCAACCGCGATCTGCCGATCCTCGATGACAATCCCACTTTGACGCTGGAGGCCGGCGACCCGGTCGAAACGGTGCGGCTTCTCGGCGCGTTGCGTCCGCCTCGCCCGGCCATCCCCGCGGCGCTGCCTTCGGGCGCGGCGGGCGAATCGCGCGCCGACAATCTCGCCTGGCGGCTGGTGGCGCAACTGGCGCTCAATTTTCTCAGCCTTGCCAAGGAAGGCCGCGGCGTCGATCCGCTGCATGCGCTGCTTGATCTTTACGCCGACCGGGGAGATCCGAGCCTTGCCCGCAACGTGCATTCGATCGTTCGCATCGACTCGCGGTCGGTCATCGAACGGCTGCAGATCGACGGCCCGATGTGCTTTGGACGTGGCACGGAAGTAACATTGCATGTCGACCAGTTGGTCCTGGCAGGGCAAAGCACATTGCTGCTTTCGGCCCTGCTGGCACGGCTGTTTGCCCGGCATGCCGGGATAAACGGCTTCGTGCGAACCCGTACGCGGCTGCTGCAGAAGCAGGAGGATGTGCCATGGCCGATGACGCCCGGCAATCGCTACCTGATCTAGACACAGTCGACCCGAACCATGCCGAGGCGCTGTCCGGGACGTTCGACTTCTTCGAACTGTTGCGCCGACTCGAACGGAGGGGCGGGCTGTTCGGCTATTCCGGCTCGCCAGAGCGCGAGCCTGCAAGGCTCGGACAGCATGTGCGTCTTAGCTTTTCGGCCAGGGACGTGGTTGAATTCCACGACGCGAAGGACAAGGCTCCGGCCAGGGTCACCGTCGCAAATCTCGGCCTGATGGGACCCGAAGGTCCGCTGCCGCTGCATCTGACACGCTGGGTGCTCGATCGTCTGTCGCAGCGCTGGTTCACCGGCGCCGATGCCCAGCAAACCAGCGACACGACATTCGTGGACTTCGTCAACATTCTTCAGCACCGCATGATCGCCCTGTATTATCGGGCATGGGCGGATGCGCATCCGGCCGTACAGGTCGAACGCGCGGTCGGCGGGCGCGTTCGCGCCATGCTCGAAGCCATGGCGGGAATAGGACTTCCGGGCACCCAGAACACCGATCTCGATACGGTGAAGCTTCGCCAGGCGGCTTCGCTCGCCAGCCAGGTCGACGGCCCGGAACGGCTGACGCTGTTCCTGGCGGAAGCGTTCAAGGTGCCGGTTCAGATTAAGGAGTTCATCGCCGCCTGGATAATCATCCCAACCGGGCTCCAGACCCGTCTTGCAAAAGCCTATGCAGGGCTTGGCCGAGGAGCGACAATCGGCCCGCGCGTTTTCAACCGCCAAAGCCGAATCGAGCTCCGTGTCGGCCCGCTGGGGTACGAGGACTTCAAGGCGTTCCTGCCCGGTGGCCAGCGGTTCAAACTGTTCAAGCAAGCCGTTCGCGACATGGTCGGGGAATCGCTCGACGTCGATCTGCGCATCGTGCTTGCGCGGGAAGCCGTGCCGCCGCCGCGTATCGGCGCGGTCCAGCTCGGCCGGACCGCCTGGCTTGCGCGGCCCGCCGAAAGGGGCGATGCTGACGATCTGCGGCTGCGCACAATCGTCGGATGGCAGCCGGAAATGGCGGGGGTCGCGACATGAGCCTGCTGCTGACGCTGGAGCAAGGGCCACGCACCCAGGCCGTACGGCACACCCGGCTGGACGAAGGCGACCTGGTGATCGGCCGCAGCGCGGACGCAGGCTGGCAGATCGACGATCCCGACATGTTCGTTTCGCGAGCTCATTGCAGGATCTCGGGCGGGCGAGATGGATATTTCGTCACCGATACGTCAAGCAGCGGATTGTTCATAAACGATTCTGACAGCCCGCTCGGCGCCGGCAAGTCGACGCGTCTTCAAAGCGGTATGCGGCTAAGACTGGGCGACTACGTCGTCTATGTCGATCTGCAGACGCCAACCGCCCAAGCACCCACAGCCGGCCAGCCGGCTCCGGAACGCCTGCCGCCGGCATCCCGGGCGCCGGTGAGCATCGGCCACGACGACTTCTTTTCCGCCACGGTCGAAGAAGAGCCGCGACGGCCACGTCCGGCGGATTTGCCGGACCCGTTCGAACGGCCGGTTCCAGGCGCGTTCGAGCGTGCCACCTCCGGCCAGCGCAGTTCGCCTGGTTTCGATGACCCGTTCAGCCTCGATCCGGTTTCAACGCCTGTGTCGAAAAATGCCGCCTCTTACCGCGAACCGGGCGGCGCGGCGAACCAGGCGGACCCCTTCGGCCTCGACCCCGTGCCGTCTCCCAGCCGGGGAGCCGAGCCCGCTCATGGAAAGCCGTCCGATTTCAAGGATGATTTTGGTTTCGGATCGGCCGCGGCGCCCGGTTCGGCAAACGGCACCGGCTCGGCCGGGCAGCGCGAGCGCATCGCCCAACGACCACAATCCGCCAATCCCTGGGATTTGCCCGCGCAAGCGGCTGACGTCCCGCCTCCGGCGCGGGCAGGTGCTGCTGCCAAACCCGCCCGCCTGCCGGCAGCGCCGCAACTGGGGGACATGGCGCTCCGCTCCGCATTCCTGCATGGCATGGGTGTCGAGGAAGCCGATTTCCCCGAGCGCGACAGCATTGCGGAAATGGAGAAGTTTGGCCGCGAATATCGGTTGATGATGGAAGGCCTGATGCAGCTTCTGCGCAAACGGGCCGAGGAAAAGGGAAACGCTCGCGTCGCCCAGACCATGGTTGGGGCTTCCGAAGTCAATCCGCTCAAGTTTCTGCCGACGGTCGACGACGCCATCGTCACGCTTCTCGCCGAGCGCAGCCCTGGATTTCTCGCCGGCGAAGCGGCAATCGCCGACGCGGTTCGCGACCTCGCCCAACATCACGTGCGCGCCTGGCGCGGCGTACAGGGCGCCTTGCGGCGGATGATTGACCGTTTTGACCCGACAGCGATCGAGGAAGAGCTGAAATCGAATTCCGCGATCGGCACGCTGCTTTCGGGCGGACGCAGCGCCAAGCTGTGGGAGCTTTACCAGAAACGCCACCGTGAAATCGCCGAGAGCGCGGAAAAAAGCTTTCTGGGCGAAATCGGCGCTGATTTTCGGGATGCATATGAGGAGGAGTGAGACATGATCGATCGACGCGAATTCATTGTCGCCTTGGGCGCAACCGGGCTGCTTACGGCTTGCCAGAGCGGGCCGCCGAAACCATCGGTGATCACCGTCAAACTGACCGGCGGGGCCGGTATGAACCCGGGACCGGGCGGCGGCGACCGGCCGGTGACGGTCCTCGTCATGCGGCTGCGCAGCACCGGCAAATTCAATTCCGCCGACTACTTTGCCTTGCAGGGGGATGCCGGTTCGGCACTCGCAGGCGACCTCATCGGATCCGACCAGATAGCCGTCGGGCCGGGAAAGACCGCGTCCAAGACCATCACGGTCGAGCCGGACGCGACGGCGCTGGGCTTCGTTGCACTGATCCGCGAGCCCGGCGGCCGGAACTGGCGGACGACCAAGTCAGTGTCGGCGGGATCACAATTTACGGTCAACGTCTCGCTTGGCAGCGGCGGCATTTCCGCCTAACGGCCAGGGCAAGGGGAGCTCGATGCAGAGAGTAGCGGCATGAGCGATGCAAACAGGGTGCTGTGGTCCGAAGGTCTGTTTCTCCGGACCCAGCATTTCCAGCAGCAGGATCGCTTTTTCGAGGCGACGGTGCGCGGCGCGTTGCAGGCCGGGCAGTTGCATACGTTCGGCTTCCAGCAGCTGACGCTGGATCAGGCATTGCTGGAGGCCGGCCAGATCTCGATCCTGTCCGCACGGGGCATCTTTCCGGACGGAACACCTTTCTCCATTCCAGACATGATGGACGCGCCGCGACCATTGCCGGTCACCCCGGACACGAGCGCCGGGCCGGTGCTGGTGGCCTTGCCTCTGGAGCCTCCGGGAGGTGTCGGCTTCGATCCGGCACACGCAGCCGCCTCGGGAGCACGCTATCACGGGCGGGTCGTTTCGGTGCGTGACGCCGTCCAGGGCGGTTCAGATCCTGAAGAAATCGAGATCGCCCGTCCGCAGGCGCTGCTGCTTGCACCCGGCAAGTCGGTCGGTGGCTACACAGCCTTGCCGATAGCCGACCTCAAGGGGGTTCGAGCCGATGGTGGCGTCTCTCTGGACGAGACCTTCCTGCCGCCGACACTGATTACCGGCGCGGTGGCCTGGTATCGGCAATTGCTTCTGGAAGTTGTCACAGGCCTCGAGCAGATCGCCGAGGCGCATGGCAAGATGGTCATGGGCGGGCCTGGGCGCAGCGTCGAAGATCTGCTGATGCTCAATCTCGCCAATGCGGCGCGTCCGCGGCTCGCCCACATGCTGGCGCAGGATGTCTTCCATCCGGCCGAGCTTTACCTGGAACTTGCCGGGCTCGCTGGTTCGATGGCGACCTACGGATCGAGCGCGCGGCGCCTGGGCGAATTACCCGCTTACGATCACATGGCGCCAGGCCCCGCCTATTCGGCGCTGGCGGATGCGCTGCGCTCGCTCATCCTCAGCCTGCGTTACATCGAGCCTAAATCGCGTGCGCTGCCTGTCATGCGGCATTCGACCAATGTCTGGAAAATCCGCATCGACAACCCGAAGCTGCTGGTGGCCAGCCGGATCGTCATCCGGGTCGGTTCGGAGCTGTCGGAGGACGCGCTGCGCAAGATATTCGTCAATCAGGCGACTGTCGGCTCGGCCGACCAGTTCGAGGGCCTGTGGAAATCGCGATTGCCCGGCATTCCGCTGAAACCGCTTCATTCCCAGCCGCGCGAGATCCCCTACGATGGCGATCGGCTGTGCCTCGAGCTGGACCAGAAAAGCGAGCATTGGGCCTCGCTGCTCGATGCTCCCGGCTTTGTCATCGGCGTTTCGGGCGTGTTGCCAAGCGAGCCGCAGGTGGACTGCTATTCGGTGAACAGGTGAGATCATGAGCCGCGATGATCCGTTCGGACTGTCGGATGATCGCGAACGCACCCGCATACGACTGACCGGCGCGCCGATGCCGCGACCGATGGCGCCGCTGTTGCCGGGGGCGGTGGTAAAGCGGTCTCGGACCCACCCGAACGCGCTTGTCAACGCATTCGCACCCTTGCTCGAGTTCGCTCCCGAGCTCGAGAGTGCGCTGCCGCCGGAGAATCCGGAAACGTTGCGCACCCGATTGCTCGAAGAACTGGTTCGGGCACGCGACATGGCAATGTCGACGGGATCCTCGATGGAGAGGGCCGACCAGGCAGCCTGGATCGTGGCGGCGTTGCTCGATGATCTGGCTCTGAACACGCCCTGGGGTGGGGCCAGCGCCTGGCCTCGGCAGCCGCTTGTGGTCATGCTGCGTGGCGATGTCGATGCCGGCACGCAGTTCTTCACGCGTCTCGACGAACTGGAACGCCATCCCAACCGCGATCGCGAATTGCTGGAACTGCAGTATGATTGCATGGCGCTCGGTTTCCGCGGCAAATATCGCGTGCCTGGGCGATCAGGCGACCGTTCGCTCAATGCCGTTCGCGTGGCGGCGGCACGCTTCCTGCGCGATGCCGACGCTGAAGGCGCGCCACTGTCGCCAAACTGGAAGGGCGTGATCGCATCCGACGAGCCGCAGCGCTTCATCGTTCCGATCTGGGTCATGGCGCTCGGTGCGGCGGTTGTTTCCACAGCGATCCATATCGGGCTCTCGATGGGACTGAGCAGCCAGGCGGTCGAGCTTTCCGCACTTGTGCGCACCTTGCCGCCGCCTGCACGCGGCGACATCAGCCGTACGTCGCCCAAGGTCGAGGCCCCGCCGCCGGAGAAAGTGGATTTTGCGCTGTTGCCGGAATTTCAGGCCGGTGCACCGGCCGACCTCAGATCCGCCCTCAGCGGCACCGAGAGCGTCTCGCTGGCCAAGCTGATCATCCAGGCCTCCAACCCCGAACTGTTCCAGTCGTCGCGGCCACAACTGACCGAAGGCTTCGAGCCTCTGATCGGTTCGATCGCCAAGGTGATCCTCGCCAATCAGGAGCTGATCGGAAACATCACGGTGATCGGTCATACGGACGGCGTTCCTCTGCAAAAGACCAATCCGCTGTCGACCAACCAGCGGCTGTCCGAGGCTCGCGCCCAGACGATTGCCGACATGCTGGTCCAGAACGGAGTGCCACGGGACCGCGTCCATTCCGAGGGCCGCGCGGCCACCGATCCAGTGGCCAGCGACAGCACGCGCCAGGGGCGAGCCTTGAACCGCCGCGCCGAGGTGCTTGTCGAAAAGAGGCTGTGAGATGTTCATCCTGCGCTTCCTCTGGGCGGTTCTGACATCGCGCTGGCTGTGGACGCTGATCGGCATCACGCTGCTTTCCCTGGTCATCTGGGTGTTCGGTCCGATCGTCAGGGTCGGTGCCTACGAACCGTTCGCCTCTGAAAATGTGCGCATCGTCATCATCGCGCTGCTGGTCATCTTCTGGCTGATCTGGCTGATCGTCGCCCAGCGCCGGGCGATCCGCGCCAACCGCCTGTTCGTCGCCGACATTGCCGCGCCCGCGGTGGAAAAGCCGCTGAGCCCCGGCGAAGAGAACGTCGCTGCCGTGGGTGCCAAGTTCGCCGAGGTGATGGCCGAACTGAAGCGCCGCAAGCTGGGCGGCCGCAAGTTTCTGCGCGACATGCCGTGGTATGTGATCGTCGGGCCGCCGGCCACCGGCAAGACCACGGCTCTGCGGCAGTCCGGACTGAATTTTCCGATCGACCTCACCGACGACCTGCAAGGGGTCGGCGGCACCCGCAACTGCGACTGGTTCTTTTCCGAAAACGCGGTTCTGATCGATACCGCCGGCCGCTATGTGCAGCAGGAGAGCCAGCCCGATGTGGACGCGGCGGAATGGCTGGGCTTCCTCGACCTTTTGAAGAAGCATCGCGGCCGCCGCGCGCTCAACGGCGTCATCGTGGCGCTTTCGATCGACGTGCTTTCGGAGGGCGACGAAGCCATCAAGGCGCACGGCCGCAAGATCCGCCGCCGGTTGGCCGAGCTCAACGACCGGCTCGAAATCCGCCTTCCGGTCTATCTGATGCTGACCAAGGCCGATCTGATCAAGGGTTTCGAAGCCTTCTTCGGCGGTCTGTCCACCGCCTCGCGCGAGCAGGTGTGGGGAACGACCTTCGCGCTGGATGCGCGCGTGGATGCCAAGACCATCGAACGCGAAATTTCGACGCTGGCGACGGAGCTGGAGCGGCGGCTGGTGCCGCGCCTGGAGGATGAGGAAAAACTCGCCGCCCGTGCAGAGATCTTCCGGTTTCCTGCCCAACTCGCAAGCCTGTCCGAACCGATCCAGGTGCTGGTCGAGGCGATGTTCGGCGAAAGCCGGTATGAAGAGGCTGCATGGCTGCGCGGCCTCTACCTGACGTCGGCGACTCAGGAAGGGGCGCCTATCGACCGACTGACCGCGGCGCTGTCGTCGTCTTTCGGTCTTCCGCCACGGCGGGTCCTGCCCGCACCAAGGGTCGAGAAACGCAGCTTCTTCCTGAAGAACCTGCTCACCGAAGTCATCTTCAAGGAAGCAGGCCTGGGTACGTTCGACCCGCTGGCGCAACGCCGCCGCGCCTGGATCTGGCGGGGCGCGGCGGCTGCCTGTGCCACAGCGGGCTTGCTGGCCAGTGCGGTGTTTGCCTGGTCCTACTACGACAACCGCAATGCGATCTCGGCCCAGGCAAGCCAGTTCGAAGCGCTGCAGACGCCGTTGACCTCGGCTGCCGCAAACCCGGCATCGGTGCAGCAGCCTGCCATCGACGGCGCGCTCGAGGCAATGGACGCGGTCTCAAATGCCCGGACAGCACCGCCGGCCGCTGTCCAGGATCTGCTAGGGCCATCGGCCTCGGCGGAACTGGTGCGGGCTCAGACCGACACCTACGATCACGCCTTGCGCAACGTGCTTGAGCCGCACATGGTGGCCCTTCTCGAGGCCACCATGTGGCGGCAGATCCGCGATCCGGATTTCATGCTCGGCGCTCTCAAGACCTATCGTATGATGACGGGTCTGTCGCAGATGGATCCCGACTACACCCAGAACTGGTGGGTCAACAGCCTTCCCGAATTCGCGGCCGCAGCACCATTTCCAACCGCCGATGCCGAAGAGCATCAGCTTGCGGCCATCCGCCGGATGACGGTCGACGAAAGCTATATCGAGCCCGACCAGGCGCTGGTTGCCGAAGCGCTGAAAACGGTATGCACGATTTCATTGCCGGCGCGTGCCTACAAGCAATTGCTGGCCGATCCGGTAGTGGCCGGGCTCAAAGAATGGATTCCGGCGAATTTCGCCGGTCCCAACGGCGCCAAGGTTTTTGCGCGTCGCTCCGGCAAGACGCTTCGCGTCGGCATTTCGGGAGCATTCACCTATGCAGGCTTCCATGACGCCGTTCTCGACCGGATCGAGGATGTGGCAGCACAAGCGGCGCTGGATCGGGCGGTCTTCGCCGGGGGCTGCTCCGAGAACTCCGAAACGTCCGTGTCGGCGCTGTCCGAGGACATCCTGAAGCTCTACTACGACGACTATATCGCACAGTGGGACAGCTTCCTGCGCGATATGAGGCTTGCGCCGTTGAGCGACCTCAATGTCGCCAGTGAGAATCTGAAGGATCTTTCCAGCGCCGATTCAGCGCTGAAACGCCTGCTCACGGCGGTCGTTCAGGAGACCGAGCTTACCCGGTCCGATGAAGCGCCGGCCGACGACAAGGCGGCGGCCAAGGGCGGCTCGAAACTGCTCGGCAAACTCGGCAAGCTCGGCAAGATCGTCAAAACGGGGGCAAAGCTGCTTCCACGCGCGGGCTCAGCTGACGAGGTGGATCTTACCGGCAACCTGGTGGCCGAACACTTCAAGCCGCTCAAAGGTGCTATTGCCGAGGTCGACGGCCAGCCGCCAGCACTCGACGCCGCGGTGGTGGCTTTGACGGCGCTGTCCAACGTTTTGCAGACGGTCACGGCCAATCCCGATCCCCAGGATGCCATCAAGAAGCAAGGCGGCCTCGCCGAACTGACGGGGGCGGTCGCAAGGCAAGCGCAAATCCTGCCCGACCCGGTCGACGACTGGCTCGGCGGTGTCGCCGGCGACACCAGCGGGTTGACGCAAAAGGCGGTCACCTCGGAGCTCAACGCCATCTGGCGCGCCGACATCCTGCCCTTCTGCCAGGCGGCGCTCAACGACCGCTATCCGTTCAGTCCCGAAAGCGCGGTGGACGTCAATGTCCGCGACTTCGCCCGCCTGTTCGGACCGGCGGGCCTGATCGACGCGTTCACCAACGACCATTTGATCAGCTATGTCGACACCGCCAGCCAGCCGTGGAAATGGCGTGCCGATTTCGGCCTCGACCCTTCGGCGCTGGCGGCTTTCGAGCAGGCCAGGCGGATACGCGACGATCTCTTTCCCGGCGGTACAGGACCGGTGATGAGCTTCACGCTGGAACCCAAGGACCTGTCTCCGAACGTCACGCGCGTAACGCTCAATCTCGATGGCCAGACCCTCGTCTACTTCAACAACGCGACGCGGCCGCAACCGATGACCTGGCCCGGCAAGGACGGCACCGGGGTCATCTCGCTCGCCTTCCAGCCCATCGATGGTTCGCCCGAAATCATGCTCAACGAGACCGGCAGCTGGGCGTGGCTGAGGATGCTGCGCAGCGGCCGATTCACTGGAACCTCGCTGTCCGATGTCTACAGCCTGCGGCTGGGCACGAAAGGCATGTACGCCGATTTCGAGCTCAAGGCCGCCAGCGTCGAAAACCCTTACAACCTGCAAATGTTCAAGAAATTCTCATGTCCGCCGCAGATATGAGCACCGGCTTCTTCGGCAAGATTCCGGCGACCGGAGATTTTGTCGCCGCGAACTTGCCGCGAGCGTTCATCGACCGCTGGGACCGGTGGATGTCGATGGAACTGCGCGAGAGGCCAGACGAGGGGGAATTGGATTCGCGTGTCTGGCGCTTCATCGTCAAGGGCGGCATTTTCGGCGACCAGCCCTGTGCCGGCGTCTGGCGCATGAGCGAGGATCGCGTCGGCCGCCGTTATCCGTTCGCCATCGTCCGGCTTGGGGCCCCGCCGGAGCCGGGCGACCCGTGGTACGATGCAGTGGCCTCGCTTCTTCAGAACTGCGTCGACAACTACTGGGCGCAGACCCGGCTGGCCGAAAGCCTTCAGATTTTGCCACCTCCGGGCGCCGCCGCCGCGACCGACAAGATCGCATTCTGGAGCGACGACTGGGAGGTCAGGGAGTTCGGCTTCGCCGACATCCACGACCTTGCTCAAAATGCCCTGCCCGCGATGCGCGGCATCGCCGGAGACGGCGGGGTCCTGAGCCATGGGTAACACGGTCTACGCCGAAAAGATGGGCTTCTTCCACCAGGCAAGCGGCGGCAAGGGCGTCGCGCCGGGCGACGTCTGCCTCAGCCCGCCGCCGCCGCCAGCGGGACCGGTGCCGGTTCCATATGTCAACATGCTTTCGGCCAGCGATCTCATCAAAGGCAGCAAGAGCGTCAAGGTGCAGGGAACACCGACGGCGCTGGAGAACTCTTCCGAAGTGGCGCTGAGTACGGGCAACGAAGCGGCCACGCCTGGACTTGGCGCCGGCGTGGTCACCCATCGCATCAAGGGTAAGGGCTCGTTCAAGCTCTGGTCGTTCACGGTCAAGGTCGAGGGCAAGGGAGTCTGCCGCCACGGCGATCCGATGGAGCAGAATACCGCGAGCCCGCTGCCGAACACGGTCGACGTGTCCGCCATGGTCGACTTCTCGGTGGTGCTGGGCAAGGACGCGATGAAGGAAGACTGCCCGCGCGACTACAAGTACTCGGAGGACTATACCCCCACGACCGAGACCCAGCGCGCTTCCGTGCAGGGGCAGACCTGCTGGCAGTGCAAGAAGGACCGCGCCAACATCCTTCGTCGGGCTTCAGGCCCAGCCAAGGACAAGGCGCTGAAGGACATTGACAAGAAAATCAAAAGGCAGACTGACGGCAAGGTCACGATGATCGCCGATCACCAGCCGCCGCAGAAGACCGCGTGGGAGATGGGAGCGTGCCACGATCCGGGCAGCTTCGCCCAGCGGATGCGCGACCTTCCGTGCCAGCCGCATTGTCATGCTCACAGCATGGAGCAGTCCCAGGATATGCGCGCACTGGATCGCCGCGAGCTTTACGATGCGATGAACAAGCACATTGGCGGCCTGGGCATATAGAGATATGAAATGATCTCGATAACGTATCAAGACATCTATGATCGTTGGACAGACGAGTTGAAGATCGTCGTGCCACCATTGCTGGAATGGTGGCATGACCTTCGTGCGCAGGAAGTCAACAGGGAGCTTGTCGACGCCCGCTGGCCGGCGGGACCAGCGAGTCACCCTCGGGTCATTGCCCTGTTTCGGAAGTACTACTTCGAAACGACGCGACTGAACGACTTGCTTTCGGGCGGCGGGCCGGAGCCCGGGAGGAGCGAGATGTGGGGCTCCGAGGCCAAGCAGTTGTCCGAAGGGAGCGAGGGGGACGGGCCGGTCCCACCCGTGACGTTGCTCCTCTCCTGGCTGGGCGACACCGAGCCCGAGCTGGCGGACTTCATGAGGCCGTTCGACTTCATTCCCATCGGGGAAGATCCGGAATTCGAGGAGTCCTGAGCGATGGCACTGCTCGTCAACCACAACATCCAGAACGGGACCTACCGGCTGCTGCGCGCGCCCGGTGACGTCCGAGGCCGCGCGGAAGGGACGGCGCCGGGGACCGGCTCGGCTGGACATCGCAGCCTGTTCGCCGCCTATCTGCTCGATTTCGTGGACGTGTTCGCTGTCGCGTCCGAGACATGGAACGCGAGTGTCGAGGAGCGCATGGAGACCGGCCTGCCGATGGGCGAGGCAATCCTCCGAACGATCGAGGCCAAGGGGCTTGCCGGCCCCGCCGGCCACCCGAGGGTGGTCTGGCTCGTGCGCAAGTACTGGCTCGCGTGCGACAAGGAAAACCGGCGTTCCGCGTCGAGTGCGGTGCCTCCCGAAGTGTTACTTCTCGAGTGGCTGATCCAGGGCGGCCATGACGACTATGCGACGCTGCTGACCGCGATGCCCTACTGGCCGATCGGCCTCGACGAACACGGCAATTGGTGCTGAGCGATGGCGTTCGCGGTCGGGATCGAGAATCGCACGCCGTTCGCCACCGCAACACATGTGCAACTCGACGCCGACGGCCAGGAAGTCCTGGTCGTCATGTTCTCGGCAAGCTTCGATGCGCTCGACGGCGCACCGGCACTGGACGTCTGCGAAGACCAGATGCCGGTCGCGCTCTGGGATATCCCGTTCGGCGATCCAGCCAATTCCTCCAATCGCTACGAAGCCGATATTGCGCCGCATAAGCCGGCCGCCGAAATCCTTGTCAACGGTTCGGCGCACGCGCCGAACCGCCGTCCGGTGGCGGAGATGCAGGTCGGTTTCCGCGTCGGTGGCTTGCAAAAGGTGCTCAACGTTGTCGGAGACCGCATCTACGATGCCGGCGGCTACAGTGCGCCGGCCCTGTTCCGAACCATGCCGATCGTTTACGAGCGCGCCTATGGTGGGACGCTGCCAGATGGCCGGCTTGACCGACGCAACCCGGTCGGCGTCGGCTATCACCATGCCTCGTCCGCCGATCCGGCAGTGCGAACACAAGCCCCGAATGTCACCTACCCCGCCGAACCTTATCTCAGTCCCTCCGATCGGCCCAGACCGGCCAGCTTCGGCCCGCTCGGGCGGGGTTGGATGCCGAGACTGCCGCTCGCGGGCACCTACGACCAAGCCTGGATCGACACGCAGTGGCCACTGCCTCCCGGGGATTTCGATCCGCGCTACAATCTGTGCGCCCCGGCGGACCAGCACCTGCCGGCAATCCATGGCGGTGAGACTGTCACGATCATCGGCATGACACCGAACGGCCGCTGGGACTTCCGCCTGCCGCGCATCGTTGCGCCTGTGCGGCTGATCTATGACGACCGGGTCGAGGAACGTCCGTTTGCCGCGGACACGGTGATTGTCGAGCCGGATCTGTGGCGCGTCACACTGAAAGCGCGCTTTTCACACGTGACAAAACGGAACACGCCGGCGCTGCGGGAAATCGTCTTCGGCCATGTCACGCCCGCCTTTCTCGTGGCCCGGCGCAAGCGCAAGAGCTATCTCAGCCCGCGTGGCGGCGACGGCACAGTCGACCGCGCCGTGTGGCAGCCATGAAGCGGCCGCTCTACGTCGCCGGCGGCGGCGCCGTCACGCCCGCCGGGCTGAACGCGCGGCAAACGATCGCAGCCATTCGGGCGAGCCTTTCGGCCTTCGAGGAAATCACGCTCGCCGAACCGTTCGGAGTGCCACAGGTAGTCGCGCGCATACCCACTCACCGGCATCTGCGCCGCAACGAAGGCGAATGGCTGGTCAACATGGCCGCCCGCGCTATCAACGAAGCGCTCGGCGCGGGCGAGCCGGGGGTCGCGGCGGCCACCGCGCTGCTCATCACGACGCCGGAGAGCTTTCGCAACCATCCGGCTTTCGTTGATATTCCGGCGCGCGATTTCCTGGCCGCGGTTGTCGACGCAACAGGCCTGAGATTCCACCACGCCTCGTGCGTCATCGACGGCGGCGCGGCGGCAAGTGTGGGACTGATAGAACGGGCGCTTGCACTGATGGAGGATCAAGGCGCCGCACAAGTGCTGCTCGGTGGCGTCGACAGCCTCGTCAACCACACCGACCTCGGCCGGCTCAGCCGGACCGGACGTTTACAGGGCGCGGACAACGCCCAAGGACTGGTTCCTGGCGAGGCGGCCGTCTTCGTGCGGCTGCTGCGGGAACCTGGCCGCGAGCCTGTCGTGGCCGCTATCCATGGCATCGGCATGGCCCAGGAGACGGACAGCATCCTTTCCGAGCGCTACAGCCAGGGCCGCGCCATGCTCGGCGCGCTGCGCGACGCCGTTTCGGGATCGGGACCATCGGAACCCGACATCGACTTCGTCGTCTCGAACGGCAATGGCGAGCGCTATCATGGCTGGGAGATGCTGATTGCCCGACCGCGCTTCTATCGCACGCACCGCACCCTGATGGCGACGGCCTATCCGGCGATGACGGTCGGCGACACCGGCGCGGCCAGCGGCGCGCTGGCGCTGATGCTGGCCGCCGACAGTCTTGTCCAGAATTATGCGCCGGGATCGATTGCCATGTGCGAAGTCGCATCCGAGAACGGATTGCGCGCCGCCGCCGTCGTGGCGCGGGCGAACCGCCGATAGATTACATCCAGGCCGGGAACCGGCGCGTCCTGCGCCAATCGGTCAGCGGCGTATCGGTTGCCGCGATGGCCGCGCGCAACGCGTCGAGCCGCAACCGGCGCATCGAATGGAAAGGCGTGCGGCCGCGCCCGCCCCGTCCCTCGTCCCACCAAGCAGCAACGCGATCGGCGACAGGCAACGGGCTGTGGTTCAGAGATTCAAACGCCTTCCCCAAATCGGCCGGGTCTATCGTGAACAGGTCGGTGTCGTTGAAATCCACCTCGAACAGATCGCGCATCGCCAGCCCGGCGGCAAAGACAAGTTCCGGTTCGCGCATCTTCTCGATCAGCCAGGGCATCACCGACGGATCGCCAAACAGGCCGATCGACGCCGTTGCCGCCACGCGTAGCAGGGGCTGGCCGAGGCGCGTCTGCAACCAACCTTTCGCGGCCTTGGGCGGCGTTGTCAGCAGGCGTATCTCGATCGCCGCCTCCGCTTGGTCCGTCTCCGTCAGCACGATCTTGTCGATCACTGGGTGCGCGGACCGCGCCTCACCAAGCAGGCAAGCGGCGAAGGCGGCCGCAAGACGTTCTCTCGCCGTCTCGCCATCAAGGCCAGCCAGGACTGCCGGAAGCAGGTCGCGCCGCCCGAGCCCACCGGCGAGCCGAACGGCGCGCCGGCGGACGTTCGCGTCGGAATGGCTGGCCAGATCATGCAGGCGCGGTCCCGGATCGACGCGGTGATGCCAGAGCGCAGACAGCCCAAGGCAGCGTAGTCGCGCATCGCTTGTGTCCAGCCATTGCGCCACGAAGGGACGCAGGTTATCGCGCGGCGTGCGCGCGATCGCAGCGGACAAGCTTGAAAAGCCGGCTTCACCCACGCTTACGCCGGCGTCGATTGCGGAGGTTACCAGTTTGGCATCGCTCCAACGCATTGCCAGAGTGCCGAGCACGAAAAGTTCGCCTGGTTCGGCGTAGTCAGCAAAGCGCGCTTGAGCAGCTTCCCAACCGGCCTTGCCGGCTGCCATGAGCCCTTCAAGATTGGCTTCGAGACGCTGGTCTATGCGACCGATATCGGTTTCGTCGAGGATTGGACCGTCGATCTCCCGACGACGGCGCAGCCACAGGAAAGCCGCGTCCTCGGCATGCTGATCCACGATGGCGGCGATGGTCGCGACGCGGTGCATAGGCAACGCCTCAATTGAGATGCACGGCCCCACCGCGAATACGGTTGGTCCCGCTGGCCTGGCTCGTCAACTGGCTGCCGCGAATGGTCACGCGGCCATTCTTTTCCAGAATGATCGACGCCAGGCCGCAGCGCAGTTCTATGCGCTCGTCTCCGGTGATGACGACACGGTCGCCTTCGCGAGCGACTTTCAGCTCCCTGTTCTTGTGCGCCGGATCGACGATGCGTCCAACGACCAACGGCCGCGTTGGATCACCCTCCTCGAACAGAAGGGCCAGTTCTGAACCGATCGCCGAAATGTCCAGTTCAGTCAGGCTGCGCGCCGCAATCGCCGTCTCGCGCGGATTGCCAACGAAGACAACAAGCGGTGCCCCGCCCTCGAAACCGATCAGCAGGCCGATCACGACGCCGTCGATACGATCCAGCACTTCCATGATGACGCCCTCAGTTGTTGTTGATGGTGCTTCCCTTGACGATCACGTCGCCGTCGGCCTTGACGGTAATCTTGCCGCTGCCCTTGAGCGTTATGTCCTTGCCGTCGGCAACAATGGTGCCGTCCTTTTTCATCGTGATCGACGCCGAGCCGCATTTGAGTGTGATCGAGTCACCCGCCTCGATCACCAGGTTCTTGCCGACCTTGATCGAGCTGTCGTCCGCAATCTGGATTCCGCTGCCCTTGCCGACCTTGAGCGCGTGCCCGCCTCCGACATCGGTTGCGTCGTCAGCGCCGATTTTTGCCGACCTGCCTTTGCCGATTTGCGACGACTGCGCGCCGCCGATGGCGAAACTCTGGTCCGCGCCGATTTTCACGCTCTGCGCGGCCGCGATTGTCCAATTGTCCGCCGCTCCGATGGTGTGAGTCTGTCCGGCCCCCACTGTCATCGAGCGCGATGCGCCGATCTGATTCGTCTGGACGGCGCCAACGCTTCGGGTTTCCGCTGCGCCCACTGAATCCACTCGCGCCGCGCCCACGGTGATCGTCTGGATCAACCCGACGGTCTGCGTGTGATTGGACCCGATCGTCTCCGTCGAGTTCGCGCCGATGCCGATCGTCTCGTTCGAGCCAACCGTAAGCGAGCGGTTGACGCCCACCGTCTCGGTATCGTTCTTGCCGATGTCGGTTGTCTGGTCGACGCCGACCTTGACTGTCTTGTTGTTGCCGACGTCCTCGTCGAGGTTGTGGCCGACGGAATGCTTGGCGTCGTGGTCGATGCGGTCCGACTGATCGTGCTGCACCAGCTTGGTACGGTCATGCTTGATCAGAAGGTTGTGGTCCTTCTGCGCCTGGAAATTGACCAGTTCGGAGCCGGCCTTGTCCTCGAACATCAGCTCGTTGTAGCCGCCGCCGCCGAGCGAGGAGTCCGACTTCCAGCCGGATTGCGTGGCACTCGCCGGCAGCCCGTAGGGCGGCATCTGCGAGGCATTGTAGACCCGGCCGGTGATGATCGGCAGGTCAGGGTCGCCTTCGATAAAGTCGACGATCACCTCCTGGCCGATGCGCGGTATCTGGATGAAGCCCCAGCCGCTGCCGGCCCAGGTCTGTGAGACCCGCACGAAACAGGAGCTGTTCTCGTCCTTCTTGCCCAGGCGATCCCAGTGGAACTGCACCTTCACCCTGGCGTATTTGTCGGTGAATATTTCCTGGCCTGACGGACCGACCACGGTCGCCGTCTGCGGCCCACGCATGATCGGTCGGGGCGTGATCCGTGGCGGACGATAGGGCAAGGCGGTCGGCGCCACGCCCAGGATCACCTTGAAGTTCTCGCTGTCGACGTCGGCATGGCTTCTGTATCCCGGATCGAACAGCCTGTATTCGGCGCTGACCACCAGATACTCCTGGTTCTGGTCCTCGCGCGGAAAGCCATCGAGCTTGAACGTACAGCCCGAAAACAGGCCGCGCACGGTGCCGACCGCGGCGATACGCTGGTGGACGGCCTGGATCTCCTCGCGTCGGATCGCGGCCAGGTTGTCGCCCCGGCCGACTTCGAGATGCGCGCCGGGCTGGCGGTAGTTTTCGCCGGCGGCCAGCTTGTGACTGAACGGCTGGGCCGACTTGGCCATAAGGTCGGCGCCCGGCTTCTTGAAATCATAGTCGGTGTGGGCATAGGCGCCCGGACGCACCGAACTGCCCGGTATCCATTCGGTGATGTATTCGACATCGCGCCGGGAGCCCTGCCCTTCAAAATGATAAGGTACTTTCTCGTAGCCCGGCGCCGGCTTCAGCTTGCTCATCGCATCGGTCAGGACAAGCGTGTGTTTGCCCTCGTCATGCTCGAAAAAATACAGGATGCCTTCATGCTCGAGCAGCCGCTGGACGAAATCCAGATCGGTCTCGTCATATTGTACGCAGTATTCGCGCGGAGGGTAGGAACCCTGCAGACGCAGATCGAACTCCGCCGTGCTGTATTTCTTGAAGACGTCCTTGACGATGTCGACGACGCTCTTGTTCTGGAAAATACGGCAATCGGTGGTGTTGCCGAGGAACCAGAGCCACGGCCTGACGACCGCTTCGTAGTAGGCCAGCCGGTCTTCTATGCGGGTCAGGCGAAACTCGGACACAAGACCGCTGAACCAACGTTTCGGATCGGATTCGCCTTCCACCGAAACGACACCCCCCAGCATCTTCAGCGGATCGATATCGGGGCTGGGGCTGACGAACCCTACCGTATAGGCCAAACAACGGCTGATCTCATCGCGACCGACAAGATGCGTGAAGGTCAACAGCTCGGCGCCAACCGGTGTTTGCACAACCGTGGCACGTTCGTTCGGCATGGGTCGTGCCCCTCCTGGACGCGGCCGCCGGCAGTGGGTTTGAAGTTCCCGCATCCAGGAACTTTTTGGCCCGCCGCACCAGGCTATGTTGAGCCTACCACATGTTGTCCGGCCGACCAAAGAGATGCACAGCGGAAAAACCTTACCCTGCCGATGCATTGGCTCGAAACGCCGCTGTCCTGCTGGATGTGCAAACTGCTAGAATGTGGAGTATCGATCAGCGTTCGACGGCGATCCTCGATGTATATCAGTCTGCAAATCAACAATGTCGACGCCTTGCCTGCGGGCATCTCGACCAGTTACGCGGCGCGTGATCGCGGCTTCGAAATCGGACGCGAGGCTTGTGATTGGACCTTGCCGGACCCCGACAAGTTCATCTCCGGCCGGCATTGCGAGGTTCGCTACGAGGCAGGCGCTTTCTGGCTGCACGATGTCTCGCGCAACGGAACCTACATCAACGGATCGAGCCAGCGCATGACCGGCCCGCATCGGCTGAGCCATGGCGACCGGGTGCTGATCGGCCGCCATGTCATCTTCGTATCGATCGACGACGAGCCCGCCACGACAGGCCATATCAGTTCGACACAACGAGAAATGCCGGCCGCGACAGGCCGGCCGCTCGAATTCGCCGCCGAGCCGTTCTTCACTCCTTCGGAGCAACATTCCGGGCAGCGGGTTCCGGCTCCGGCGTTCTCGTCGCAACCGCCTCTCCCCTCGACCAGAGACGAAGTGCTGCGGGAAATCGCGATCGCGGCCGGCATCTCGCCGGAATTGCTTCAATCGCGCGATCCGCATGAAGTTGCCGCCGAAATCGGCACGGTCCTGCGGACTGTGGTCGAGGAACTGACCATGCTTTTGAAAGCGCGCACGGCCGCGAAAATACTGGCCAAGAGCACACAACGGACGATGATCAGCGCCGCCGACAACAACCCCCTGAAGTTCGGCCCGGGAACCGACGACATCCTCGAAATCATGTTCGCCCGCCGCAGGGCCGGCTATCTGGATGCCAGGCGCAGCATCAAAGATGCATTCCGCGATCTCAAGACGCACGAATTCGCCACCTATGCCGCCATGCAAGCTGCGCTGTCGCGGCTGCTCGACGATCTGTCGCCCGAGGCGATCGGAAAGAAACTCCCCCCGACATCGTTCTCGTCTAAGAAAAGCCAGGCCTGGGACGCTTTTGTCGCGACCTGGCGAACCATGGAGGAAGCCCACGAGAACGGCATGCTGGACATATTCCTGGCCTATTTCAGCGAGGCCTATGCCAAGGCCGACAAGCAGAAATAGACAGGCCCAAAGGGGGATGCGAGGCTGAAGTCGACGAAGAAAACCTCTTTGGTGCGCGGCATCCGGTTCCAATCGAGAGTTTGTGAGATTACGATCGCATACGACAATTCGCTAAGCGGCTAAGGCTGATCGACCTGGGGGTCTGCGGCAAATGTCATCTTTCGGCGGGATAGTAAGATATAGCCTACCTTCCTCCGGACACTGTCAGGGTCGGCAGGGGTTGCGTTTCCTTCACCTGACGAGAAACCGTTTTGCGCCTGTCTCACCCAGTCGCGGGCACACCGCCTGCACGGACGATCGTCCATGAGTTCGAAGGACGATCCTTTCGGCCCGGCTGGCAAGACCGTCATTCGCGCCCCTCCACGGCGTGAGCGAAAACCGGCGCCGGTCCCTCAAGTGCCCGTCGCGGATGACGGGCAAACCTCGCAGATCAAGGATTCGACCGTATTCGATCCCGGCATCGGCCGGCATACACCGCCGGGCTGGGCATCCGGGACAGTGATTTATCAAGGAGCCCCTTCCGCTTCGGCAGGAAGCGGCGCTTCCGAGGCAGCTCTACGGCAGGAGACCCTGCTCAATGTCACGGACAGTGTCAGATATTCCGCGGCAAACCCGATCCTTGCCGCGGCCGCACCATTGCTGATGCTGTTCGGCCAGTTCAGGCTTATCCCCGTCGAGAGACAAGCCGAGCCGTTGGCCGAACATGTCACTGAGGCGATCGATAGGTTCGACAGGACAGTCGAGAAATCAGGTGTTGCCGAAGAGGATGCGCGGATTGCGAAATTCATCCTCTGCGAAACCGCCGACGATCTCGTCGGCAACCTGCCTTGGCCACAGAAAGATACTTGGGCGCAGCACAGCATGCTGTCGCAGTTCTTTCACGTCGAGCCCAGCGGCACAGGCTTCTTCGAAGCGCTGAACAAGGTCCTGGCCAGTCCCGAGGCACACTACGATCTGCTCGAACTGATGCATGTCTGCCTGTCGCTGGGGTTCGAGGGCCAGTACCGGGGCCTGACGCGCGAAGACAGCAATCTCGAACGCGTTCGGCGCGACGTCTACGAAACGCTTCGCTATTTCAGGGCACGCGCGGACGCGGACATCTCGCCCCACTGGCAGGGCTTGGCGTCGACCATGACGCAGCCGTCGACACGCCTGCCGCTCTGGGTCGTCGCGGCAGCCGTGTCGGCGCTGCTGACTGCTGCGTTCTTCGCACTGCGGGTCTTCATCACCAACGAAGGCGACGCTGCCGCCGGTGAATTGCTGGCGCTCAACCCATCGACGCCGATTACCATCGAACGGGCCAGCGTGGCGCCGTTGGCGGAGCCGGCGAAAATCGTCCCACCCGTCGCCACAACCACGCAGATCGATCGCATCCGTTCGGCACTGGCCAAGGAAGTCGAAGGCGGCGGGCTGACCATCGGCACGAAGGGCGACTTCATCGTTGTGGAAATCAACAATCTCCTGCTGTTCCAGTCCGGCAGGGCCGAGGCGAAGCCGGAGTTCCAGCCCATTGCCGCAGATATCGCCGCGGCTCTGGAACCCGAGCGCGGACCGATCAGGATTGTCGGCCATACGGACAATGTGAAGCCGCGGAAATCGAGCCCATTCAAGTCCAACTTCGATCTCTCCGTCGCCAGAGCGAAGGCCGTCGAAGCAATGATGGCACCGAAGTTCAGTGATCCTTCGCGACTAACGGTGGACGGCAAGGGCGAGGACGAACCGATCGCCGACAATGCGACGCCGGAAGGCCGCACCAAGAACCGCCGTGTCGATGTGATGATCGCCAAGGAGGAAACATTGTGAGCACGGCCAGTCGGGAGCGGCCATGACGCGTTGGCTGCTGCGGATATTCAGCATGATTGCGCTGGCCGGCTTTGCGGCGGCAGTGTGGTTTGCCGGACCCTTGATCCGCTTCGCCGATACCCGTCCTCTCGGGCCTGCCTGGCTGCGCGCGACTATCATCGGGGTGATCGTGGCAGCGCTCACGCTTTTCTACGGCCTGCGTTTCTGGCAAGCGAGAAAAGCGCAAAAAGCACTCGAAACCGTGGTCACACACAATGACGACCGCGATGACGACTCGCGGGTGCTCGAGGCCCGCGTGAATGAGGCCGTGGCGGCGCTCAAGCGGTCGAGCGGCAAACGCAATTTCCTTTATGAGATCCCCTGGTACATCGTCATCGGCCCGCCCGGTGCCGGCAAGACAACGGCGCTGGTCAATTCGGGTCTGAATTTTCCGCTGGCCGGTTCGGGTGATGCCCAGCCAGTTGCGGGCGTTGGCGGAACACGCTCCTGCGACTGGTGGTTTACCGACCAGGCCGTCCTGATCGACACAGCCGGACGCTACACGACGCAGGATTCCAATGCCGAGACCGACAAGAAGAGCTGGCTTGCCTTCTTGTCACTGCTCAAGAGAGCCCGCGCACGGCAACCGATAAACGGCGTCATCCTGGCCATCAGCCTCGCCGACCTCGTCAGCCTCGACGATCAGCAGCTTGACGCTCACGTCGTCGAGATACGCAGTCGTCTGCGGGAAATCCACGAGACGCTGAAAATCCAGTTTCCCGTGTACCTGCTGTTCACCAAGGCCGACCTGGTTTCAGGGTTCATGGATTACTTCGGCGGCTTCGACGAGCCGCGCCGGCGCAAGGTCTGGGGCGCGACATTCCAGACCACGGATCGCAACAAGAATATGGCCGCCGAGGCTCCGGCCGAATTCGATGCACTGGCAAGACGCTTGGTGGAGGAGATGCCTGACCGCCTCCAGGAAGAGGCCGATCCGGTCGCGCGTATATCCATCTTTGGCTTTCCGGCGCAGTTTGGCGCGCTGAAGGAGCGAATTACCAATTTCATCGCCAGCCTGTTCGATCCGACCCGCAGCCAGGTGAATGTCAGCTTGCGTGGACTCTACTTCTCTTCAGGCACGCAAGAGGGAACGCCAATCGATCAGGTGTTGGGCGCGATCGGTCGCAATTTCGGCAGCAGCCCCCGCGCCCATCTTTCCGGAACCGGCAAAAGCTTCTTTTTGCACGATCTGCTGACGGGCGTCATTTTTGCCGAATCCGGATGGGTTTCGTATGACAAATCAGCTGTAAGACGTGCAACGATCGCCAGGTTCGCCGGCCTTGGCGCCATCGCGTTGATCGCTGCGGCGGCCCTCGGCACCCTAGCCCTGAGCTTCACAGCCAACAGGTCGCTGATCGCCTCCACCACGCAGGCCATAAGCCAGTATCGCCAGACGGCGGACGCGTTGCTCAAAAGCACCGAGGTCACCGATGTCGACCTCGAAAACGTCATTGGCCCGCTCGACCAGTTGCGCAATCTGCCGGCTGGGTTCGAAACCGGCGACGTGCCGACACCGATCGAGGAGACGTTCGGCCTCAGCCAGCGGGAGAGACTTCTTTCGGCATCCAAGACGGCTTACCGGGAAGCGCTGGAACGAATGTTCCGATCGCGCCTGCTGATCCAGGCCGAGCGGACGATCCAGGCCAGGATGGCCGATCCCGCCGCGCTCTACGAGCCGTTGAAAATCTACCTGATGCTTGGCGGCAAGGCGCCGAAGGTCGACGACGCGTTGATCATTTCCTGGATGAAGCACGATTGGGAGCAGAACCGGTATCCAGGTGAAAACAACCGCGAAGGACGCGAGCATCTCGAAAAGCACCTGGGTGCCATGCTTGCCTTGGACGACGCCTACGATCCGGTTTTCGAACTCAACCAGCCGCTCGTCCAAGCCGCTCAACGGTCGCTCGGGCGCATGAGCCTTGCCGACCGTGCCTCGGCTTTGGTCAAATCCGCAGTATACGCGGCAGCTCTGGATGATTTTTCTGTTTCCCTGAAAAGCGGCCCGGAAGCCCCGTTACTGTTCGAGCGGGTCGATGGCGGCGATCTGTCAGGCCTTCGTGTTCCCGGCCTCTATACTTATGCCGGCTTCAACAGCTTCTATCTCGTGCAACTCTCGCGCATTGCCCAGACGCTCGTCGACGACCAGTGGGTCCTCGGTGGCGGCGGCGAGCAAGGCGGCATCGATCAGGAGTTGCCCAAGCTCGGTCCCGAACTTCTCGACCGCTATGGCAAGGAGTTCGCAACGGCGTGGAACAGCGTTCTCGACGGGTTGAAATTCAAGGCGATGCTGAAGGACAAGCCGCGCTATATCGCGCTTTCCGCCGTCGCCTCGCCAACCTCGCCGATCGAACTGCTGTTTACGGCGATCGCCGACGAAACCGCTCTGACGCGGGACGCTGCTTCCGGCAAGGACTCAGCCACCGGGGTTGAAGGCGGCGCGGGCCAGTTACAGGACGCAGCAAGCGTGGCCAAGGGTCTGGCTCGCATCGGCATACAAATCGCCACCGGAAAATCGCAAACCCGTGCCGGCACGGGATCCTTAAGCGCGCAAAACCAGAATCCCGGGGCCAACATCGAAGCGCAATTCAGGCCGTTCCAGGCCCTGGTGAGCGGTGCTGCCGGACACCGCCCGATCGATGCCTTGACCCAGAATTTCCGCGATATCTACCAGAGCCTGCAACTGGCGACCGACGTCCCCTCCCAGACGGAACGCGTCAACGCAAACCTGCAGCTCCAGATAGCCACCCTTCGCGCCAATGTCTCGCGACTGCCCAAGCAACTCGGCCGGATGGTCAATGCGACGGCAGACGAGTTTGAAGGCAACGTCACCGAGACCTCGGTGGCAAATTTGAACCAGATGCTCGACCAGACGGTCACACAGCCCTGCGAGGCGGCGGTCAACGGCCGTTATCCTTTCGCCCGCAATGGCACCGAGGACATCGCGATGGCGGATTTCGCCAAACTGTTCGCTCCGGGCGGGCTGATGGACCGGTTCTTCGCACAGAACCTCGCATCGCTGATCGATATGACCGGTCAGGACTGGAGCTGGAAACAGGATGCTCGCTTCGGCCGCGACCTGTCGAAGTCGACGCTGAAGAACTTCCAGCTGGCGGCCGAAATCCGTAGCGCCTTTTTTCCCCAGGGCGGTTCGGTGCCCTCGGTGAGCGTGACCTTCACGCCCTTCTCACTGCATGGCGATGCCGATGCGGCGGTGCTCGATGTCGACGGCCAGACCGTCCAGAGCAACCAAGCGGGCAACATGCCGAGCATAGTGACCTGGCCGAGCGGCGCGGCTTCCGGATCCGCCAGTCTGAGCCTGACGCCGGAGATGCCAGGCCGCGAATCCGCCATCAAGTTCGAAGGGCCGTGGGCCCTGAAGCGACTTCTGGACAAGGCTGCCGTCACCGGCCACGACAGCAACATGCAAGCACGCTTCGTGATTGGCGGACGCGACGTTACTTATACGCTCCAGACAGGTTCAGGCTCCAACCACTTCTTCCTCCCGGCCCTTTCCGGATTCAGCTGTCCCAAGGCGTTTTGAGATGGGTTTGATCTGCTGATCATGGCGCCGATCCGCTGACCAGAGTTCAAACCCCGGTTTTCCTTAGTTTTCGGTACTTTAATGTTCGAGCCTGTGGCAAAGTGGCGCCAGCGAGCGTCCAAAGGTGCGCCGCAGAAGGACGCTTGAAAAGCGCTTGGTGGCAATTTGAATACTGTCGCCCTTTCCATCGAAAGCTTCGGCGTGAGCCACAAAGGCTGTGTCCGTGAGCTCAATGAAGACAGCTATCTAGTCGAGCCACAAACTGGCCTCTGGGTGGTAGCCGACGGAATGGGTGGACATGACGCCGGAGAGGTCGCTTCCGCCAGTATCGTCGATCATCTGTCAACAATCGGCATCGCGAGCTCGGCACCCGATCTTCGGGCCCGCTTCGAGGACAGGCTGAGCCGGGCCAATGCCGAAATCCGCAGCATATCGGAATCGCGCGGCATCACCATCGGCTCCACGGTCGCCGCCCTGTTGGCGATGGACGGACGATTTGCCTGCCTGTGGGCGGGCGACAGCCGGGTTTATCTGATCCGCAACGCCGCGATCTCGCAGATTTCGAAAGACCACACCGAAGTGCAGGAACTCTTGGATCGAGGCATGATCAGCGCGGTCGAGGCGCTCACCTGGCCACGCCGCAATGTCATCACACATGCGATCGGGGTCAGTGACGACTTCGTCATCGATTTCCAGCAGGGCGAACTGATGCCGGGAGACATTTTCGTGCTGGCCACCGATGGGCTGACGGCACATGTCACCGACCCCGAGATCGAGGCCGCCGTCGTGTCGGCTACACCTCAGGCGGCCGGAGAAAACCTGCTGGAAACGGTTCTGGCGCGAGGCGGAACGGACAATGTCACCATTGTGCTGGTTAAGATTGGGAACGGGCGCAATGGACAATCGCTCCACCCTGATCTGTCCAGAGCGGAGGGCCGAGGCTGATGAGCGCCGATGACAAGACGCGAATATCGCCGCAAGTGGCCAACACCGCTGTCGGTACGCAGCTCAGCGGCATCTACGAACTTGACGAACGGATCGCATTCGGCGGCATGGGCGAGGTCTATCGCGGCCACAACATCCAGACCGGCGACCATGTCGCGATCAAGATCGTGCTGCCCGAATTTGCCCGTGACCAGACGATCTTGTCCTTGTTCCGCAAGGAGGCCTCGATCCTCAACCACCTGTCGCATGATGCGGTCGTGCGATACCACGTCTTCACCATCGATCCCGGGATCGGCCGTCCCTACCTTGCCATGGAATTCGTCGACGGCGAGTCGCTGTACGACATCATGCGACGTGGTCCGATGCCGACGGATGAGGTGCGCAAGCTCTGCCATCGCCTCGCATCCGGCCTGAGCGCCGTGCATCAAGCGGGAGCAATCCATCGCGACCTCTCGCCGGACAATATCATCCTGCCGGGGGGCCGGGTCGACCGCGCAAAGATCATCGATTTCGGTATAGCGCGATCGGCGACCGTGGGCGGGGAGACACTGATCGGCGGGAAGTTCGCGGGAAAGTACAACTACGTTTCGCCCGAACAGCTCGGGCTGTACAGCGGCGACGTCAGTGAACAGTCCGACATTTACAGCCTTGGGCTGGTGCTGGCTGCCGCTCTGCGCGGGAAACCGATCGACATGAGCGGATCGCAGTTCGAGATCATCGAAAAGCGCCGGGCCGTGCCTGACCTCTCTGATATCGACGACGATTTTCGTGACATTGTCGAAGCCATGCTGCAACCGGATCCGCGAGACCGGCCGGTCAGCATGGCTGATATCGCCAGGATGACGCGTGGCGAAGACGAAGGAACAACGCCGCCGACGTCCATCACACCCCGCAACCGGCCAGCCGGGCAAACCCTTACTCCTGATCCCAAGGGCGGCCAGGCATCCAATGTCGCGGGACGCAACGCGCCGACGGCAACGGGCCCGGGCGAGCAGCGCTTCGTCCCGCATGTCCGGCCCGCGCATTTGTCCGAACCGCTGCCTTCGCCGGTCGCCGGCCCTCCGCGCGCGGTCACTGCGGATATGCCCAAGAAATCCACAAAGACCCCAACTATCGCGATCGCTGCCCTGGCGACACTAGCTGTCGCCTCAGGCGCGGGCCTGTATCTGAGCGGCTTCATGACGCCGGCAACGCCGATTGCCGGCAAGACATCGCTTTCCGCGCCCGAACCGTCAAAGCCTACACCGGAAACTTCGGCGCCGACCCTCACGGACAAAGTCGCGAACGCCCCTGAGCCGGCAAAGCCAGTTCCGCCCGTGCAGCCGGAGGCCAGCGTACCGCCGGCTGAAAACCAGCCAGATGCCTCGGCGGCTCAAAAGCCGCAGCCGGCCAAGCCCGCCGAACTCCCTTCGCAGACCGAGGAATCTGAGAAACCGCCGGCAATGGAAGCGCAACCGCAAACAGAGGCGGGCGTGCCGCCGGCTGGAAGCCAGGCAGATGCCAAGGCAGTGCAAACGCCGGAGCCGGCCAAGCCCACTGTCCCCGCGCAAACCGCGGGCCCCCCGGAGTCATCGGCAACGGACGCGCAGCAGCCATCCGAAAAGACACCGCCGGCCCAGCCAGAGTTTGTGGAGAGCCCAAAGCCCAAACCGGAGCCGCAGATCAGCCAGCCGGCAGAACCCAAGGTTGCCGGGCCGGCGCCCAAACCCACTGCAAGCCAGACGGATGCCGCGAACGCCGAGAGCCAAAAGACTGTGCCACCGGCGGCCAAGCAGCCGGACCAACCTGTCGTCGCGTTGAACGTACCCAAACCGGCCATTCCTCCGGCCGTGGACGACATCGCGCAACGAGTCTCCTGGGTTCGCGACTTCGGCGGCGGCGACTGTTTCTATGCGACCATGAATTCGCCAACCGACACCGCAGCCGCGATCGAAGGATTTGGAACAGCGGTCCAGCCATTCGAACGCATGCTGGGCGATTTCCAGGCGAAATTCCATGTGGAGCCCGACATCAGCGTCCGCCTCATTGAGCCGAGCCAGTGCGAAGTCACCAATTTTCTGCGCTTTCTGGGACAGACCGCGGCCGACAAGCCGCAGCTTGTTCTCGACCGGACGTCGGTGCCGAACGGTACGCCGATCAGCGGCACGCTGGTGACGCGTGGCGGGCTCATTTCCAGCGTGTTGCTGATCGATCACAAGGGCATGGTGTTTAATCTCGACGATCGCATCGTCGCACAGTCGGACAAAGCCACCTTCAGCATCCCGATTGGCCTCGGCGCCGCCGACAAGGCCGCTGGAAAGGCCGTGCCGCAGATCATAATGGTGATCACGGGACCCCAGGATATTGAGGCGGCCGCATTCTCGGCGCCGACGCCAGCCTCGGCGCTGCTACCCAAAATTCTCGAGGAAATCGAGACCAACGGATCTCAGTTCTCAGCCACTGCCAAGTATTTCCGGCTCGGCGGATAGCATGGGCGCCCGATGGAACGCTGCTCGTGTTTGCCCCACTCGTCTGCCGACCTGCCCATAAAGCAGTGTGAACCGGTTCGCGCCCTGCTCGCCTTGGCGGGCCACATGAAGCTTGCGGTCATCGCGGGCGCCGCGCTGCTGGCTGTGCTGTCATCCGGCGAAGCGCGAGCCGAATTCACGGTCTGCAATCAGACACTCGACGTCGTCAATCTCGCAGTCGGCCAGAAGGTCGACAATGCCGATCAGACAGACGGCTGGTGGACCATCGGCGCCAATCAGTGCGTGAATGTCATTCGCGAGGAACTGACCAACCGCTACATCTACATCTACGCAACGGACGTCTTCGGCCACGCGATCCTGACGGGATCGACCGAAATGTGCATCGAGCGAAGGCGTTTCTCGACCCGCGGCATCGACGAATGCTGGCAACGCGGCCATATCGCGGCGCAATTTCTCGAAGTCGATACGCTCGAACAGGCGCGGTGGACGTTCTTCCTGACCGGAAACAGCCCGTGACGCACACTATCGACACGAGCTTCAGGCAGAAGAAGCAGGCGCGCCTTGCGCTTCGCAGACGCAGGCTCTGGCGCCGGCTGCTTGCCGGTCTTGCCGCGATCATCATGCTGTCGATCGCCGTGGGCTTCTACCTCACCGCCGATTATTGGTCGTTCGGCGACGAAGACGAAGAGCTTCACGCGGTCGAAGGGGTGGACGACGTGCCGGCCGATGCATCGGTCTATGTGCCTGCCATTATCGACCTTGCCGGGGACCCGATGTGGATCACCCTTGCCCCCGACGCCGACGCCACGTCGAGGGGCCGTTCGATCGCGAAGCCGGCGGATCTCGATCAGGCCGGGATTTCTCCGCAGATCGAAATCCTGTCGGATGTGATGCTCAGCGCCAGCGAAAAATTCATGACGACGATACCGTCGACGCAGGAAGACTTCGCATTCTTCCAGGCGCAACGGCAGACCGCCCCGCCGCCGTCCAACGATCTGCAGGACGATCTTCAGCCGCCGGCGGGGGATCTGCAGAACGATCTTCAGCCCTCGCCTGCCCCCAACGAGGCTCCGGCTGCTTCGGGGCAGCAGATGGGCACCGACGATCCCGAAGCCGGCTGGGGTGAAACAATCGATGCAGGCGAAGCAGCCCTGCCCGCATTCCAGAAGACACAGATCGAAAACAACACGAGTGTCGCAACCGTCACGAATGAGTATCAGCGGTTCGAGGCGACCGAAGACACGTTCGTGAAAATCCTCAACGACCGCAGCCTGGACAGCGTTGCGCTCGATGCGCATTTCTCCGTCGAGGACGCCAGGCGGGCGGGCGAAGCGCTGAAGGCGCTTTTCAACCGGGAAGGCCTGGAACCGGGTTATGTCGTCGCCATGCGTGGTTTCAGGCCGACGCGCGAGACGACAACAATGTCGCTCATGCAGGTGTCGATCTACGCCAAGAGCGTCTTTGTCGGCACGCTGACGCGCAACGCCGCGGGTGCATTCGTATCGGGTGTCGATCCCTGGGTCCGCGAAGATCTGTTCAACTATTCGGGTGCACCGGAAGAAGGCACGCACAAGCGGCAATATCGCCTGCTCGACGCAATCTATTCGACGGCGGCGCGCAACAAAGTTCCGACCGGCGTGATCGGCGAAGCGATCATGTACCTATCGAGAGGACGGGACCTGGACGCCTTCGCCAGCGAGGACCAGCGCCTTGTCCTGATCTATTCACAAACGCCGCGCGGCAAGGGCGAGACCGACGGACGCGTGCTGTATGTCGGCGTGCAGGGTGCTGAAAAGAGCTTCGAATGCTTCGTCTTCCAGCAGAGCGACGGTCAGTTTGCATGCGTTACCGGCGACGATCAGATCCGCTCGCTGACGGTCATCAACGGCATGGTCACGCCGGTCAACGGGGTCATGACGTCCACCTTCGGTCCACGCAAGCACCCAATTCTGGGCGTGGTTCGCATCCACAAGGGCGTCGATTGGGCGGCTCCGGTGGGTACGCCGATCGCGGCCGCTTTCGACGGCGAGGTCACCTTCCAGGGCGACGGCGGCGGTTATGGCAACCTGGTGAAGATTGCGCATGCCAACGGACGCGAGACGCGCTACGCGCATATGCAGAAATTCGCGATAGCAAGCGGTGTCGGCACAAAGGTGAAGGCCGGCGACATCATTGGCTATATCGGCACCACCGGCCTGTCGACCGGGCCGCATCTGCATTTCGAACTCTATCAGAATGGCGGGGCGATCGACCCGCTGGGCACGGTGACCGCCGCGGTCGCAACGAGCGATCCTGCTGTCGAAACACTGACCGACCGTATCGTTCATGTCGAAAGTGGTGGCAGCGCCCGCGCCAAGAACCCGCTTTCTTCAGCAACCGGTGCCGGCCAATTCATATCGAAGACCTGGATCAGGATGATGAACACCTACCGTCCCGAACTGGCGCGCACACTTTCAAATGCGGATCTCCTTGCTCTGCGCTACGACTACACGATCTCGCGCGAGATGGTGCGCAATCTTGCGCGCGAGGGTGAAGCCTATCTTCGGGCGCGAGGCCACCAGATCACAGCCGGCCGGCTCTATCTCTGCCATTTCCTGGGCATGGAAGGCGCCCATCAGGTATTGTCGGCGTCGAGTTCGGCGCAATTGAGCGCCGTGCTCGGGTCGGCCGTCATTCAGGCCAACCCGTTCCTCACCGGCAAGACCGCCGGCTATGTCGTGGACTGGGCCGAAAGGAAAATGGGCCGAAAGCTCAGCCCCGCGGGGACCGGCGCAGGCCAACCGGTATCGACCACGACGGAAGTGCGCCAGACGTCGCCAGAGTTCGAAGAATACAAGCAAGCCATCACGGCCGTCATAAGCTCGCTTCAGAATACCCTTTGAACCTGCCCTCGCGGTTCATGAGTTCACCGTCAGACCATTGGTGTTCCGGCTGCAAAGTGTTACTATGGACAACTTTTTTCGGGTCCTTTGTGAACCAAGACCGTGGTCAGGATCACATACGCCCAAGAGCCATTTTGGCATAAGCGACATTGTCGCTGACGAAATTGAGCATGCGCAGACATCAACAGTGCGCCCTGCTGGGCGGAGGGCTGGTCCATGAAAGCGTTCATCGTATTTCTGAGCGGATTTCTCCTTTTTATCCTTGCCGCGTTCAGCGCTGAGGCAGCCGCGCCCGACGCCAAGCGCGTCGCACTGGTCATCGGCAACAGCAAGTATGTTCATGCTGTCGCTTTGCCCAACCCCGCCAACGACGCGCACCTCATCGCCTCCACGCTGCGCAATGCCGGCTTCGAGGTGATCGAGGGGATGGATCAGGACAATGCCGGCATGCACAGCCTCATCAGCCGGTTCACAGAGCAGTCTTACGATGCCGACCTCGCCGTCATCTTTTATGCCGGGCACGGCATGCAGGTCGACGGCAAGAATTTCCTGATACCGGTCGACGCCGAGTTGACGTCGCCGGCCTATCTCAAGACCCGCACCATTCAGGTCGAAGACTTCCTGGCGGCGCTGCCGCCTGATCCGGCGGTCGGCGTCATCATACTCGATGCCTGCCGCGACAATCCACTCGCCAGGACGTTGGCCGCCTCGCTGCCGAAGTCGCGTTCGTTGGGGTCCGGTCTGGCACCGATCGAAGCAAGATCGGACGGCGTAGGCACGGGCGGCATCCTGATCGCCTATGCAACGGATCCGGGCGCCATCGCTTTCGACGGCAACGGCGTCAACAGCCCTTACTCCACGGCGCTCGCCAGGCACCTGACCGAACCCGGCATTGAGATCCAGAGCGCGCTGACGCGCGTGCGCGGCGAAGTGACCGAGACGACGCAAGGTCGCCAGAGGCCTTGGCACAACGCGTCGCTGGGGCGCGAGGTCTTCATTGGAAAACCCGTTGTCGTGGCGGCGCCTGAAGCACAGCCTGCCAATGCCGGGGCGGCAACCGCCCCCACGCTGGTGGTTGGTGACCCGCCTTCCTGGGAAGTCGAGCAGCGGCTCTGGGATGAAGCCTCCAAGCGCAACTCGGTGCCGTTCTACGAGGCCTATCTCGAGCAGTTCCCAAACGGCCGCTTCGCCACGGTGGCGCGGCTGAACATCGACGAATTGAACGACCCGGAAGCCCAGAACCGGCAGGTCGCGGCACTCGATACGGACCAGGCGAACGCCAGTTCCGGCTCCGCAGTGCGCACCTCGGTCGGCGTCCCCGACGAGGTGAAGCAAACACCGGGCACCGAGTTGACGGAAAATGCCATTGGCCTCGACCGCCAGGGTCGCATCGACTTGCAATTGCGCATCGAAGCGTTGGGCAACGAGCTTGGCCGCGTCGACGGAAACATAGGCCCACAGACCCGCCAGGCGATCGGTATCTGGC
The DNA here is from genome assembly GCF_040319775.1 of Mesorhizobium sp. M0870. Taxonomy (NCBI): domain Bacteria; kingdom Pseudomonadati; phylum Pseudomonadota; class Alphaproteobacteria; order Hyphomicrobiales; family Phyllobacteriaceae; genus Mesorhizobium; species Mesorhizobium sp. M0870. The sequence goes on from NZ_JAMYOI010000003.1 coordinate 268,431, forward strand.
AGGTGGAGAACGGCCTGCCGCAGACCAGCTATCTGACACGCGAGCAACTTGCATTCCTCGTAATCCAGACTGATCCGATGATGGAAACCGTGCGCGCCAGATATGCTGCCGATCAGGCCCGTGCGACGCAGCCGAAAAAACAGGTGGTAAAGAAGGTCCGCACGCAGAGACCGGTGGCACAGAAACCCCGCAAACAACAGCAGGTCGTTCAGAAGCGGCGCAACCGGGACACAGTGGTGCGGCAGGATGATGATCTTCCGCCGCCCCGGGATAACAACGACTTCCTCACCAAGGCGCTGATCTTCGGCACCGGTGTGGCTGTGGGCGGCGTGCTCAAGAACTGACCGCCGGCGTTCCTGGAACAGTGGCACGCGGTAGGTGCTATTGCGTCTTTATCCGCATTTCCACGCGGCGGTTAGCCGGATCGTACGGGTTGGGGCTGCGCGGATTCTTTTCGCCCATGCCGATCGGGTTGATGCGGGCGGCCTCGACACCATTGGCCGTCAGGAAGGCTGCCACCGATTGCGCTCGCCGTTGCGACAGGCCCTCGTTGTAGTGGACCGTGCCGGTGGCATCGGTGTAGCCTTCGACAACGAAGTTGAATGTGCTCAGCCGCCTGTCCTTCAGGGCCTTGGCGAACTCGTCGAGTTCACTGCGCGCTGTCGCGTCGAGTTCGGCCGAATCCAACCCGAAATTGATCAGCATATCGAGGCTGGATTTTTCGGCCGGCGCGTCTTTTGCCTTGGTCTTGCTGTTGCACTCTTCCTCGGTTCCTACACAAATTCCTCGCGACTTGCCGAGGTCGGCGGCGCCGGCAAAAAACTTCACGATGTCTTCTGATTTCTGAACAGGGTCGGCGGAAGCGTGAGTCGAGAAAAACACGACTGCCAACACCAAGGCTGAACTGCCCCACTGCATAGCGGTTACTCCTGTTTGAGCATCCGATTTCGATGGTGGTGATCATACCAAATTCCGGGGCAATTGTCTGTCGATAAACGCCAGGGGATGCGGCGGTGCCGGCAGTTGTTGCAGCGTCACCGGTTGAGACTTGACCCGCGCCGCGCCTGGGGCTTGAGTGGTTGGAGCTTCTCGATGAAGGCGTGGCGGTCATGGCCAATGAGCTCCGATTCAAAACGGCACAGGATCTCTTCATGGCTTGTCCCGCTATTGCCCGGGACATGAGAGCCCTTCCAACCGAACAGCAATCGATCGAGTTTTGCCGCGACCTGCTCGCCGGGCGCGTTCCCGAAGAGGCGATCACGTTCTGTGCCTACCTGCTTCCCGACCGGGCTGCGGTCTGGTGGGCGCATGAATGCCTGAGCCATCTGAGCGAGTTGCTCGATGGAACTGATCACGAGTTGCTCGCCTATGTTCGCGACTGGGTCGGTGAACCGGACAGCCATCGCCCCGCGGTGAGCCAGGCAGAGGCAACGCCGCCAACAACGCCGGGAGCCTGGATTGCCCGGGCGGCGGGATGGCGTGACAATGGTTCCTTTATTGTCGGATCTGTTGTCGGCGCAGAAGCACCATCGGCCTTGCAGCCGTTTCCTGCCGCCCATGCAATCAATGCGGGTGTTCTGGCCGGGCTGGCGCGTGTCGCACTGGTGGACCGCTTTGCCGTTCTTTCCGCGTTTGTCGAAATGGGCATCCAGATGGCCGAGATCGAGGCCCTGCGCCAATCGGCGGATGCTTACTTGCAGCCACCTTGAGCCCATTTGGCAAGCGCCACCTTGAAGCGCGTTCCAAGTGGATGTTGCAGGCGCAAAACAGAAGCATCGTTGGTGGCGAAATTTTTCGCCTGTTCGCATAGCCGTGCCTCGTCCCATTCATGGCAGCCGTCGCAATGTTTGTCCTCCCATACCGACTTGTCCAATCCCTCCACCGGGCTGAACAGGGGTTTGCCCTTGATCAGCTGGGCGATGCTCTTGCCATCGATTGCCGGATCACCGAAATCGATCGGATGGTCGAAAAAGATCGGATCGTCCGAAGCCAGCCTGGGGATCTTCTGACGCAGCACATCGAGCGCAAGCTGGTCGTCACTTTGGCCTGATGCGCCTGCAGCGCCGGTGTTGCTTGCGTCGGAGCCGCCTTCGGTTGGAGGTGCGCTCGCCTCGCCCACGATCAACGGCGCATTGAGATCGACCTTGTGCAGAACGACATCCGTTTTCAGCGAAACGTTGATCCAGGGACGCTGCTTGCCGGAGGTTGCCTTGAAGACGTCGCTGGTGACCCTGTTCATGGCGTCGGTGATGGAGACGTTGGATTCGCCGATACGCTTGAGGAGCGCCGAGGTGAAAGGCGAATGTTCGCCCGACCCGTCATAGGCAAGTTGATTGGGACTGGCGGCGAAAGCGACGAGCGTGCCGGTGCCACCATTCTCTACCGGGATCTCGGCAAGGCCGCTGCTGGCGCCGTTGACGCCCGCGGTCTTGGCCAGCACCTCGGCGAGGGGATTGTCGCGGCAAGCGTCGAGAAACACCAGACTGATGCTGGTCTCTCGCGACATCTGGCGCAAAACGAAATCAACCGACACGGCTTCGAAGTCGACGGAGGTTTCATCTTCCAGCGCAGCGTCGACTGGAAGCAGATAGTTCTTGCCCGAAACCTGCAGGCCGTGGCCGGCATAGAAAAACAGCGCGATGTCGGCACCGCGCACCTGTTTCGCGAACTGCACGATCGTCGCCTGTGTCTGCAGCTTGGTCAGGTCGAAGCCGGAAACGACCTCAAAATCGAGTTTCTTCAAGCGTTCGGCCATGGCCTGGGCGTCGCGCACCGGATTGGCGAGCGGCGCCGCGTGCTGGTACTGGGAATTGCCCAGAACCAGCGCGATGCGGCGCTCGGCACTGGCGGCTGTTACAGTCAAAAGCAAGGCAAGCGCGGCAAGCCCGGCGGCACGAAAGAGGCCACCGCAACAGGCGATCAGATCGGACCTCACCGGAACCTCAGTTCACGGGCTTGGTGGCGGAAAACTCGATCCGCCGATTGAGCGCCTTGTTCTTCGGCGTATCGTTGGCGGCAACCGGCCGCTCCTCGCCATAGCCGGCGGCGCTGACCTGATTGCGCGGAATACCCTCGGCAATCAAGGCGTCGGCAACCGCGTGGGCGCGCCGCTCCGACAACTGCTTGTTTGCGTCCGGCGATCCATCGGAATCGGTATAGCCGGAGATCTCGACCTTCAGGCTTGGGCATTTGCCAACGACACCTTCGACCTCCGTCAGCAATGGGCGGCTTTTCGCATCGAGCCGCGCGCTGGCCGGCCGGAAGTAGATGGCGCCGGTGCGTGAGAGCACGGCAAACCTGTTCAAGCATTCCTCATCGCTGAAGTTCGCCTTGGCGGCGTCGGTGGCAACGGGACCTACATCGGTCGAACTCGCCGCGGCGGTCTCGGTTGCAGCGGGCTTGCTGCCGTCGGCGGTGAAGACGAAATCGAACGACACCGACGCGGTGGGCACGATGTTGGTGACGTTGGCCGCCTGCTGGAGTTTGTCCACGTTCGGCAGCAAGCCGAAATCCTCCACGTGAACCGCGACGGGAGCTTCCGAAGCAACGGAGACCATGTCGTCACTGATCATGGTGACGACGATGCTGGCCTCGAGGTCCTTGTCGACGCCGTGCAGATTGAGACGGAAAGGCAGCGTCGACTTCACCCTGCGTTTTGTCGCGAGATCGGCGAATGCGGCGGGATCCACATTGGCCGTCAGCTCGGCCGTCGGGTATTTGAATGTCTCGAAAAACAGGAAGCGCATGCGGACATTGCGCAGGTCGACGCCGGTATCGACCGAATTGAGGTCGAAGGTGACCTTGGCATCACCCGCCGAGCTGAGCGTGCCGGTGATGTTCCTGATCTTGTTTGTCTCGACGATCGTGTTTTTCTTCACCGACTGGTAGGTGATCACCGAAGCCGTGGGATCAAGCGTCCAGTTCGGCGCTGCGTTGGCGGCTTGCGATGCGAGTAGCAGCAAGCCGGAAAGCGCGACGATCAGGCCAAGACCTCGTGTGGCGGGGCCTTTCAGCCTCGTCTTCCACCAGAATGCGACGACTTCGAACATGGAACGCCCCCTGACCAGGACCACCGTATCGACACGACACCTGGCGAGAGCATAGAGCACTTGCGGCTGGTTGGCGAGCAGTTGCAGCCGGTCTTCCGGTCAAGGTCCGGGGGCAGAGTTGGCGTGTCAAATGGTGGCAGGCGGCCTCGGCGAGCGGTGCCGCGAAACCCTGACCTGCTGTTAGCATTATCCCCAGCCGCCGCCTCCGCCACCAGTGCCACCGGTGCCGCCATTGCCGCCGCCCAAAGGTGGAACGACGACAGGTGCGGTTTCCTCAGTCGGTTCGACGAGTTTCTTGGCGATAGCCTTCTTCTGCCTGGTGATCTTTGGCGTGGTCGTCGTGCGAATGAGCTTCGGCCTGTGCTTTGTCGTCGTCACCGTCGGTTCGGCCTTGGGCGCGGGCGCAACGGACATGCAGCCCGCTACTGCCACCAGAGCGCCGGATAGAACTGTGGCGATCAATGCCTGCTTCACTGCCCTGCCCACGATTGCCTCCTCACTGATCAAAACAAGTCCCGACGCGGATTGGCTTGCTCCCAGACCGCTCTGGCCGCATTGACCAGTTGGTCGTCAAGCGAGCCCTTCGCCGGGATCTTCGACTTGAGTTCGCCACGCAATTGCTTGAGCGCGGCCGTTTTCGTCTTCACTTCGAATTTCGTCAGCGTCGTCTGGGCACCCGGCAATTCCTTGCGAAGATCAAGCGCGACCGCAAAGGCCAGATAGCGCACCGCTATCGTCTGGTCGGCATTGGCGCCCTTCTGCATTTCGAGCGCTGCGCGATCATATGCGCCGGACTGATCGCCGCGTGCCGTGGCCAACTCGAACAGTCTTTGCGCTTCGTCGAGGTTTTGCTCGACACCAACGCCATCCCGGTACATGCGCGCAAGGCTGGCCGGAGCGTAGGGCTGGCCTAGATCCATAGCCTTCTGGAATAGCCCCTGCGCCTGCTTGGGGTCCTTTTCGACACCCACGCCGGCCAGGTAGTTACGGCCGAGAAGGTTCATAGAATACATGTCCTGTCGCTGGACGCCGGCCTCCAGGAAGGCAACTGCACGGGCCGGGTCGGCGGTCACGCCGTTGCGGCCTTCCGTGAAGATCGCGGCGAGATCGTTCATGGCATAGGTGTGCCCCATCGCGGCCGCCTTGAGCAGCAGGTCCAGACCTTTGGCGGTATCAGGCTTGACGCCATAGCCATTGAACAAGGCGCGGCCCCACGACGTCATGCCGTAGGGATCGCCCTTGTCGGATGCCGCGGCGTAAAGCGCGTTGGCCTGCGTGCGGTCGATGACCAGACCGGTTCCCGTCGCATACATGTAGCCGAGTTCGAACACAGCACGCACATGTCCCTTCTTGGCGGCCTCCTCGATGGCTGTCTTCGCTTCCTCGACCTTGCCAGTTGCGAGCAGCGCGCGCCCCAGTTCGTAGCGGAAGCGTGGGACATCGGGATAAGCCTTCACAGCGGCTTCGCAAACCTCCACGGCGCCGGCGCCGATTTCGTTCGGCAGCAGGCCGGGAACGACGCCTTGCAGGTCCAGAGGCTCGCCGGCGGCGGAGTCGCACGGATCGACGGTTGGCGACAGTTTCATCGTGGCGGGCTTGGACGAACTGCTGTCCGCACGGATTTCGAAGCCGACCTCGACCGGCGCGGCTACGCCGATCTGAGGTTCGTAGCGCAGGCGGTCGACTTCAGCGGCCATCAGGCTGGACTGAGGTGACAGGGTTCTGTCGGGGAGCGAAAGGGTTCCTGTCGCGGGATATGCCGAAACTTTGAGACTGACCGCGGGATCGTCGGTCGGGAAATCCAGGTTAAGCGCAACCGGGCCCACGCCAACGGGAACATCAATGTCACGGTTTTCGATCGCCTCGGCGGCACCTGTGATATGAATGCCGCGCTCCACCACCTGTTGCTTTTGCTCGGCCGCGAGCGAGGCCATGACCTGTTCGCCATGGGCGCCTTCGCCGCTTTTGACCCGGAACACCAGGATGCCCTGGCTTTGACCGCCCCAATTGTCATGCGTGGCGTAGGCCAGCATATCCACCTCGTCCTGCGCGTCGACCCCCTTGGGCACATCCATCTGCAAACGCGGCAGGTCCTTGCCCTGGATCGGTTCGCCAACCTCGACAGGTTCGCCGTCCAGCATGAGGCGGCCGAGAGCAGGTGGTCTCTCGATGCTCACGGTGATCGTTCCGCCGTCGACATCGACCGGTTCCGGCAGGCCGAGATCGACTGGGCCCACTCCCGACAACACGATTTTCTCCAGCACCGGCGGCAGCGAGGGGCGGTTGCTGCGGCGCATCAGCACCACTTCGTCGATCAGCGACGAGTTCTCCCAGGGAACCTGCAGGCCTTTTGTTGCCTCCACCACATCCCGGCGCACCGCCGCCATGACCGTGCGGATCTCCTGGTTCGGGGCCAGCGCGCGACGGGAAAACGCCGCCGAAAACGGACTGAGGTCGCCGCTGCCGTCATAGGCCGCCGCCCCAGGCTCGGTGGCAAAGGCAATGAGCGTGTTCAGCGAGCTTCTGACCTGCGCGAGCCCGGCGTTGCCGGAGGTGATAAGCTGGTCTCTCAGCCAGTAATTCTTGCGCGGGAACGGATTGTTGCGGCAGGCATCGAGGACGATCACCTGGATCTTCGATTTCGAACGCATCTGTTCCAGGACATCGTTGAGCTTGATGGCCTGGACCTCGATGTCCGCCGCCTGCTTCAACGAGGCATCGACGGGAATCAGGAAGTTTTCGCCGCCGATCTGGAAACCGTGACCGGAATAGTAGACGACGGCGAGGTCGGCGCCATCCATCGCGGCAAGATAATTGCGGAACTGCTCTTCGAACTGCAGCTTGGTGAGATTGCTTGCAACGAAAACTTCGAACCCTGCCAGTCGAAACGTCTTGGAGACGTCCTCGGCATCCTTGACCGGGTTCTTCAGCGCCGGGAATTGCCGGTAGTCGGAATTGCCGATCACCAGGGCGACCCGTCGATCGGCCGACGCATCGAAGGTCGTAAGGGCCGCTACGAAGAAGACCGCGATGAATCCGCAAAGTCGGAGCATGGCCTGTTTCCACCGTCGCTACCTGATGACCACAAGCCCCCAAGGTTGCGGTATCAAGGCTGTTAAAGAGCTCACAATCAGCCGAGACAGGAACAGAAAACAAAAAACCGTCGCGACAGCAGGCACTTTCCCATCCGATCAGGATCTAAATTACCTCAGAGCCGAGCCATCCGCAATGAGTGTCAAACGGCGCCGGCATGGCTGTCTGGATCCGACGCACCCGCCAAGTCCCAATCCAACGACGGGTGCGCCTGATGCCATCCATCGGCTCCCACGGTGGACGGGAAGCGGTCCACCGAAGCCTTTCCGGTTCGATTTTCTTCGCCAAGAATCCTGCGGTTTCCGACAATGATCATCGCGTGTCGCAAAAAAGCTTTTTGGTATCAATCACTTCGCGTCGCTTCCGAGCGCACCCAGTTCCTATTTGTGATACACATTGTGAGACCTACTGTGATACAAATTATGTCCCAAAGGTAAACTTTTACAATAAATTCAATTACTTACTGGAAAACCGATGGTACCGTTGGCTGGGATCGAACCAGCGACCTCCGGATCCACAATCCGGCGCTCTAACCATCTGAGCTACAACGGCACGTTGCCCGAGCGGATCGAAACAGAAACTCATCCGCCCGCTCTGTCGTTCGGCGATGCGTCCTTACGGGCTTATGGATTCTAATTCAAGGCTTTTGGAAAGCAAAGGTCACTTCCCCACATCGACGCGGCATTTGCCTGGCAAGAAGACCAGGCGCCGGACAAAGAAAAAGGCCGGCGGGAGGAGGTGCCGGCCTTTTCCTGTTACGAGCCAGCGGGAGGAGGTGCTGGCTGGTCACCCCGGGGAGCAGAGGGAGGAGGTTCCACTCACCGGGTATTCCTTGATGGCTGCCATCATACACCCGATCGTTTTCAAGAAAATGCGACCTTTTGTTGCATCTTCCGATCATGCGCAAATGTTAGGCAACCTTGATTTCCTTCATCGCCTTCTCGAAGGCGGTCTTGATCGGCTTGGAGACGTCCTCGGCCGCCTTGGAGGCAACGGCCTGGAAGTCCTTGGCCTGCTCGACGGTCGATTCGACGCGCTTGCGCAGGAAGGCGGTCTGCAGCTCGACGACTTCCGACAGCGACTTGGCGCCGATCAGGGCCTCGAGGTGGGAAAAACCGGCCTCGGCATTGGCACGCAAAGCGGAGATGGTCTTGAGCGACAGGTCGTTGGAAACGGTCTTGGCGGTCTCGTAGGTCGACTCCAGAGCCTTCTGGGTCTCCTCGGCGCCGGTCTTCAGCTTGGCGTAGGCCTCTTTCGACTGCTCAACGCCCTTTTCGGCGAAAGCGCGGATCTGGTCGGTGGCCTTGGAAGCGTCGAAGCTCGGGAATTCAACGTTTTCGATCGTCTCGGCGGTCTTGGTCCTGGACATTTTCCATCCTTTTCAGCGGCAGCGGCTTTGACAGAAAGCCGTCTCGTTCATGTATGATGGCAATATAAAGGCAAATTTTGTGCATTGCAATATCTTTGTTGCAGTGCACCATAAATTTCTTTGGGCCGTTAACCAAGAGCCCAGATTCCGGCCTTTGCACGTTCTGGCTTGTGGACCTTCGCGCCTCCGGCTTTTATTAACAAAGCGTTAACTGCAAAATCGCCGCTCCGTGAGGTCCGCCAAGCGCATGCCGTCCGAATACTCCTTCCTCGATGTCGCCGTGCTCGACGCGGTCCGCCAGCGCTTTGCGGCAGGCGACGCGATCGCGATCCTGTCGGCGGATCTGGAGCAGGTGATCTGGGCCAACGGGCCAGGAGCCGCGATGTTCGGGTATCCCGACATCGAGGCGATCATCGGCGCCTCGGCGCAGTTGCCCGTGATCGCCAGGCGCCAGATCATGGCGACCAGCGGATTTCCCGAGATTGGCAGTGACCGCGCCATCATGGTGCGGCTGGCGACCGGAATGACCAGCCGCGCCGTCGGCTTCCTGGCCAGTGCGGTGACCATGCCGGACGCCGAAAAGGCGATCATGCTGGCAGTCCCGGCGGCTCAGACCGGGTCACGCAATGCCAGCGAAATCGCCGCGCGCGCCATTAGCGGCTTCACCGAGGATGGTCATTTCATCGCCTTTGTCGATGCCAGGGGCAGCGTCGAGGCGGCCTCGGAAGGATTTTCGGCACTGGGCATCCTGCCGGAGACGCTGGCGGCACTGGTTGCCGACGTCGCAGCCGAGAGCGACCGCATCGTCAAGCGCCTTGTCCCCGGCGGCACGGCCTCCTATCCAGCGGGGCTGGCAAGATTGACCGAGGAGCGGCATCTGCTGGTGGTGATCGACGAGGACCAGCTCGACGACACCGCCCCTGCGGGCGAACATCCTACGCAAACCATTGCCGAGGCAGCACCGGCTGGCGACGCGGCCTCCCGGCCGGAACAGGGCGCAGAGACCGACGAACCAGGCGCCTCGCTGCCGACCGAGGACGTCGCCGGATCGCGGCCGCATGCGATCGCCGACGCGACCGTACAGACGCCGACAGCGGCCAACAGCGATCAGCCGGCATTGGAGCGCACGCCGGCGCAGCACGACCATTGGTACTTCAACGCTGGCGAGGACGGAGGGCAACAGGCGCCGCGACCTGCCGCGCCCGGACCTGAAGCTCCGGCCGAACCGGGGGCCCTTGAAATCCAGTCCACTTCCGCGGCCACGCCGACGACCGTCTCGGCGATGGACCGCGCAGCGGCGCCGGTGCGCTTCGTCTGGCGCACCGATGCCGAAGGCAAGTTCAGCGCGCTGTCGCCGGAATTCGCCGACATCGTCGGCAAGCCGGCGGCCGACGTAATAGGCCGACGCTTCAGGGATGTCGCCGCTACATTCGGCCTCGACCCCTCCGGCGAGATATCGGGGCTTCTCGAACGGCGCGATACCTGGTCCGGGCGCTCCGTGCTGTGGCCGGTCGTCGGCACCGATCTGATGATACCGGTCGACCTGGCGGCGCTGCCTGTCTATGGGCGCAGCCGCGCCTTCGAGGGTTTCCGCGGCTTCGGCGTCGCCCGCGCCAGCGACGCGGTCGTCGATCCGGAGGCCATCGGCATGGCGCTGGTGCCCAATAGCCAGGCACCGGCAACGCCGGAACCGCAAGCCATCCAACCCGCGCCCGAACAGCCGAACGCCGAGGAGCCTAAGGCCGAGGACACGCAGGCATCGGATCCGTTCAAGGGCGAGGTGCCTGCGCTGACCATCGTGCCGAAACAGGAGCGGCGCTTTGCCGACAAGGTGATCCGGCTCGCCGAACATCGCCAGCCAGCCAACGACAAGGGCCTGTCGACCCTGGAACGCAGCGCGTTCCGCGAAATCGGCGAGCGGCTGAAGAAGGATAGTGCTCCGGTCGAGCCGCCTGAGGCTGAGACTGCGGAGGCGTCGACAGCGGAGGCCGAGGCTCCGGTCAAGCCGTCCGACGACCCGATGCACAGCGGCGTCATCCCTGCGTCAGGGCCAGAGAACGAACCGGTCGAGCCACCCGATGTCGATGCCGAAGACGAGCGGGATCTGGTACGGCTTGACGGTCACGCGGACGAAGCGGCTCGTGAAGCCCCCCCTGGGATGAATGTGACGGGCTCGTTGCTCGACTATGCCGGCCAAGATGACGAACGTGGCCCCGCGGCGGCGGAACCAGAGAACACCGCTGCCGTTTCGCCCGGCGAAGAGCCTGAAGCCACTGACGCGACACATGATGGCCTCGATGACGACAGCATGACGTCAGCGGATTTTCGCGATGCCGAAGACAGTGAGGATTGGGCGCAGCCCGACGAGGAAGCCGCGCCGCCCGACGAGCAGGCGGTTGCCGAGGAAGTCGTCAATGCAGGCGACGCTGCGGAAATACGCGTCGAGCGCCCTCGCCTGCAGGTTCCGCCGCTCAAGACCGAAGGATTCGTGCCATCGGCGTTTTCCACCGGAGATGAACACAAGGCTCCGGACACGTCGCTGCTCGGCAAGCTGCCCGTGCCGCTGCTCATCCATTCCGGGGACCAGTTGCACTATGCGAATGAGGAATTCCTCAGCCTGACGGGTTACGAGGCGCTTGACGATCTGGCGGATGCCGGCGGCCTCGGCGCGCTGTTTGCCGACCCCTATGCCGAGGACGGCGTTTCCGACGGCACCGATCACGCGCTGCGGCTGAAAACGCGTGACGGACAAGAATTTCCGATCGAGGCCATTTTGCGCTCTGTCCCCTGGCGCGACGGCAAGGCGCTGATGCTGGTCGTGCGACGCTCCGGCGAGGATGATGCGCCGCCGAGCCTGCATGTGGTTGGCGACGAGCAGACGCAGCCGGACATTTCCGAGCTCAAGGTGCGCATCGCCGAGATGCGCACCATTATCGACACCGCCACCGACGGCGTCGTGCTGATCGGCCGTGACGGCACCATCCGATCGATCAGCCGGCCGGCTGAAGCGCTGTTCGGCTTCGACAGCGACGATGTGACCGGCAAGCCGTTCGCCTCGCTGTTTGCGATTGAAAGCCAGCGCGCGGCACGCGACTATCTCAATGGGCTGTCCGAGCCCGGCGTGGCGAGTGTCATGAACGACGGCCGCGAGGTGATCGGGCGCGAATCGCAAGGACGCTTCATTCCGCTGTTCATGACCATCGGCCGGCTGCCCAACGACAGCGGCTTCTGCGCCGTCGTTCGCGACATCACGCAGTGGAAGCGGGCCGAAGAGGACTTGACGCAGGCACGTGCGGTGGCCGAGCGCGCGTCCTCGCAGAAGACCGATTTTCTGGCCCGCATCAGCCACGAGATCCGCACCCCGCTCAATGCCATCATCGGTTTTTCGGAATTGATGGTCGACGAGAAATTCGGACCTGTCGCCAACGACCGCTACCGCGACTATCTGCGCGATATCAACCGCTCGGGCAATCATGTGCTCGACCTGGTCAACGACCTGCTCGACATCTCCAAGATCGAGGCTGGCCAGCAGGAGATGGCCTATGAGGCGGTGTCGCTCAACGACACGCTGGCCGAAACGGTGGCGATGATGCAGCCGCAGGCCAACCGTGAACGGGTCATCATCCGCTCCAGCTTCGCTTCGCGGCTGCCGGAAGTGGTGGCCGACCTGCGCAGCGTGCGCCAGATCGCGCTCAACATCCTGTCGAATGCCATCCGCTACACCCAGGCCGGCGGCCAGGTGATCGTCTCGACCGCCTATGAGACGTCGGGCGACGTAGTCATGCGGGTGCGCGACACCGGCATCGGCATGAGCCATGCCGAGATCGAGCAGGCGCTGAAGCCGTTCAAGCAGATCAACGCCCTGAAGCGCGGACGCGGCGACGGGACCGGGCTTGGACTGCCGTTGACCAAAGCGATGGTGGAAGCCAACCGTGCCCGGTTCACCATCAATTCGACACCGGGCGAAGGCACCCTGGTCGAGGTGGCTTTTCCGTCGACCCGTGTGCTCGCGGAATAGGTCAGCCCTCTCCGCGGTTCGGTCCCGATAAAAAGAAAAGGCGCCCAAAGGACGCCTTAAGAGATGGGATTGCTGTCACAACGGGGGCTTGAGCGAATTCGGATCCTCGGGGCTGAGGAACGGGATTTCTCCCTCAAGTTACCTGCGACTATCTACGCCGGACCTTAACAACTCCTTACCGGGGCGCCGGAAAATTTACGAATGTGTACCACTCATGAAATCTAGGTAAATTCTAGCGAGATATTTCGTTAACCATGCCGGCTGCCAATTACTCGGCCAGCTGAGGCAGGTTCTTGAACAGCTCGAGCGCCTCTGGATTGGCGAGTGCCTCCTTGTTCTTGATGGCGCGGCCATGCACGACATCGCGCACCGCGAGTTCGGTGATCTTACCCGACTTGGTGCGGGGAATATCCGACACGGCAACGATCCTGGCCGGGACATGGCGGGGACTGGCGCCACTGCGGATCTTGGCGCGGATGCGTTTTTCCAGATTCTCGTCGAGCTGCACGCCGGCGGACAGGCGCACGAACAGTACGACGCGCACGTCGTTGTCGAAGTCCTGTCCGATGCACAGTGCTTCCAGGATCTCAGGCATCTGCTCGACCTGATTGTAGATCTCCGCCGTGCCGATCCTCACCCCGCCCGGGTTGAGCGTGGCGTCGGAGCGGCCATGGATGATGAGGCCGCCATGCTCGGTCCATTCGGCGAAATCGCCATGACACCAGACATTGTCGAAGCGTTCAAAATAGGCCGCCCGGTACTTCTTGCCATCGGGGTCGTTCCAGAAGCCGATCGGCATCGCCGGAAAGGCTTTTGCGCAGACCAGCTCACCCTTTTCCTGCCGGACCGGCCTGCCGTCGTCGTCCCAGACATCGACTGCCAGGCCGAGGCCGGGTCCCTGGATCTCGCCGGTCCAGACCGGCTGCGTCGGCACGCCGAGCACGAAGCAGGAGACGATGTCGGTGCCGCCGGAGACCGAGGCCAGATGCACGTCCTTCTTGATGCCGTCATAGACGAAGCGGAAATCTTCCGGCGACAGCGGCGAGCCGGTGGAGGAGATTGCCCGCACAGTGGCCAGATCATGCGTGCGGATCGGCTTGAGACCAGCCTTGCGCACGGAATCGATGAACTTGGCCGAGGTGCCGAAAAAGGTCATCTTCTCGGCATCGGCGAAATCGAACAGCACATTGCCGTCGGGATAGAAGGGCGAACCGTCATAGAGCAGCAGCGTGGCACCCGAAGCGAGCCCCGACACCAGCCAGTTCCACATCATCCAGCCGCAGGTGGTGAAGTAGAAGAAGCGGTCGCCATCGGTGAGACCGGCATGCAGCCGGTGTTCCTTGACATGCTGGATCAGCGTGCCGCCGGCCGAATGGACGATGCATTTGGGAATGCCGGTCGTTCCCGACGAAAACAGGATGTAGAGCGGATGCGAAAACGGCAGCGGCTCGAAAGTGACAGGCTTGCCGGCGAAGGGCGACAGCGCCTCTTCCAGCGCTACCGCCTTGTCGATGGTCCCGGCGACATCGCTCGATGTGCCGAGATAGTTGACGACCAGGATCTTGCGGACAGTGCCGAGCTTGGCCGCGACCGCGGCGATCTTGTCGGCGACTTCGATCGCCTTGCCATTGTACCAATAACCATCCGGCGCGATGAAGACGACGGGCTCGATCTGGCCGAACCTGTCGAACACGCCCTGCTCGCCGAAATCGGGAGAGCAGGACGACCAGACGGCACCGATCGAGGCGGCGGCCAGCATGGCGGCGACGGTCTCCGGCATGTTGGGCATCATGGCGGCAATGCGGTCGCCCTTCTTCACCTTGAGCGACAGGAAAAGCTGCTGCAGCCGCGAGGTCAGCGCGTGCAACTCGTTCCAGGACAGCCGGCGCTCGACCTTGTCTTCGCCGCGAAACACGATTGCGTCGCCTGAGTCGGTCTTCTTCAGCAGATTCTCGGCGAAATTCAGTGTCGCATCGGGAAAGAAAGAAGCGCCGGGCATCTTGTCGCCGTCGACGAGCAGGTTATCGCCCTTGTCGCCGACGATGCCGCAGAAATCCCAGACCAGGCTCCAGAACCCTTCACGGTCATCGACCGACCAGGCATGAAGCTGCGAATACGAGGAAAAAGCTACGCCGGCTTTCACTCCGGCGGCCCTGGTGAAGGCGGTCAAGGGTGCTGCGTCAATCTGGTCTTGCGTCGGGGTCCAGAGCGGTTGTCCGGCAGCCATGATCGTTCCTCCACGGTCGCCATCGCTTATGCATATCGCAGCGCAGCAGAGCAAGATTTTGTTCGGCTGATGCGACCAGATGTGCGCAAATGCCATCGCCGGGCCATAAAGACTTGAAATGCCTCAGCCCTAAGTCGTAGTGACAACTTGAAGTCGTGGTGGCGGCCGGAAGTGTGGTCACGACTGCAGTCGTAGTGACGACTGGGGGTCGTGGTGACGACTGGAAGTCGTGGTGACGACTGGGTTACACCCGTCGGGCGATTTGTCGGAATGGAAGCATACGGGGCCATATGCCATCATCTATGATCCGGCGCGGAATATGGGCGATCGGCGCTGCCGTGATCGTCATCGCGCTGGTCGTTGCCGCCCTGCCGCTGATCGCCTCCACCCGTATCGTGCGCGACCGCATCGCCTGGGAAATGAGCGCGTGGAGCGGCTTCCGGGTCGCCATCGACGGTTCGCCGCGCATTGAGGTCTGGCCGACATTCCGGGCAATCCTGACCGATGTGACGCTTTCACAATGGACCGACACCGAGGCGCCGCCTGTGGTCGAGGCAGAACGGGTCGAGGTCGACCTTTCCGCCATGGCGGCGCTGCGCGGCGACGTGGTGTTTTCGACGGCGCGGCTGGTGCGGCCGACGATCCGGGTCCAGCGCACACCTGCCGGCCTTTTCCTGCCCGCTGTCCCCACCGGCGGGCGCATCACGCGTTCCATCGACACGGCGCGCGGCGTGGTCAATGCCGACCCCGCCAAGCCGGACCTCGACAAGCTGCCTACCGACACCTTCGGCACGGTCGAGTTTCGCGACGGCCGTATGGTCGCCTCCATCGGCGGCAAGGACGTCGAGATCCTGAGCAGTTTGAACGGTCAGGCGAATTGGGCGGCGATGAACAGCAATGCGACGCTGTCGGCAACAGGGATCTGGCGGGGCGAAAGCGTCGCGCTGGACGTCGCCTCGGCCAGACCGCTTGTGCTGTTTGCCGGCGGCACGGCGCCGCTGACGCTGTCCTTCAAGGCGGCACCCGCCACCTTCTCGTTCGACGGCACGGCCAGCATGTCTGAAAATACCTATTTCGACGGTCAGGCGAAGTTCTCGGCACCCTCGCTGCGGCGTGTCCTGGAATGGTCGCAGGCCGGCATCGCTCCGGGTGCGGCGATCGGCTCGGTCAGCATTTCGAGCAAGATCACCGCGACCGGCGGGCGCGTCAAGTTCGACAACACGGCGATTGCGCTCGACAACAATCCGGGGATGGGTGCACTGGACCTCTCGCTTGGTGAAGCACAACCGGTAATCTCCGGCACGCTCGCCTTCGACACGCTCGACCTCAGATCGTTTCTGTCAGCCTTCACCCCGCTGGTGCCGACCGGAGGGGCGGGGCCCGGCGAAATCGACACAAGTTTCGCCGACAAGATCAATCTCGATCTCAGGCTGTCGGCGGCGCACGCCACGGCGGGGCCGATCCAGCTCGCCGACGTCGCCGCCACCGCCCAGGTCAAGGATGGTCTGTCCGTCTTCGACATCTCCGATGCCTCGGCCTTCGGCGGCAACATCCAGACCAGCCTTCGCTTCGATCGCAAGCCGGAAGGCTCGCAGGTCGAAATCCGCCTTCTGGCGTCCGACATCGACGGCGGTGCTTTCGGTACGGCGGCAGGGATGACGCGGCTGGTGCCGGTCGGCACGGGCACCGTCTCGGTGATCCTCAAGGGGCCGGGCAGAACCTGGGATTCCATCTTCGACAATGCCGACGGCTCGGTCTCGGCGACCTTCGGGCCGGGTGCGTTGAGCAATCTCAACCTGCCGGCCTTCCTCAAACATACCGAACAGGGCGGCTTCTTCGCGCTCGACGATGTCTCTGACGGAACATTGCCGATCGACGGCGCCGAGATCAAGGCCACCATTTCGAAGGGCGTGGCGCGGATCGACAAGGCCGAGGCCAATTCAGCGAAGTACAAGATCTGGCTGTCCGGCATCGCGTCCTACGCCGGGCGCGGACTGGCCTTGTCCGGCGGCGTCATTCAGCCTGAGCAGGCGGCAACGCAGGCCAACGGCCAGCAAGGTCCCAACCAGTCGTCGTTCTTCGTCGGCGGGACATGGAGCACGCCGTTCATTTCCCCGATCAGCCGCGGCGTTTCGGGGGAATAGGCCGCCACCGCGCCTCCTATCTTTCACCCGCGCTGCGCGGCCTGCTCGTCGAGCTGGCGCTGCACCTCACGCCGTTTGTTGGCAAGCGAGGCGATGATGACGCCAATCGCCACGACGGCGATCAGAATGGTACAGGCGGCGTTGATTTCTGGCGTCACGCCGAGGCGAACCTGGCTGTAAATCTTCATCGGCAGCGTCGTCGCGCCCGGCCCGGAGGTGAAGCTGGCGATGACCAGATCGTCGAGCGAAAGGGTGAAAGCCAGCATCCAGCCGGAGACGATCGCCGGCATGATAACCGGCAATGTGATCTGGAAGAAGGTCTTCACCGGCGTTGCGCCAAGATCCATCGCGGCTTCTTCCAGCGAGCGGTCGAAGGTCATGAGGCGCGACTGCACGACCACGGCGACGAAGCACATGGTCAGCGTGATGTGGGCGAGCGTCACGGTGAGGAAGCCGCGGTCGAGCCCGACGGCGACAAAGAGCAGCAGCAGCGACAGGCCGGTGATGACTTCCGGCATGACCAGCGGCGCAAAGACCATGCCGGAGAATAGCACCCTGCCCTTGAAGCGCGTGTAGCGGGTCAAGGTGAGTGCCGCCAGGGTGCCCAGCACCGTCGCAACCGTGGCCGAGATCAGGCCAACACGCGCCGTCACCCAGGTCGCGTCCATGAGGCCTTGGTTGTGGAACAGCGAGACGTACCATTTGGTCGAGAAACCGCCCCAGACCGTGACCAGTTTCGATTCGTTGAACGAGAAGACGATGAGCAGCACGATCGGCAGATAGAGAAAGGCAAATCCAAGCACGATCGAGGTGATGTTGAAGCGGCTCCAGGTGGCGTTCATGAGGTCACCTGTCCATTTCCTGAGCGCGCGCCTGGGCCCGCTGGAAGAGCATGATCGGCACGATCAGCAGCAACAGCAGGATGACGGCGACGGCCGACGATACCGGCCAGTCGCGATTGGCGAAGAACTCGTTCCACAACGTCTTGCCGATCATCAGCGTCTGCGATCCGCCGAGCAGATCGGGAATGACGAACTCGCCGACGGCCGGAATGAACACCAGCAGACAGCCCGCGATGACGCCGGGCAGCGATAGCGGGAAGGTGATCTTCCAGAACGCGCTGGTCGGCGGACAGCCGAGATCCTTGGCTGCCTCGATCAGCGAATAGTCCATCTTCTCAAGCGCGGAATAGAGCGGCAGCACCATGAACGGCAGGTAGGAATAGACGATGCCGATGAAGATCGCCGTATAGGTGTTGAGGATGATCAGCGGCTGGTGGATGACGCCGGTGGCGAGCAGCAGCTGATTGAGCAGCCCTTCGGGCTTGAGAATGCCGATCCAGGCGTAGACGCGGATCAGGAACGAGGTCCAGAACGGCAGGATCACCAGCATCAGCAAGGTTGGGCGGATCGTCGCCGGCGCGCGCGCCATGCCGTAGGCGATGGGATAGCCGACGAGCAGTGTCAGGACCGTCGAGACCGCGGCGATGATGACGCTGGTCACATAGGCGTTGAAGTAGAGCGCGTCCTGCGTCAGCCAGGCGTAGTTGTCGAGGCTGAGTTGTTTCAGCTGGGCGAGGAACCCGGAAACTCCGCCGCTGAAATCGAGCGCCGGCGTATAGGGCGGAATGGCGATCGCCGTCTGCGACAGCGAGATCTTGAAGACGATGACGAACGGAATGAGGAAGAAGAACAGCAGCCAGACATAAGGGATGATGATGACCAGTCGGCCAACGAAGGCAGCACCCAGCCTGGCGAGGATGGATTTGCCGGCATTGGTCGTCGGAGAGGCTGATGCGGTGGTGACGGCGGCGCTCGACATGGTCGCCCCTACCGCGTCAGCACGACGCCGGCGTCGGGCCGGAAGGAAACCCAGGCGCGGTCGTTCCAGCTCAACGGATCCTCGGTGATGCGGGCCGCGTTCATGGTGCTGGCGCGCACCACCTGGCCGTCGTCCAGCCTGACATGATAGACGGTCATGTCGCCGAGATAGGCGATGTCGTAGACCTCGCCCTCGATGGCGTTGACCGCCTCGGCCGGTTTCTTCGACGACACCTTGATCTTTTCGGGCCTGATGGCGAAGGTGACGGCCGTCCCGGCGCCGGCGGTGCCGGCATTGTCGGTGCGGATGCTGATGCCGTTGCCGGCATCGATGCTGGCGCTGCCGGCCTCGCCACGCGCGATCTTGCCCTCGAACATGTTCACATTGCCGACGAAGCCGGCGACGAAGCGGGACCCCGGCGCCTCGTAGACTTCGGCCGGCGTTGCCACCTGCATCACCTCGCCCTTGTCGATGATGGCGATGCGATCGGCCATGGTCATCGCCTCTTCCTGGTCGTGGGTGACGACGACGAAGGTGAGGCCGAGGTTCTGCTGCAGGTCCATCAGTTCGAACTGCGTCTCCTCGCGCAGCTTCTTGTCGAGAGCGCCAAGCGGCTCGTCGAGCAGCAGCACTTTCGGCCGTTTGGCGACCGAACGGGCGAGCGCGACGCGCTGGCGCTGGCCGCCGGACAGCTGATGCGGCTTGCGCTTGGCGAACTGCTCGAGCTTGACCAACTTCAGCATCTCGGCAACGCGCGACGCGATCTCGGGCTTCGGCATGCCGTCCTGCTTGAGGCCGAAGGCGATGTTGTTCTCGACCGTCATGTGCGGGAACAGCGCGTAGGACTGGAACATCATGTTGACCGGCCGCCGGTAGGGCGGGATGCCGCGCAGATCCTGGCCATCGAGCAGGATGCGGCCGGCTGTCGGCTCCTCGAAGCCGGCGAGCATCCTGAGCAGCGTCGATTTTCCACAACCAGAGGCGCCGAGCAGGGCGAAGAACTCGCGCTCGAAGATGGTCAACGACAGATTGTTGACGGCGGTGAAGTCACCGAACTTCTTGGTGACGTTGTCGAACTGGATGTACGGCTTGGCATTCGGGTCGTTCCACGGTGCAAAATCCCTGCGGATGCTGCCAAGCGATTTCATGTCCCACTCCGTCCTGATTCTTGCTTCTTACCCCAGGTAGAAACGGTCCCGGCAGGTGGCTGCCGGGACCGTGTCGGATTGCTTACTGGCCAGTGACGATCTTGGTCCAGGTGCGCGTGATGACGCGCTGGGTCTTGGGATCGTATGGCGAGACGGTGTAGAGCTTCTTTATGGTCTCGGCATCGGGATAAACCGAAGGATCCTCCAACAGTGCCTTGTCGACGAATTGCTGCGAGGCCTTGTTGCCGTTTGCGTAGAGCACGTAGTTCGACGACTTGGCGATAACTTCCGGCTTCATCATGTAGTTGATGAACTCGAGCGCCTCCGCGACATGCGGCGCGTCGGCAGGGATCGCCATCTGGTCGAACCACATCTGCGCGCCCTCCTTCGGCACGGAATAGCCGATTTCGACGCCCTGCTTGGCCTCGACCGCGCGGTTGCGGGCCTGGAACACGTCACCCGACCAGCCGACCGCCAGGCAGATATCGCCGTTGGCAAGCGCGTTGATGTATTCGGAGGAGTGGAACTTCCTGATGTAAGGCCGGACCTTGAGCAAGGTCTCCTCGGCCTTGGCGATATCATCGGGTGACGTGCTGTTCGGGTCGAGGTCGAGATATTTCAACGCCGCCGGGATGATGTCTGCCGGCGAGTCCAGCACGTAGACGCCGCAGTCCTTCAATTTCGCCAGGCTGTCGGGATTGAAGAAGACATCCCAGCTGTCGATCTTGTCGGTGCCGAGTGCCGCCTGCACCTTCTTGATGTTGTAGCCGATGCCAACCGTGCCCCACATGTAGTTGACCGAGTATTCGTTGCCGGGGTCGTACTTGGCGGTGCGCTCGGTAACCGTATCCCACATGTTGGAAATGTTGGGCAGTTTCGACTTGTCGAGCTTCTGGAACACGCCGGCCTGGATCTGGCGCGCGAGGAAGTTGCCGCTGGGCACGACGACGTCGTAGCCGCTGCCGCCGGCAAGCAGCTTGGTTTCCAGGATTTCGTTGGAATCGAAGGTGTCATAGACGACCTTGATGCCGGTTTCCTTGGTGAAATCGTCGATGATCGAACTGTCGATGTAGTCCGACCAGTTGAAGACGTTGACGACACGATCCGCGGCGTGACCGCCGACGGTGACAAGTGTCAGGAATGCCGAGGTAGCCGAAAGCCAGAGCGCTTTGCGGATCATGCTATTCTCCTTTGATGAGTGTTCCTTCACCGGCTCGTCGCGATATCAGCGCGACCGGCATTTTCTTCAGACTATTGAGCTTTCCAAGGGGCGACAAGCGCGAACTGCCGAGACCATGCAGGCGGTTCGATGAGATGGCTCGATGCCCCTGAGGCGGGCTGGGAGGCATACCGTCATAGGCTTTCGCCGTGGCGCGGGCAGAGATACGACGATATGGTCCGGTCTCGATCGGACCGGCTGGGAGACTTGGCAAGATACGCCTGTCTTGTTGTTGCCGTATTCCCAGCCTGCCCGTGCTGCAGCGACGTTGTCAATGGCAAAGCTGCAGGCCGCTTCAATTAGGCGACGGCACCCCTGTGACCCCGGCGCGTTCGGGCCGTGCCTGGCGCTTGAATTCGAGCCCGATATGGACGAGCAGCGCCGTGACAACCACCGCGCCACCGATGATGGTGCGCCCCGACGGCACCTCGGAATGGATGAGCCAGACCCATATCGGACCGAGGATCGGTTCGAACGTGCCGAGCAGCGCCGCGATGGCCGCCGGTATCAGCCGCGCGCCGGTGGCGAAGAAGGCGAGGCCGAGACCGAGATTGACCACGCCGAAGGCAAACAGAAAGCCCATGTCGCTGACCGACACGGCGAAGGTCGATGCCTGCGAGACGGCAAAGCCGGCCGCGAGCATGGTGCCGAGGCACGTCGCCGGCGTCATGCGCACGCCGGAAAACCGCCGGGTGATGACGGTGGCGACCGAGAACATGACCGCGATCAACAGCGCCAGCCCATCGCCTATGGGCGAGACGGCGCCATCAAGCGATTCCGACACCATGATGGCGACGCCGGCAATGACGGCGGCGATTGCCACCCATGTCGCGACACCAACCCTTTCGCGGAACAATGCCCAGGCAAACAGCGCCGCCAGAAGCGGCACGCCGGCCTGCATCAACAGGATGTTGGCGACGGTGGTGTAGGCCAGCGCCACGACGAAGGCGGTCGATGCGGTGGCAAAGCAGATCCCGACGGCAAGGCCGGGCAGACCCATGTCGCGGAACAGCTTCAGCGTGCCACGCCAGCCGTCGCGCCAGACCATGAAGCAGACCAGGAAGGCGGCTGCCCAGACGGAGCGCCAGAAAATGACCGTCCAGCTGTCACCGACAGTGATGAAGCGGGCGATGGTGCCGCCGAAACTCCACATCAGCGCCGACAGGAAGACCAAAAGCATGCCGACGCGTTCCTCGCGCGGCGAGACGGCTGGCGATGCGACGATCGGCGATGCGGTATCGATCATGAGCGCGACTGTCGGGCTTTTGTGGACGGGACGATGCGCAAGGGACGACAAAAAGATGCTCTGTTCGCGTAACGCAAAGGCGCAGGCCGGAACTGAGCCAGCGGCCGGCGACAATTGTGGCACCTTGCTCCTATTTCAGAGGAACACGGCTACTGGAAATCGAAGGCACTCAGGCCCGTCACCATCTCGTCGAGGCCGAGCGGGCGCGTCACCGGCGGCTCGGCGCGCGCCAGGCAGCCGACGCGTTCGCAAAGCCGGCAGGCAGGCCCGACCGGCGTCGCCGCGATACTGCCGGCCTTTGCGGTGATTGCCGCACCGGGTAATGCCGCGCCATAGACGATGTCGTCACGAAAGCCGATGTCGCAGCCAAGCAGCAATGCGGTGCGGCGCGGGCGTTCCGAGAACGCGCCTTGCGGCCCTTCCAGTGTGCGGGCGATGCACAGGAACTCGGCGCCGTCGGGCATTTCCACCGTCTCGACAAATATCTGGCCGGGTTGGGTGAAGGCAACATGCACGGGCAGCTTGGGACAGCCGCCGCCAAAGCGGCTTTGTGGAAACCCCTGGCTGCCGGCCTTGCGGAAGCGGTTGCCTGCATTGTCGACCTCCAGCATGAAGAACGGCACGCCGGAGACACCCTGCCGCTGCAGCATGGTCAGCCGGTTGGCTGCCTGTTCGAAGGAGACCCCGAAGCGCGAACGCAGGACATCGATGTCGTAGCGGGCGCGCACGGCAGCCGCATGAAAGGCCTGATAGGGCATCATCAGCGCATGCGCCGCATAACGGCCAAGTTCGAAGCGGGCCAGGCGGCGCGCCTCGTCGGTGCTCAGCTTGAGCGCCTGGATCTCGCCGGCGACCGCGACCGTCATGCGGATCAGGCAGGCCTCCATAGCGACTTCGCGCAACTGGTCGAACGGCGACAGCCGTTCGGACAGGAACAGGCGCTGCGAATGACGATCATAACGGCGGCGCCAGTTCGGCATGGTCGCGACCGGCAGCACCTTGACCACGATGCCATATTCGCGCTTCAGCCAGGCCTTCAGCGCGCCGAACAGATCGTCGCCGGGATCGAGCACCGAGGTGAACGCCGCGGCCTCCTCCTCGAGGGCAGCAAAATGGTTCGGCCGGCGCTCGAAAATCTCGTGCACCTCGTCGATCGGCAGGCGGGCGCCGGAAAGCGCCGTCGCCCGACCTTCGCGCGCCAAAAGCTCGTTGAGATCGGACAGGCGCTCGGCCTGCTCGCGATAGGCGCGGAACAGTTTTATCACCGCCGCGGACGCATTGGGCGCCGCCTCGGCAAGCTCGATCAGTTCCTGATCACCCGGCAACTCGCCGACCAGCAGAGGGTCGGTGAACACTTCCTTCAAGGCAGCGACAGATCCCCTCGCCTCGCCCTGCAGCTCGTGTGGATCGACCTTGTAGACGGAGGCCAGCCTGAGGATCAGCTGCACCGTCAGCGGCCGCTGGTTGCGCTCGATCAGATTGAGATAGGATGGCGAAATGCCAAGACCCTCGGCCATCGCCGTCTGGGTCAGGCCCTTGGCGTTGCGGATGCGGCGGATGCGCGGCCCGGCGAAGATCTTCTGGTCAGCCACGGACTGTCCTTTACAGCATTTACACGAATTTTCTGGGCTTTGGCCTTTTACAACAATGACAAATTTACAATGCACCTCTGTCAAACACAACACAGGTTTTCTCTTATATTCTGCCGGCTTTGTGGATTTATGTGGCTGATTTCGCGCAGAAATGTAAATCCAGTCATACCCAACGACCCCAAATTCTTGACGCCTTGACACAGATCAGCAATCCCTCGGAGTGACCAATGACTGATTTTTACAACCTCGTCCCATCGGCCCCGGAAGGTCGCTTCGACGGTATCGAACGGCCCTACTCCGCGGCGGATGTGAAGCGCCTGCGCGGTTCGGTGCAGATCCGCCAGAGCCTCGCCGAAATGGGCGCCAACCGGCTGTGGAAGCTGATCCACGAGGAGGACTTCGTCAACGCGCTCGGCGCCATGTCCGGCAATCAGGCGATGCAGCAGGTGCGCGCCGGGCTGAAGGCGATCTACCTGTCGGGCTGGCAGGTTGCCGCCGACGCCAACACGGCTGGTGCGATGTATCCGGACCAATCGCTCTACCCGGCCAATGCGGCGCCCGAACTGGTCAAGCGCATAAACCGCACGCTGCAGCGCGCCGACCAGATCGAGACCTCCGAAGGCAACGGGCTTTCGGTCGAGACCTGGTTCGCGCCGATCGTTGCCGACGCGGAAGCCGGCTTCGGCGGACCGCTCAACGCCTTCGAAATCATGAAGGCCTTCATCGAGGCGGGCGCCGCCGGCGTCCACTATGAGGATCAGCTTGCGTCGGAAAAGAAATGCGGCCATCTCGGCGGCAAGGTGCTGATCCCGACCGCGGCGCACATCCGCAACCTCAATGCCGCGCGCCTGGCGGCGGACGTGATGGGCACGCCGACCCTGGTCGTCGCGCGCACCGATGCGGAAGCCGCCAAGCTGCTCACCTCCGACATCGACGAACGCGACCAGCCTTTCGTCGACTACGACGCCGGGCGCACGGTGGAAGGTTTCTACCATGTCAGGAACGGCATCGAGCCCTGCATCGCCCGCGCCATCGCCTATGCGCCTTACGCGGATCTGATCTGGTGCGAGACCTCGAAACCCGACCTGGCACAGGCCAGGAGATTCGCTGAGGGCGTGCGCAAGCATCATCCCGACAAGCTGCTCGCCTACAATTGCTCGCCCTCGTTCAACTGGAAGAAGAACCTCGACGACGCGACGATCGCCAGATTCCAGAAGGAGCTCGGCGCCATGGGCTACAAGTTCCAGTTCATCACGCTCGCCGGCTTCCACCAGCTCAACTATGGCATGTTCGAGCTGGCGCGCGGCTACAAGGCACGGCAGATGGCGGCCTATTCCGAGTTGCAGGAAGCGGAGTTCGCGGCCGAGGCCAATGGCTACACCGCGACCAAGCACCAGCGCGAGGTCGGCACCGGCTATTTCGACGCCGTGTCTATGGCGATCACCGGCGGCAAGTCGTCGACCACCGCCATGCATGAATCGACCGAGCACGCGCAGTTCAAACCAGCCGCGGAATAGCGGACCGCAGAAATACAGAGGGAACGCCCAACAGGGCTTGGAACACAAGGAGAAGACCAATGGCATCGATAAGCCGCGTCAAGGAACGCGCCGAGGAACAGTCGACGACGATGAGCGTCGACCAGCAGGCGACGATCCGCATGCTGGCCAACGACCTGCACCGCCTCAACCAGTCGGTGATGAAGGCGGTCGAGGCGGGCGTCTCGGTCGAGCTCGTGCGCTCGGCACGACATCACGGCGGCGACGGCAACTGGGGCGATCTGCTGATCCCGGTCATCGTCACGCAGCAGAGCCACGGCTGACCGAATCCATGCAACCGACCCTTCACCTGCGCAGCCTCTGCGCAGGTGAATTTTCTTTTCATCAAGCTCACGTGTGGACAGTTGAGTACAGTAGCGTTGCTTGAAATTCACTGCTCCCGGCGATGATTTAGGGTACTTTTATTTCAACTTGACATAGGCTCCGATCTCACGCCAATTGCGCTCCGGATTCAACTCTGCATTGAAATAGGGGCGAGCTTCTTGGCCGACTTGTGTGCCCGGTGAACCGCGAAGGCGAGACTCCAAGACATCCGAATCTGGCGACCCGTGACTCGAGCGCCGAGGCGATCCGTGATCCGTCGCAGGTGCTTGTCGTCGGGAAATCGCCAATCAATCGCGTGGTGATTTCAAAGATCGTCGAGCGATCCGGGCTCAAGCCGATTTCGGAATCTCCCGACACGGCGGCAAGGATCTTGCGGTCCCTCATTCCCGGTGTGGTTGTCCTTGACGGCGGCGCCGACAACAAGGACTGCGAGAACCTGATGTCCAGCATCGCCGCGTTGCGCCGCGCCTCGGGCAAATCGCTGCCACCGGTAATCCTGCTGTCAACCAAGAATGGCGCGACGGAAAGTCTGGGCCTGTCTGGTATCATCGACGTGGTGGTCGCCAAGCCGATCACGCCCGAACGGTTGCAACCGGTGATCGATCGCCTCATCGGCCGCTAAGCTAATTGCGGGAAAGTGTGTAACGGTTTTCCGTCCGGAATTGAGCAAATTAGGTAAGGCCCGGCAATCACGGATCGATGATGCTTTCGATCAATCCGGGCAGTTGTCCGAGATCGGATATCTGGCGGAACCTCGATTCGGTTACCGGCGCTTCGACATGCTCCAGCACCCAGGTCAGTTCGTGCGGCACATGGACACCCCAGCCGCCGGCCTCGATGGCCGGCACCACATCCGACTTCAGCGAGTTGCCGACCATCATGCTTTTCGCGGCACCATCGCCGTGGCGGCTGAAGATCCTCCTATAGGTGGCGGCATTCTTGTCGCTGACGATCTCGACCGCGTCGAACAGATCGCCAAGGCCAGAGCCAGCCAGCTTGCGCTCCTGATCGAAGAGGTCGCCCTTGGTGATCAGCACAAGCCGGAATGCGCCGGCAAGCTTTTCGACCGTCTCGCGGGCGTGCGGCAAGGCCTCGATCGGATGACTCAGCATTTCGCGGCCGGCATCGAGAATCTCTGCTATGACCGAGGCCGGTACGCGGCCTTGCGTGACCTCGATCGCCGTCTCGATCATCGACAGGGTAAATCCCTTGATGCCGAAGCCATAGACGGCGAGGTTGCGCCTTTCGGCCTCCAGCAATCGTGCCGAGATATGCTCGGCTTCGCCATGGTCGACGAGCATGGCGGCAAAGCGCTTTTCCGTCAGCCGGAAGAACTGCTCGTTCTGCCACAGCGTGTCGTCGGCATCGAATCCGATCGTCGTCAGTTTGCCGTTGGGCCGCATTCAATTTCTCGATTAAGATTTGGGCCTCGATTGGAATTGCGACGGCCGAAACTAGGCCGATTGGCGTGATTTTCAACCGCACCGGCCAATGCCCGACGCGGCTCCCCTTCCCTTCCACAGGGGGGCACGGCTATACTCCACAATCCGCAACCCAATCTGGTGAATGATGCCGCCTGCAAAAAAGGAAGTCCGTCCGTCGAGCCGCGGAGGACGTGTCCGTACGCCTGCCTTCGTGAAAAACCAACGGGGCGTCAAGAACTGGAAGGAAGTCAGCGCCTGGCTGGAGTGGCGCGGCATCGAGGATATCGAGTGCATCACGCCTGATCAGGCCGGCGTCGCGCGTGGCAAGATGATGCCGTCGAAGAAATTCACCTCCAACACCTCGCTGGCGCTGCCGTCGGCAGTTTTCATGACAACGATTTCCGGCGGCTACCCCGAGGATGGCAACGGCTTCCATTACCCGGAAGACGACGGCGACCTCAAACTGATGCCGGACCTGTCGACGCTGACGGTGGTGCCCTGGGAAGAAGACCCGACGGCCGCGGTCATCTGCGATCTCGTCCACCAGGACGGACGCTCAGTCGAGTTCACGCCGCGCAACGTGTTGAAGCGTGTGGTGGCTGCCTATGACAAGCTCGGCCTGAAGCCAGTGGTGGCGCCCGAGATCGAGTTCTACCTGGTGCGCAAGAATCCCGATCCGGACTATCCGCTGACCCCGCCTGTCGGCCGGTCGGGACGCGCGATCGGCGGCGGCGCCGGCTATTCGATCGCCGGCGTCAACGAATTCGACGAACTGATCGACGACATCTACCATTTCTCCGAAAGCCAGGGCCTGGAGATCGATACGCTGATACACGAGGAAGGCGCCGGCCAGTTGGAGATCAATCTGCGCCACGGCGACCCGATCGAACTGGCCGACCAGGTGTTCATGTTCAAGCGCACCATTCGCGAGGCGGCGCTGAAGCACGAGATCTACGCCACCTTCATGGCCAAGCCGATCCAGGGGCAACCCGGCTCCGCCATGCATATCCATCAGTCGATCATCGACAAGAAGACTGGACAGAACATCTTTTCGGCCGCTGACGGCTCGGAAACCGACGATTTTTTCCACTTTATCGGCGGCATGCAGAAGCATGTGCCGAACGCGCTGGTGATGTTCGCGCCCTACGTCAATTCCTACCGCCGGCTGACACAGGCGGCGTCGGCGCCGGTCAACAACAAATGGGGCTATGACAACCGCACCACGGCATTTCGCGTGCCACGTTCGGATCCGGCGGCTCGGCGCGTCGAAAACCGCATCCCGTCCTCCGATGCCAACCCCTATCTAGCGCTTGCGGCATCGCTTGCCTGTGGGCTGATCGGCATCACCAACAAGATCAAGGCCGAGCCTCCCGTGCTGACCACCGCCAATGCCGACGAGATCGACCTGCCGCGCGGCCTGCTCGAAGCCGTCGACCTGTTCGAGGGCGACGAGGAACTCTGCGCGCATCTGGGCAAGTCCTTCGCCGCCACCTATGCGGCGATCAAACGGGCGGAGTTCGAGACCTTCATGGAAGTGATCAGCCCGTGGGAGCGGGAGTATCTGCTGCTGAATGTTTAGGGGAGTAGGGGAGTAGGGGAGTAGGGGAGTAGGGGAGTAGGGGAGTAGGCGAGTAGGGGAGTAGGAACTATTGGCCGAAAAAACAGG